>CAYNPH010000020.1:0-3187 GCA_964399035.1 uncultured Desulfurococcaceae archaeon
AATTCCTCCTTAACCCTAGCGTAGAGGCCTGAACGCTTAGCTACCTCTAGAAGGTACTCTTGAGGAGTAACGACGCCCTCAAAGTCGATGAGGAGGAGTCCTCCTCCACCTCCCCTGATTGGCGCATCCTATCACCTTCAATATGTTAAGGAAGGCGGGTATTAAATAAATTTCTTTCCACTCAATTCTACAGAATCATGTATATTGCCGAGTCCAACGCATGACGTTAAGCACCGGCGCCCGCCCGGGCGTCGCTGGGTCTTTGCTGGTGATGCAGGTACTCATAGCGTCAGTGACGGCAACGTAACTGCTTTCGTTGCGAGCTACTTGCGCGCCCTCAGCAACGTCTTGAAATGCCATATAAAAGTACGTAAACATAAATACGTACTCATACGACGTAGTTAAGGAGTGGGCAGAGTCATGCCGACGTCGCGCTATGGAACGATGCTGAAGGTGCTTGCGGTGGTTGCCGCCATCCTCTTGGTACTTGCGTTGGTAGTGATCAACGCCCCTCGAGGTGCTGTAGGGAGCAGGCTCACACCGGCCGACGTCATCAGGAAGTTAATGTCGAGTGACTCCTCACTACCTCCTGAGGAGTTCTACAACTACTACGTGGCTGGCAGACCCCTCCTAATACGGGTAAGTGCGGTGCCCTCCCTAATGGGTAAGGACCCAAGAAATGTTCACGTGTTCGCAAGCGTTCCGGGCAAGGGCTGGGTGGAGGTGCCGGTGAGGATATTCACTAAGTGCTCTCGGCTAGGGACTAGCAGGAAGTACTGCATCGTGCCGAAAGTAATGGGTCCGGACACCGTGCTAATTATCAAGGCCCCGCCCTCACCAGCCACCCAAGCACCGACACAGGAAGACGTGGTGGAGGTGCTTCACCGCCTAGGAAGCGTTAGGGAGGCGTACGACCTCGCGGTTAAGTGCTCGGTGGGCGGGAGGACATACGTTATACATTACCTCATGGTCATAAGCAACCTCACGAATTCATGGGTGATAAGGGGCGAGCTAATCGATGAGAGGGAGGAGAACGACTTCGACGCGTGGGGCATCCAAGGCTTTCACTCCAGGGTGGAGCGCGGCGCCAGCAACGGGTTACTGCCGAAAAGCCTAATTAACGAGGTTCTGAGGTACTACGCCTCAACACCCATTCAGGTCAACGTAAGCGCTTTCAAGGAAATACATGCGGAGGTTACTGGATGACGCAGCCCGGACAGCAGCTGGTTAATGAACGCCTACGATGAAACCGCCTCATAATCCCTTAACCGTCGCGGAGCATTTTGAGGACTGAAGCCGTAATCTTTTAGTTGGGACGGGCTGTCGTGCCTCCAGTATCCCCGCTGGTGCTAATTGATATCTGCATGATAGTGGCGTGTCATTTCACATCATGCCCCACTTAACCACCTTATTAGCGGCTAGGAAAGCAGTGATTACCCACGCACATAGCGACAGTAGTGGCACAAGTAACGGTACCGAAGCCCCCACACCGCTTAACTGCCTCGCAAGCTCCGCTGCCGCAGCTGTTGGTACGACCATCACCGCGTACTTAATCACGCCGGGCAGTAGGTACGCCGGGTAGAAAACAGGCGGGAGTACCTGTAGTATGCTCGACAGTGTGTTAGTCACCGACGACACGTTGGTGGCTGCCGAGACCCTCATCGCCACAACCAAGCCCAGGAAGGTCGCCAATGTTAGCTCAGCCACACCTACTAGTAGCGCCGCAACTAGCTCCCTCACCGCCCCAAAGGCTAGGGCGATCGGCAGGTACGCCGCCAGCGTCGATGCCTCGAAGATCATGGAGGAGAGGAACACCCCCAGTATGAAGTGCACGGGCCTCATCTCGGTCACGACGAACATGTCGTAGAGCTTCATTAACCTATACCACCCGATGTCCTGCCCGACCAGGTTTATGCCGACGCCCCACATGCCCGCAATTACGGCACCTACCACGAAGTTACTTACGCCTGCCCTACCACCCCACACGTAGAGCAAGACAAAGAAACCCACGGTTATGGCGACGCTCTGAACAAGCCAGATAGGCTGCCTAACTATCCACCTACTCGCTAAGTAAGTCATCCCCCAGACCATTCTGAAGCTTTTACGCATCACGTCCACTCACCCGCCCCTACCGCTGACTACCTCAAGGTACACATCCTCCAAGTCAACCTCATCAATCGTCACGCTACCGGCGGTCACAGATCCGGCGATGCTGAGTGCCTCCTCACGGTTCTGGGCATAGATCACTACCCTATCCCCTAACCTCACAATCTTGCGCGCGTCTAACCCGTCCACGGACCCCTTAACGATGACCTTGAACCTATGTGGGATCGCGCGCATCAGCTCCTCAGGAGTTCCGGAAACCACGGTAATGCCTTTGTGAATCATGATGACACGATCCGCAACCAGCTGAGCCTCACGCATGTCGTGCGTCGTCATGACGACACATCTACCCTCCCTAACGAAGCCCCTCAGAGCCCGCCATACTTTGTACTTCCCCTCAACGTCCAGGCCTACGCTGGGTTCATCGAGGAATAGTATTGGTGTGTTACTCGCTAGGATCATTGCCACGGCCACCCGTTTCCTCTGACCCCCGCTGAGCGTCCTAGCCAACCTGTGCCTAACGTCCCACAGACCGAGCACCTCTAACCAGTACTTTGCCTTTTCAGTAGCCTCACCCCTACTAAAGCCCCTCAACATCAGGTAACCCACGACGGCCTCCAACGGCGTCCAGTTAGCGTCTATACTGACGTCCTGAGGACAGAGAGCAACCCGCTTCCTCACCTCAACATATTCCTTCACAACATCGTGCCCCGCTACCAGTGCCGAACCCTTACTGGGCTTAAGCAACGTGGTAAGCATTCCGACAGTCGTGGTTTTCCCGGCACCATTAGGACCTAGGAGCACGACCACCTCCCCATACCCAGCCGTTAGGTTCACGTTCCTAGCGCCCCACACGCCGTTAGGGTAGCGCTTCCCGAGGCCTTCAGCCATGATCGCGTATTCCCGCACCATGAATCCCCGGAGTAGATGCGCGCCACCCTCCCTATTTAGTCTATTAGTTGAGAATAATCAACGAACCCCAGTTAACTCGCATCAACTCAATAACTCACTAATCCAAGGTAGGAAACGCGGGGACTCACCTCAAACCCTGAAACCGCTGATTTACCGCCCAGTACTGAGGGAA
>CAYNPH010000021.1:0-7208 GCA_964399035.1 uncultured Desulfurococcaceae archaeon
CGAGCTTAATAGAACACACGGAGTGAAGGTTAAGGACAGTGTAACTAACTTCATACTAGTTGGAATAAACGGGCTCGAAGGAAAGAAACTGCATGCAAAACTCGCAGAGCGCGGCATAATAGTTAAACCCCTAACACACAAGAAGCTCCGGGAATACGTCAGGGTCACCATAGGAACCGACAAGGAAATGAATTCCTTCATAAGGGCAATAAGAGAAATCTCTGAGTCCCTCTAACAAACTAGTGATACAGGCTAAACCCACAGTAAGTTTGGTGGGCCCGCGGGGACTCGAACCCCGGACCTCCGCCTTGTAAGTGTTTGCCCACGCGTGGCTCAAGGGGTGTTGGCGAGGGTAAAGTTATCCACAACGCCTCAGCTTGCTTGGAGATAACTAAGGGCTTGCTGGATGCCTTCAAGGACTGGCTGCTTAGCGAGGAAGGGACTGGGGAGGTGACTGCCGCCTCGTACGTGAAGTGCCTCGAGAAAGCCCTGGGGGTCAGGGTGTGCGGTAAGGGCGACGTTGGGAAGGTCTTCAAGCGGATGGGCGGCGTTAACGATAAGACATACAAGGCGTTCAGGAGGCTCCTAACGTTCCTCGAGAAGAAGTTCGAGGCCTACGACGAGCTCGTGGTTAAGTTGAAGAAGGCCTTACCTAAGAGACCCAAGAGCAGGGAAGACAGTTACGTGCCCCCTGACTCCCTAATTACTAAAGTAAGGGATAGGGTGAGGGAGTTAGGCCCTCCCTACACGCTCTTCTACAACGTGCTGGTGAGCACGGGCTGCAGGGGCGTGGAGGCCAGGTACCTAATACGGAACGTCAGGGGGTTGAGGGCAGTGAAACTGCCTTACGGGGCCGTCAGGGTTCACGTCGACCTGCAGCGCGGGAGCAAGAACGAGTTCGTCATGTACCTCCCTGAGGAGGTCTACGCGCAACTAATGCGTTGGGGCGGTAAGTTGCCGCACGAGGACACGGTTGAAAAGAAGCTTAAGGAGCTGGGCCTCGGAGTCAAGTACTTCCGTAAGTGGTGGCGGCAGCTATGCAAGCGCTTAGGGATTGACTCGGAAGATATTGAGGCGTTCCAGGGCAGGGTAAGCAGCGTGGGCGGGCGGCACTACACTGACTGGATACCGATCCTGGATGAGGACTACAGGGTAATCCTACCTAAGGTAAGGGAATTCATCGCGGTTTAGTCGGGGGTGGGGTTGAGTGGGTGTGTCCCGCGAGTTAATCCTGGGTGTTGCGTGGCTCATTAACGCGATAGGCGTTAAGAGCGAGAGCGACTTGCTGGATTACTCGGTGCTGCTTAAGTTCTGGAACATAGCACTGATAATGTCTTGCCTACGCCTCCCTGGCTTCAAGGACGTTAAGTACCAGCGCCTCAGCCCGCCAGTGTCGCGGGACGTGCGTAAAGCCTCCTCCGAGGTGCTGAGGGACTGGAAGAAAATCCCCGAGTATGCGGGCGAGTACGAGGCGCTGGCTGGCGGCGAGTTAAGCAAGGTTAAGCCCATGCTCGGGTGGGGAGCCACGCGCACGGAGGTGGCGGTGATCGCGACGTACGTCGTGAGCAAGCACCCAGGCATGAGGCCCGAGGACGTGATCCGTGAGGTCATGCTGTACGTTCCCTACGTGTTCGACACGAGCATTAAGTTCGTGCTGCGGTACTTAGCACGCATCGGGCTGGCCCCGCGGGAGTACGCTAGGGTGGGCACCCGCTCGAAGTGGGCGCGCAGGAAACGGGCGCGGGTAGTACGGTCGGTTGACGAGTGAAAGCCGAGCACGCCTTTTTCACTCCCCTATACCTTATATTATGTTAAGGCGTCAGCAAACCTCCGTTTTAATCGTCAATTCCGTCATTTTAGAAGTCAATGTATGTCATATTGACATGATCGACGGTGTTGACGGATTACGCGCTTAGGCTTAATTTACGTATTCACCTGCACGTAACGCCAATACGGTTACCAGATTGTCAGACTTCAGATTGTTTTTGATTGAGGAAATGATGCGGAAGAACCGCATAGAGACTGTATGGAGCCCGTGCGGGATTTACGTGTTTTTCACTTAGGAACCCGCACAGTAACGTGGGTGATGGCGGTGCGTGTAAGGACACGCCTAGGTGGCGAGGGGACTTCCCAGGTCATGATCCAGTACGTGTCGCTGGCTGGGACGGAGCTCGGCGAGCGCGTCCTCAAGGAACTAATGGCGTTGATGCGGCCGAACGCTCCCCCGCTAGCAGGGAGTGAGTTACGTGAGGTTGCGGAGCGGGCGGGGATACCGCGCACAACGCACAGCAGGTTGCTGCGGAAGCTGGTTAAGTTAGGCATGGTTAGGCAGTACCGTGGCTTCGACGGGCGCACGCGGTACTACGTCATAACGTCTCGCGGGGAGGAACTCGCGAGCTACTTAAGCATCGACCTGCTGGAACGTATCCTGGAGGAATGCAGGCACTACGACCTAAGCGCCCTGCTGGAGCAGTACGGGGGCGACGTGAGGGTTAAGGGGCTCGCCGACCTCGGGGAACCGAGCGATTACGTGGCGGTGAGCAAGGAATGCGTTAAGAAGTTCGGCGATGATGAGGGGTTCCCGAACATCATTGAGTTCCTTACGTCGGGCGAGAAGGGGTGGCGGGCCCTCCTCGGAAGGTTAGGGAGGACGGAGCTACTCATCCTCCTCAAGCCCAAGTACCTCCGCGAGGTTCTGGGCGCGCCACGCCCTTAACGCCTGACCCTCTCCCGATCGATTAAACCCTGGATCTCGTCAGCCACGAGCTTTACGTACGCCCACACCGCGATGACCGACCACGCAACATACATTAAGGCCTCAACGACGTTGCCCTGCCCCATCACCGCCTTAAGCGCTAGGGCGTTAGCGTACATGAGGCCAGCGCCTCCCACCACCGCGAGAACCGCGACAAGGAACGCGGGCCTAACCGCACCCACCTCAAGCACCACACAGTAACGCGTTAGCGTACGTGAAAAACACGTGGTGCGGCTTACGCGCTACCTCCTTATCATGAGGCTCAAGTCCTTTACCTCGCTCCCAGCGGATAACGCCCTTATTATGCAGGAGAAGCATTCCGTGGCGACCCTCTGGGGTGAGAGCGCGGCTACTGTGGCCACGTACACTGGCCCTCCATGGTTACTTACGTAATTGAGTAGTGACGCCGCCCTCCCAACATCCTCCCAGTGGTCACCTAAGTCACAGAGCCCCGTACACTCGCGTGCTTTGCCCGCAATGAAGTGATGGAGCCTCACGTCGCTCTTCCCTCCGTACTTGAAGGGAACCTTCGCCACCGCGCGCGGGTACTTCACGCCGAGCACCTTACACGCGCGGCAGATCATGTACTCAGAGTAGAGCCCCGCTAACTTACCCCGATACCTGTCGAGAGGTATGAAATCCTTCAACACACTCATATCTGCCCTCACGAACTTACGGAGGTTATCCCTAACCTTGGACCCTAACCTAACCGCGCTCCCTGAATGACATATTCCTTTCCGTAACTTGCGGGTAGCTTCATCCGCGTCTCCCCTCAATACGAACACAAGGAAATCCAGGAACGCCGCCCTTTCCTCACCGACCTCACTGTCACGCGATAGTTTAACCACGTCTACACGCCTACTCTTGACCATCGATAATATAATGCCTGCGGGCTTGGCGCCGCCCTTAAGCCAGTACGTGAGCATGTTAAGGATGGCGTCAACGCTGATTAGCGGGTCCTGAACAAGTAGTTTGGCGGGCTTAATTCCCGCGCGGCTAAGTACTTTCCTTAGCTTCCTCACCCTAGGTACTGGCGCGTAGTAGTAGAATGAGTCCATGTACAGGATGGTCAGGCTTAACTAACCCCCAATCGCTTCCTTAGCGATTTCCTCTAACTCCTTAAGGAGCTTCCTGATCCTATCCCTGACCTCGGGGCTCGCTCTTCCCTCACTACTCGAAAGTTCCTCTAGGATGCAGGCGAGTTCCTTAGTTATCTTTCGGAGGAGCCTCGGGTTCCTCTTCACGGTATGCAGCAGCGCTATGCTATAGAGGGCCAGCACCCTCCCCCCAAGCGCGGCTAAGGCGTCACCGTAGACGTCGTCTATGTAATCCATAACCTCGTTGAGGGCCTCGGGAGAAACCCTGCGGGAGGAACGCACCTCCTCAGCGAACTCCCTTAACCACCGCTCCCTGGAACTCACAGCTCTATCACCTCCCCCAACGGTATTTTCTTAATGCCCCACTTCCCGTATACCTCGTCAAGCAACTCGTTGAGAGGCTTAAACCCGTACTCCTCGATCACCTCATCAACTATGCCTCGGACATCGTCAGGGAGGCTCCGCGGATTACCTAACGAGACGTACCTGACTGACGCGGGTGTGGGCACTATGTCGACGAGCTCTATCCTTAGTAAGTCGTCAAGCGCGTCCAGGATCGCCTTATTGAACGGGCCGAAGTACCACCTAACCCACTCACCCCCGAAGACCCGCTTCCCGCGCTTCCTAAGGCTCACGGAGTCAATAATGAATGCTAACTTCATTAGCCTAGTCCTCCCAATCCCTCGAGGGAACTTCGAGATTATGTACAGAACCACGTTCTTCAATACCCTCCCCCCAAGCCCAAGAGACTCTTCGGATCCCGTCTTATATCCTTATTATAAAACGTGACTCGAAAACACCCTCGCGACATAGAACCTTACGGCCTTGCTTGGTGGCGTGGTTACGCGTTTGGTTCCGTAGTCTACCCACTCGCCGTTGATTAAGTATTTCCTGCCTAGGATTCCTTCGCTCACGAGTTCCCTTAACCTTCTCTCCCACCCCTGCCATTCGGAGGCGTTAAGCAGCCTGCCCTCCCTACCCTCGAGCCAGCGCTTGAAGTCATCGTAGCTGAACTCCTCAAGCCCAGTCTCCCTAACGAACTCAAGGACTTTGGCGGCGTAGGGGTTAAGCCCCGTTATCTTAACCATTCTGCCTTCCCCGTTCAGCACGTCCTTAATCAGCCTGAGCACCTCGGGGTCCCTCTCCCCCCACGACCTAAGCCCCCTGGGCTTAACCCCTTTCCTCGCAGCGCCTCTGAGTGCCGCCCTTACCCACGAGTCGTAGACCTTCCCGCAGGCCCCGTGGTTCCTGCAACTAGCCTCCAGGAATTCCTTGACGGTCTCGACCCCCTCCTCCTCGCTAACCCTCCTCACGGTCGCTAAGTACGGTGTGAGGGTGTAGAGTATGAAGCGCCTCCGCCCGTCAGGCAGCCCCTTCCTAACTACTTCCTCGACCCAAGCCCACGAACCCGCGTGCCTACCTACCGCCCTCACGACCCTGGGCTTAGGCACCGACACAACGACCTTGACCGCCTCAACGTCACGCAGGTCGAGGTGCTCGTAGTTGGCCCAGTCGAACTCCTCGGGCCTCACGGGCTTCCCCGCCCGTAAGTCTACGACCCTCACGTACGCCCTCCTAGGCTCCCCGTTAACTTCCTTATAGTTCCAGGTGTAGGGTATTCGGTCAAGGCGGTTGGGCTGCAGCATTGCCCAGTCGTTCAGTTCCCTAGCGCCCCTGCTGAGGTTGAGTAGCGCGTGATACGTTAGCCTGTATCCTTCCCAGTCAGTAGGCTGCTTAAGCGGGATCACCACGTGAACGCCCTTGAAGCCAGTGGAGTAAACCACCGCGTCACACCCGTAGGCCTCCTTAAGCACCCTAACCCACTCAGCAGCCACCTCAAGAGCCTTACTCGGATCCTCCCCACAATCGAAGTCATAATGGAGCGCGTCGTAGATCAGCTCACTCATCTCCAAGTCAGAGTAAGAAGCTATCGAAAGAAACGCGTTGAGCCTCTCAAAACCCATCTTAGCTACCTTACCGAACTCCATGATGAAACCCTCAAGAGCGTAAGGCCCCCTCCTAAACCCCGCACCCCCCAACGGGCCTGACACATAACCGAACTCCCTAACCCTGTAACACAGGTTAAGGGGGCCGCAGAACCACTTCCTTAGGAACAGCTCTAGGGCGGTGTCGGTCATCGTCACCACCATGGCGGGAGCTTACGCAGCGTGAACCTCTCTTCCTGGTAGTTGGGATCCATGAACCTGTAGACCGCGCCCTTATTCTCAAGCCTCTCCAGGGCTTTCGCGACTTTCTCCCACGTGACGGGGGCCTTGAGCTTGCCTGCTCTCCTCCACTCCTTAAGCTCCTCATACACCTCGTAAGCGGATTTTGGGCTGCTGATCGTCAGCGACTCCCACACCGCCTCCTCTACTGACTCGAGAACCTCCCCCGAAGATTTTTCTGGTGTGGTAGGTTCTTCCCGAACGTTTTCTAAGTTACCACAACCCGCGCGTGATGTGGTAGGTGTGGTAACTGTGGTAACTTTTTCTGAAAGGGGTGTTTTGTTCTCACTACCCACCACATCATTACTTTTTTCACGTTTTTCTCCCGATTCTTGTGAATTTTCTTTCAACGTGGTAGGTTCTGTTCTCTCCTGACCCTTCACAAAAAAGTTACCACACCTACCACAGTTACCACATAACTCACTCTTGTAACCATACCTCTCTGCAACATCGCAGAATTCTTTGAGGGTTACCTCATACGCCTTAGGCGTTCCAGGGAGTTTTCTAGTGGTCTTCGCTCGCCATCCGAGCCGCCTCATAATTCGACCTATCCTCTCAAGGGGCCACTTCCTTTTGAAGTCCCTTTCGTCGAAGGCATTGCCTAGTTCTTCCTGCTTTATTATTCTGAGCTCGTCCTGCACTTCGCTGGCACGCACGATGACTTCCTCACTACCCTTTAGGAGCCTTTCGAGGGCCGCAAGTACCTCCTTCTCTTCGCTCCAGAGGGCCGCGCACCTCGCATCGATGTCCTCGGCGGCTAGCTCTAGGACGTTGCGATACACGTCCTCCCCCAGTAGGTGAGCCCCCACCAGGATAGGGTACCAAATTTCGTAGTCGCGCGCTTCGAGGGTCAGTACACTCCCTTTAACCTCGATCCCTTTCGTGACGTCCTCCCTGACCCTCCTCTTGGCCTCCAGGACTTCAGGTAACTTAGTCAGCCTCGCGAGGTAGAGCTTGCCGCGCAGATCCTCGAAGTCGTGGGGTTCAGGGTCCCTACCCGCTGGGTCGTCAGTCTTCTTCATCGTTATGAAGACGGAGCGCTGACTCAGTAGCTCGGCGGGCGGCTCAGTGAAGGCGAACACTACGGGCGCGAACGTCTTGAATAGTCCCAGCACGAACCTCTCACGCGCG
>CAYNPH010000022.1:0-16708 GCA_964399035.1 uncultured Desulfurococcaceae archaeon
GGCATAGCTACACGCACTAACACCGTACTAGGGTTCGTAGGGCTAGGACTCGGTATTGTAGTGGGGCTCGGCCTAAACATTGCTAGCGCAGCCGTGCTTCTGGTCGCCGCTGCCTTAGTGGTTTCTGAAGGGAAAGGCATACCTTCCGCTGGGGTCGGGTACGTCCTGCTTGCAGTGTCACACGTAGTTGAGGTGCTGGCCATTCAGTACCTATCGGCTGACTTAATGCTCATTGCTGAGGGGTTAAGGCCAGTGGCTTTGCTGGTGATTGGTGCGGGGGTGGGGGCGAGGGGGAGGCATGGGTAGGAAGAAGTACAGGAGTCAGGCGGGGATTATTTACGATGTGCTGAGGACCGTCATGGAGTACGGTGAGGTTAGCATGACCCACATAATGTATGGTGCTAACCTGCCGTTCGATAGGACGAAGGAGATCGTAAAGAGCCTAGTGAGTCGGGGGCTGCTGGAGGATGTGAGGGTTAACGGTAAGGTGATGTATCGTTTAACTGGGAGGGGTTACGAGGCGCTTAAGGAGCTTGAGAAAGCTAAGAGATTGCTTGAGGAGCTTGGTTTCAAGTTCTAATCGGGGTCTAGTAATCCTCGGTTGAGGAATTAGCGTTAAAAATTACTTTCCTGTTAGCTCCTTGATGCGTTTCCTGAAGTAGTCTAGGGCTTTCTGCATGAATTCCTCGCTTATCTTGCCGTGCGGGCTCGGCGTCTCGAAGATCCTCTTCGGTAGCTTAAGGTCCTTCTCTAGGTCGAAGCCCATGTCTAACTTCAGCTTATACTTCTCGGCGTAGATCTCCCATCCGAGCTTCTTGAGCCCCTCAGCATCGATCTTTATTCCTAGGGCCTCCAGACCTTCAGCCACTAGTTCGGGCGTGTAGACCTTCCTGGCGAAGAAGCACACCACCAGTGACGACAGTATCTGCCTCCACGCTTCCTCCTTCATTAGGTCGTCAATGACCTTCTCCGGCGGCGGATACTCCTTACCTATAAGTTTCTGGTCGTAGCTGTAGCCAGCGTTGTCGAGGTGGCTGTGCCTCGCACCGATTACGTAGCCTAGGTGCGTTGCTGGGCCTGCGTGGTAGCCGGGCATCTCGTTCTTACCGAACGTCATGGCGAATTCTATACCACCGTAAGTCTTTGCTGCCTCCTCAGTGCCCTCGCCTAGCTTCCTGTAGAATTCGTTGGGTTGCTCAACAATGTACTTAACCATCTGTATGTATGTCTTCCAGTCGCCCCATGAAGGCTTAACTATTGTTTCTTTCTCCGTGATTATTCCGCGCTGGAAGGCCTCGGTTGCCCACGCTAGCGCTACGCCAGTGCTCATCGCGTCTAGACCCTCGACCTCCACCTCCTCAATTAACCTCAGTACGCCCTCCCTGTCTGATATGCCCAGCATTGTGCCGAGGGAGTAAAGTGGCTCGTAGTCGTAGGACACGTACTTAGTGGTGTAGAAGTACTTCTCGTGCGGGTACTCCTCCCTGATCGCGGCGATGTGGATGCATGCTACGGGGCAGTGGCTGCAGGCTACCCTCCTAGCAAGCATTGTCTCAGCTATTGCCTCACCGCTTATGTTCTCCGCACCCTCGAACCTTGCTGAGGTTAGGTTCCTCGTCGGTAGGGCGCCGATCTTGTTCAGCGGTATTATGTTGACGGGCGTTCCTAGGTCGTGGTACTTCTTCATGGAGTCTGACTTAACCACCTTGTCGTAGATCTTGTCGTACACTTCCCTGTACTTCCTTGGGTCAGCCACCGGTATTGCTCTCCTACCGCCGATCACTAGGGCTTTGAGCTTCTTGGAGCCCCACACAGCTCCAAGACCTAACCTGCCGAAGTGCCTGTAGGTTTCCGTTACTACGCCAGCGTATTTAATTAACCTCTCGCCAGCCCTCCCTATCCTCATGATCGCTCTTAACCCTGGCCACGACTCACGCTCCCTGAGCACGCGGCCAACGGTGTACGTGCTCCTCACTCCCCAGAGCGCGGACGCGTCTCTGAAGTACACTTTACCGTCGTGTATTGAGAGGTAGACCGGGATGTCGCTCTCACCCTTAATCACGATGGCGCCGAATCCCGACATCTTTATAGCTACTGCGCTCCTTCCGCCCGCGTGTGATTCGCCTAGGTTGCCTGTTAAGGGTGACTTAAACATGGCTACGGTCTTCGATGCTGTGGGGTAGGCGGCCGTGAACGCGCCTACCGCGAACACCACGACGTTTCCTGGCCCTAATGGGTCCGCTGAGAGGTTCATCTCCTCCCTGAGGAGCTTGACAGCCACGCCGGTACCGCCTAAGTACTTCTCGAAGAGGTCGGGCCTCTCCTTAACCCAGTAGGTCTTCCTGCTTAGATCCACGTACAGGACTCGAGTACATGCCTTATCCACGAGCATGATCACCACCTCACCTCCTCAAGGGATAGGACACCATGTGGGCAGTAGTTGACACAGTAACCGCAGTGCACGCATATTACGGGCTTGTTTAGCTCCGTGTCCCACTGTATCGCGCCGAACGGACAGGCCTCCCTGCACATCCCGCACCCTATGCACTTGCTTGGGTTGAGCGTGACGCCCCCTCCCTTCCTCGGTGTTAACGCGCCTGTTGGGCATACCTTAGCGCATGGCGGGTTAGGGCACGCCCTACACACTATGACAGTGAAGCCCCTCTCGAAACCGCCGACGCTCCTAACGTGTATCGCCGCCTTCGCTAACCCACCGTTGGGGAATCTCCTAGCGCAGGCGAACATGCATGACATGCAACCCACACATAGGTCAGGGTTAACGACTACCAGCCTCTTTGGCTTCACCTCTGCCTTCACCGTCCGGGCACTCAAGGTTATCACTTGTGTGTCTCTATACCCTAGCTCATAAAAGGATTCCTCTCCTCATCCTCTGTAGAATTATTACAGAGCAAAAAATTTAGTAACGCCACCCGAGGGTTTAGGTGGATGTTTTACTGAATCGTTGTAATGCTTTCCCCTGCAGTAGTAGGGGATTTCAAATAAGAGTTACTCGTACCTCAGCGCCACTGCCGGCGGTATCTTGGCTGCTCTGTATGCCGGGAAGACACCGCCTATGATGCCTACGACCATCGTTATCGCTAAGGTCATGGATATGTTCTCCGGCGTTATCTGAGGAGGCGCTTTAATCACGATCTTACTGACGCCTGAGCTAATCACTAGTCCCTTAGACGCTAGGGCATATGCGCCCGCCACACCCAGTGTTATCCCTATGGACGCACCTATGAGGGTCATGATTATCGCCTCGCCCAAGATCATGGCGGTAACCTGTCCGTCCGTGAAGCCCAGTGCCTTCAGCACGCCTATCTCCCTAGTGCGCTCTATCACCGACGTTATCATCGTGGCTGCGGTGCCCGCAACCGCCACTGCGAACGCCGATAGGGACGTTGAGAACGCTATGAAGTCCATGGCGGCGGAGATCGATGAAACTACCTTAGCTATTTGCTGGAAGGCTATGACGCTTACTTTCTCGGCGTAGGTGTTCCTTATCTTGCTGACTATCCCTGCAACGTAGTTCGGGTTCTCAGCGACGATGAATATCCCTGTCCACTGCTTCATGTGTAAGAGCCTTTTGCCTGCCTCGAAAGGTAGGAAAACACCCTGGTCTGGTGACACGAACATCGCGCCGCCGTACTCCTTCAGTATGCCCTCAACCCTAACGACTACTCTAGTTATGCTCGTTTTACCTCCGTGTTCCACCTGAGGTATTAGTAGGGTTATCGCGTCACCTAGGTCGAAGAGCTTTCTCCCGGTTCCCTCGGAGTAGGCGACGAAGTGCCCTATCGTTGCCATAGTCACCTCGTTAGGTGCTGGGAAAGCCCCTGCCTCAAGCTGCAAGTTACCTATGGCCTTGAGCAGTATGGAGGTGTCTATAGCGTAAACCCACACCCTCTCCTGCCCCTCCACGGTTTGAATTATTGCTTGTGTCATGTAGAATGGCTGGGCGTCCGCAACCCCCTTGATGCCTCGAATGAAGTCAAGATCCTTATCCGTAAGGGTGTAGCCTGAGGACGCCGTAACTACTATGGTGTTCTGGCCTAGGGCGAGTAGCTGGCTCTCAACGTAGGACGCGTACCCCCTTACGACAGACGTCATCATCACAAGTGCTAACGGCCCTATAGCTATGCCAACGATCGTTAGTACGGCCCTGAACCTCTTCTCCGTGAGGACCTTGTAGGAGTACCTTAGTATATCGGTGATTACTACCATCGCTCAACACGCCCTCACACAGGTATTTCCGACGGAACCTCATGCTGCTTTAGGTACCGTCTGATGAGGAGGCCCACGAGGGCCAAGAATATCACCACAGCCACGGCCGTCCCGATCTTATATATGTCGAACCCCCCTATCACACCTTGCGGGGCAGGGGTAGTGGTTGTCGTCGCAGACACGTACTCCGTCACCGCTGCCGGCACCACCATCTCGCGAGGCTCGTTGAACGGGTTACGGTACCTTATGACTATGTACACCTTACTCACGTTGCCACTGTACGTTGCTGTGGCGGCGAAGGATGTCTGCGATGATGGGTCTATGTCGCCAACGAAGGACTCTGGGCTCTCGTAGTTACCTATGCGTATCGCCACAACCACGCGCTGGGCTTGAGCGTTGCCTAAGTTGGTTATTGTACCAGATACTTTCACGATACTGCCCTTCCTGACGACCTTAAGATCCTCGAGCTCCAGCTTTATGAACGGGGACACACTGACCGTGAATGACGCGTTGTACGTGTGCCTAGTCCCGATAACGTCGGTGTACATTAGGGTAGCCATGAAGGGCATGTTCCCGTAGGTTACAGGTACTGGTGACTGAGCTGAGGGCATGGGGTTGAAGAACACCGTTAGGTTCACATGCCTGACCTCGCCGGGCTTTAGCGTGCCTAGGTATAGTGGTGTCTCCTTCACTAGGAGGTAGGACGTGGGTGAGTACACTGCGACGTACACGTTATATATTGGTGCTGACCCGTTATTCAGCACGTTAACGGTTAGGGTGGCTGACCTCGACACGTTGAAGTTAAGGACGGTGTTCGACCACACCTTAATGTAGAGTGCCGTGCCTAGTACGTGTATGGGTATCCTCACAAGCTGCCTCCTTAAGTTACCCCATTGGTCGATGAACGTTAAGGTGGCGTTGGCCCAGTAGGTACCTGGCTTGACGTTCAGGACGTTAAGCCCTATGACGAGGAACGCGAAGTCACCCTTCCCCAGCTGTCCTGCGGGCTGCATTGATGAGAGGAGCGACTGTACCTGCCTTGGGTTGCTCAGCGCCTGCATTAGTGAGGTCGGGCTGGATGAGGCTAGCGACGCTAGTTGTGGTGACGTGGTCGCCACAACCTTAACCCTAGATCTATTGTTAGTCGTTGAGGTGAAGCCCGGAGGTAGCTGAATGTCCGCCACTAAGCCCTTAACGGTTGAGTAGTCAACATTCCTTAACGCCACGTACATCACGTTACCGTACGTGCCGGGTTGCGCTGGCGCTCCTGCCCAGCCAGTTGTGATTACCTCGATCCCGTGCTTCACTTGATCAATCCTTAGCGTCACCGTGAAGTTCTCCTGCTTGAATATCGAAGCACCGCCTGTGGAGACAACGTACCGAAGCACTAACGTTGCGTCGTAGGTTCCAGGGGCGACATCCTTACCTACGTCCAGCGTGAATGTTAGCGTGGTGTCCTGGTTGCTCGGCACAGGGCCCGGCACGTACACTCTGTTAAGGCCCCTGTGCGGTGTTATCCCTGAAGGCAGGTTCGTTAGGTATGCGTCAAGCGACACGATGTTGAATGGGTAGTGATTCGCTATCGTTACGTCGTACGTTGCCCCCTCAGTATCGGGGTAGACTGGCTGCGAGTTACTCCAGTCAGCACTCACTAGTTCAACGTTGCCTAAGTGCTGGGCAGCGTAAACCGAGATGTCTAGGTACGCGTGGAACGACTTCCTCCTCACTATGAATGCACCGTAGTCACTGATGACGTACCTAACGTTAATTTCAAGGGCGAGCTTCCCGCTCACCACGCTCCCTAGGTCGGCGTAAGTGGTTAGGCGACAAGCAACCCCAGCACCTAGGTTCGCGGAGCAGACTCCCGCGTTATCGAGCAGTTTCACCGATGTATTGGGGGTGATCACCCTGACGAAGACATCGGATGCAGCGTACCTTCCAAGGTTCGTTAGCTCTACGTGTATTGGTGCGAGGCGCTCGCCCCCGTAAGTGGTTGCTGGCGTTGTGGTGCCCCACCAAGCCTTGCTTAAGGTTAGGTTGGGTTCGAACTCGCTCGGCGACTTAATCGCTAGTGTGATGTTGAAGGACTTGCTGGCGTAGAGGTACGCGCCCCCGGCACTCACTACGTAAGTGGTGCGGAGCACTGCACCGTACGTGCCTGGCTTGACGTCGTCCCCTATGTTGAACGTGAGGTCCAGGGTGCAAGTGCTTCCGGGCGTGACGCCGTTAAGGCACGTTCCTCCGTAGGATGTTAAGTTAAAGCCATCCGGAACCGTTATGTTCGGTATTATTGTTGTTACCGTGTTCTGGCCTAGGTTAGCTAGCCTCAACTCAAGCGTTAACCCTCTAGCCGTTGGGAGGGCTTCCGCGTCAGTCCCCCTCCATACCCAGCGCTGACTAACGAGTTTGAGGACGTCCTCCGTTACTGGCTTGGCATATGCCTCTAGCTCAACATTAGATACATACTCGGCCCCCCTATACGTGGCCACAATGTTTAGGACCAGCTTGAAACTAAGGGTTGAGGGATTCTTCAACGTCATGTTAATATCGCTGAACCTCAGCGTGAATACTC
Organism: uncultured Desulfurococcaceae archaeon; assembly: GCA_964399035.1. Taxonomy (GTDB): domain Archaea; phylum Thermoproteota; class Thermoprotei_A; order Sulfolobales; family NBVN01; genus WAOL01. Next base: position 6,800 of record CAYNPH010000022.1, read on the forward strand.
CCCCGAATGATACTGGCGTAGTGTACGTTGTCTTCACGTAGCTCCTCCCGTCCCTAGTCATTAAACCCTTCGGGAGGTAGAGCGTTGCGACGACGTCCTGTATAGTTGACTGGTCCAAGTTCTGGAGCGTCACATAGACCGTAACGCCCCGCGAATTAGGGTACGCTGCGCCTGACACCCAACCAGCGTCAACAACGCTCACGTAGGGCTTTGGCGGTGAGGAGACCTCTAGCCTCACTAGTAGCGCTGTACCGTACCTGTACGCCACCCCATCCTCGGTCGCGGCGTTCACATCTAAGTCAAGCGGGGCGTTGTACGTTCCTGGCTTGGTTAGTACCGGTATATCTATGTTATTGAACGTTAGTGTCGCCTCATCACCAGAATTTATCGTGGGGAGGTTCACCTTAATTTCAGAAGGCTTGAACGGCGATGGCAAAACTAACGTGGCTGTGCCGCCCCTAACGTCCGTGTCGCCGTAGTTCCTTATCTTTACGTACAGAGTGGCTCCCGAGGTTCCAGGGTACACGTCCGTTGAGCCCCACCACTCGTCAACCACTCTCAAATCCACTGGCGGGTAATTGTACACGGTTATGTTTGCGTCTATTATCGCGTATTTCCTCACGGGTCCTGTGGGGGCGTCGAGCGTGTAGGATACGTTAACCGTGATTGGGTATGTTCCGGGGCTCACCGAGTCATTTATGTTGACCTTCGTTTCGAGCCTGAAGGTTTCCCCGCTTACGTACGTTGTCTCGTACTTGCCGTTAAGGTCGGTTGCCTCGACGCAGTATCCGTAGTTCTGTGTTGGGGTTATGCCGTTAGGGAACGTGAAGCATCCTTGCACATAGCTTATGTTGTAGGCCTCGTCATTCCTTATGTCGAGTACTATAGTTACTCCTTTACTCCCAGGGTAGACTTTCTTAGTCCCTGCTGATGAGTAGACACTTTCCTCCACTAGCGTGAGGTTCCCTGCGGCGTAAACGTAAACCACACTTAGTGTTGAGAGAAATAACTGCGTTATTATTAATGAAGCGAGTATCAGCGTGCCTGCCTTAACGAACCTCCCGCTCCTGTCCATACTTCAACACCTATGTGAAGAGTGCCGGGGGGTGAATATGTTTTTCGGAAATATGTCTGAATACGACACCTTGGTTACCGACCTGTTGGTGGCAGTCATTCCTTAAGCGTATTAAGTATGCATTTATTGGGATCTGGCTCCTCCTCACCCACTATCCTACCATCACGTAAAAGGAGAATTCTTTCAGCGCAATGCCCGATCTCCGGGTCGTGGGTGACAACTATTACGGTCTGACCGGATTCGTTAACTTTCTTGAAGGTCTGCACCACTACCTTCGATGCCCTCCTATCTAGAGCGCCAGTAGGCTCGTCGGCCAGTATTATTGCTGGCCTGTTGACTAACGCCCTAGCAATCGCTACCCTCTGCTGCTGCCCTCCGGAGAGTTGCGTGGGTTTCTTCCTAAGCCAGGAAACATCCCCTCCAGCCATCCTTAGGGCTTCAATAATCATTTTCCTCCTTAGCTTCCTCGGCACTCCACGCGGTATTAGCGGCAACTCGATGTTTTCGTATACGCTCAGCCTAGCTATTAGGTTAAATTGCTGGAATACGAACCCAATTTTCCTGTTCCTGACTATAGCTAGTTGCTTTCCCTTTAGCTTCATTGCGGGTATTCCATCAATTATGATTTCACCTGATGTAGGCCTATCGAGCAAGCCGATCATGTTGAGCAGTGTTGACTTGCCGGATCCTGAGGGCCCCATTATCGATACGTACTCTCCCTTCCTAACGACCATGTTAACCCCGCGCAGACCCCACGTAATTATCTCTCCCACCTTGTAGGCCTTCTTCACGTCCCTGAGGATTACTATCGCCTCTCCGCTCACGTTCCTCGCCGGGTGTAGTTTCGTCTTAAGGTTAAATTTGCTTGATAGGCATGATTCGTGACGTGGATTGAAGGGAGTGTATGTGTTTACTAGTGCTAAGGTAAGAAACTGTTGTTAAGATATTCTTTTAAACACTTCCCGCAATAATAATAGAGGGAGCTTGAAGGCGTACCCCACATGAAGGAGTAACGGTGTTTGATAGTGGCTGGTGCTTTAGCACTAACTAACGCAGATGCACACACGCCGTTAAGTCACGCTTCATTACCTTCCGTGGCGTTGGACGGTGTGTGGATAGGTAGCCTAGGTAATGGATTCTCAGGAGAAACCGTGATCATCTATACAATTACGTTCATCGTGCTTGTTGCGCTAGTCATAGCGCTCGCCGCCCTGATAAAGTATGAGATCGGGAGGGAAGGCGGTGAGGGTGAGGGGGGAGAATCGCCAGCTCCTCCCTCACCCCCTTCTTGAGTTTCATGCTTCAAGCACCGTTATTATGGACGCACCGTATTAGATCTTGGTGCTCCTCAGTGAGTGGTGCGGGTAAGTTAATTCTTGTTTCCAACCGCCTGCCCGTTACCGTGGTTAGGAAGGGTGACAGGCTTAGGCTTCAGCAGAGCACTGGAGGTTTAGCTACGGCCCTCGCAAGCCTTCATAAGGTGTTCGGTGGGGCTTGGGTTGGGTGGCCAGGGATAACGAGTGATAGAGTTGAGGGGAGTAACTGGAGGAGAGTTGAGGAGGAGTTGAGGCGTGAGGGCTTAGTCCCTGTACTCATTAGTGAGTCCCTTCTTGACGGGTACTATAATGGCTTCGCTAACAGGACGTTATGGCCTCTCTTCCACTACTTCCCTCAGTATGCTGTGTTTGATGAGTCCTTCTGGAGGGCGTACGTGAAGGTTAATGAGTTGTTTAAGGAGGAGGTGCTCTCGATCGCTAAGCCGACCGACATAATCTGGGTTCACGACTACCACTTAATGCTCCTCCCTAAGATGATCCGGAAGGAAATACCCGACGCCACCATAGGGTTCTTCCTTCACATACCCTTCCCGTCGTTCGAACTCTTCAGGACACTTCCGTGGAGGAGAGAGTTGCTGGAGGGTGTGCTCGGCGCTGACCTAATAGGCTTCCATAACTACGACTATATGAGGCACTTCATGAGTAGCGTTAAGCGGGGATTGAGCATTAACGTCGTTCTAAACACGATAAACTATGATGGCAGGCTCATTAGGGTTGACGCCTTCCCGCTCGGCATAGATTATGAGAGATTCAGGAAGGCTGTTCAGGACCCGAAGGTTAGGAGGAGGGCTGCGAGGATTAGGAGGAGGCTAGGTAAGGCTAAGGTGATATTCTCGATCGACAGGCTAGACTATACTAAGGGGATCGTTCAGAGGCTTGAGGCTTACGACTACTTCCTCGAGAAGCACCCTGAGTTCAGGGGTAAGGTAGTGTACGTGCTGGCAGTGTCGCCCTCTAGAACAAGGGTCAAGCACTACACGGAACTCAAGCGCAGGATAGATGAGCTCGTCGGCATGATCAACGGCAAGTACGGGGAGGTGGGGTGGAACCCCATCTACTACCTGTACAGGTACATTAGCTTCGAGGAACTCCTAGCCTACTACTTAGCGGCTGACGTGGCGTTCATACTCCCCCTAAGGGACGGCATGAACTTAGTTGCTAAGGAATTCGTGGCGAGCAAAACCGACGGTAAGGGAGCCCTCATCCTGAGTGAGACCGCTGGGGCGGCTGCCGAGCTCGTTGAGGCCTTGATAGTTAACCCGAACAGTAAGGAGGAGGTTGCTGAGGCGCTTAGGAGGGCAGTCACGATGCACCCTAAGGAGCAGGAGAGGAGGTTGAGGAGCATGCAGGAGAGGGTGCGCAGGTACAACCTAATGAGGTGGGCTAACGACTTCCTAGAGGGTCTGGCTGAGGCTAAGAAGGAGCAGATAAGGCTCAGGATGAACGTGCTTAAACCCAAGAACCTTGAGGAGATGGTTGAGCGCTACTCGAGTGCTGGGAAGCGCCTCTTCCTCCTAGACTACGACGGCACGCTAGTGCCCTTCGCCTCCAGGCCAGAAGAGGCTGTACCGGATGAGGAAATCATCGAGCTACTATCGAGGTTAGCGAGCGTAGAGGGCAACGAGGTGGTGATCGTGAGCGGTAGGGACAAGAACACCTTGGAGGAGTGGTTCGGCAACCTACCCGTGGGTTTAGTGGCTGAGCACGGTGCCCTAGTGAAGCGTAGGGGAGGGGATTGGGAAGTGACCGTCCCTCAGGATCTATCATGGAAGGACGCGGTTAGGCAGGTGCTGGAGTACTATGTCGACAGGACCCCCGGTTCCTTCATTGAGGAGAAGGAGTTCTCGATTGTGTGGCACTACAGGAACGTCGACCCTGAATTAGCTGAACTTAGAGCGAATGAACTCAAGGACACACTCTCAGGAATCATTCAGGGGTCCAAGCTCGCCGTACTACAGGGGAGCAAGGTCATTGAGGTTAGGCACGCCGACGTCAACAAGGGTGTTGCTGTGAGGAGGTGGCTCGACGAGGGTGGCTGGGACTTCATACTCGCCGCAGGGGATGACTGGACGGATGAGGACATGTTTAAGGTGTTGCCGGACTACGCGTACTCAATTAAGGTAGGTATAGAGGCGACGGAAGCCCGCTTCAACGTTCCATCCCACGAAGATGTTAGGAAAGTGCTCAGCACTCTGCTTAATGCTGGGCACTACGGGGTTGGGGCTAAATGACTAGGACATTAACGGTGTTGGCTCACGGTGACTCCGACGGGGTCGCGTCTGCCGCGCTAGTGGTTGCCGCGTTAGGCAGGAGATACAGTACTGTTAACGTGAGGTTCACACACCCCGTTGGTCTCTTAAGTGACTTCAGGGAATTCGCGAGGGGCGACATCGTAGTAGTCGACGTCGCGTTAAGCGAGACCCACGCCGCCGCCATAGCGCGGGAATTCTCGAGATACCCCTTCCACATAACATACATAGATCACCACCCGCCACCGGTAGGCTTAAGCCTAGAGGAACTCAGCGCCGAGCTAGTGAGGCCTAAGGGTGATGAGGATGTCTCGTCCTCCGAGCTAACGTACAGGAAGTATGGTGAGCTCCTCCACCCAGATTACGATAGGGTGGCACTCTACGGCGCCATAGGGGACTACGCTGACCAGTCGCCATGGGTTAAGGAGGCGCTGGAGAGGTGGGATAAGAGGCAGGTATACTTCGAGGCAGGCATACTCGTTCAGGGTCTTGAAGGCTCTAGAGGAATGCATGACTTCAAAAGGCATATTGTTGAGCATCTCTCAAAGAATCGTCGTCCATCCCAACTCAGCGAGTTGCTCGTGAGGGCACTCATACAGGCAGTAAATAATGAAGAGTTACATGCGTGGGTCGAGAAGAACGTTAAGGTAGTGGGTAGGGTAGCTTACGTGATCAACCCGCCCGGAAGTATTAGCGTTGCTGCAACCTACGCGAAAGGCGTTACTAGGTTGCCCGTGGGGATCGCGGTGGAGGAAAGGGGCGGTACGTACGTGATGAGCTTGAGGGCTAACCCCAAGGAAATAAACTTGGATAGGGTTCTGAGGGAGGTTACGCCATACTTGGGCGGGAGCGGTGGCGGCCACCCGAGCGCCGCTGGGGCTAGGGTACCTAAACATCAGTTCGTGAAGTTAATTCAGGTGCTGAATGAGAGGTTAGGGTGGGTTAACGGCGATGATTAAGTACGTAACCTTCGACTGCTATGGAACCCTCTTCGACTGGAGGCATGGTATCGGGTCTGTCCTCGAGTACGTCCTGCAGGAACCTAAGGACGTTGCTCTGAGGGAGTTCTTCAAGGTTGAGCAGTCCATAATCATGCGTCCAGGATTCAGAAGGTACTCCGACATACTTAAGGAGGTGCTTCAGGAGCTCATGCGTAGCAAGGGCCTACAGTACAGGGAGGTGTACGGGGATGCACTGGTGGTGGGGTTCGCTAGATCCCCACCCTTTCCGGACCTGATCCCGGGCCTTAAGGCCCTTAGGCTAGCTGGTTATGGCGTGGCCATAATCTCAAACACTGAGCGGCGCTTGATCGAGGTAACCTTAAGCGGTGTTAATGAGCTTGTTGATGAGGTCGTTACTGCTGAGGACACTGGTAAGTACAAGCCCGACAAGGAGGCGTTCCTTAGGGCTCTCGAGCGGCTTGGTGTTAGGACAGATGAGGTGGTGCATGTGTCCGCCTATACGTATTACGACCTATTACCAGCATCTGAGCTAGGGATAAGAACTGTTCTAGTTGATAGGGGGTACGGAGAGGAGTGGAGCATTAAGGTCTCATCTCTTGAGGAGCTTGCCTCCATGCTTGGTCATGCCCTGCGATAACCTCACGCACCTGGTCCGCCCCCACCTATGTTGGGGTTCCCTGCGCCAACCCAGTTCTTGCACACTATGGAGAGGTACCTAGGTATGGGCTTGCCGTCCTCGCCGTACCAATACCAGTACACCGACACCCAGTATGCCGGCTCCTTAACTCCCTTAGCTAAGTGTATGACGTCCTTCATCCAAGGCACGCTTACGTCGGCGATTATGCCATTCTCGTTCAGCCTGTAGGTTATGCTGATTTTCACGCCCTCACCCGGTTTTAGCAACATCGCGGTGCTTATGTTATCCTGCGTTAAGCGGTACTTCTTGACAACGCATGAGACACGCCCTGCGGAAGTCTCAATACACACGCTTATGTTCGGCGTTATTGCGCGCACAGGCTCCTTAGCGGTGTTTACTGCTAGGAGCGTTACTTCATTGCCCTCACACTTGAGGGTCTTCACGCCGAAAGCCGCGTTGCTGGTTGAGGGCATGCAGTACCTTCCTGAGGTTGGGGCTACGTATGCGAAGTAGAGGTAAACAAGAGCTATAACTACTGCCGCCACTATTGCAAGGAATACCGCGTCACCTTTCTTCATCGGAGCTCACCAACTGGCCAGAGGAGAAAGTGACTTGGAGGCCTAAAACCCTTCTGACGTTAACTTCTCGCTAAGTTCCTCAAGAGCCTCCTTCGACCATGCCCTCTCTAAGGGGTCGTAGTTCCAGTAGGGGAGCGGGTACTCCTCCGTAACGTTCGTTAGATCGTAGACTATGTAGTCTATGCAGGTGGACTCTTGCCTCAGCTCCACGTACTTCCTTATCAGTGGTGCGTACCTCTCCCTCACAGCTAACGTAACGAAGACCGTGTCGTACCCTACACCAACCTCGACAGAGTAGAGGTACTTCATGTACTCCTCCACTACCCGCATTGCCCTACTATGGGTTCCCGCCCTAATCACTAGGATCACCCTAGTGCTCGTTGGTTGAGGTACATCTAAGACAGTCCCTCTGAGCACGCTGGCTTCCTTTAGTGCCTGCAGGTGCTTGGCTATCTTCCTGCGGGGGTGCTTCGTCCGCCACCTGAGTCTGGCCAGCTCAGTGTCCTTTATTAGGGCGTCCCTTTCGAGGACTGAGAGTATGAAGAGGGCTGCGTGACTCGGTGGTCTGTCGTTAACTGGGTAGTCTAGCACGTAGAATCTCGGATGATCGTGAAGCATCTTGAGGGCCAACCTAGGTGAGGGAAAGTCGCCTACCCAGTAGTACTCGTAGCTTGGGCGCGCAAAGAAGAGTTCCTCAAAGGTATAGATCGTTGCGTTGGTTGAGACCCTACGTACCTCCTCCACTATGAAGTCGGGACCCAGCACCCTCGGGTATCTGTAGATCGTTACTGACCCCGCACCCGTGTGTACGTGCCTGAATACCCACTCCCTCTTGGGCGGGCTGTCCACGTACCGTCCGTGCTTAACGAGCAGAAGTGATAGACCCAGCGCTGAGTGGCTGTAGTCCGCCTTGAACCTCACGCCGAGGTTGCAGAGCCACTTAAAGTAGCTCATGCCTCTCTTTTCTGGAACCCCGGCATTGCTTGCTATGGTGGTTATGTCTAGCGGTGGTGAGGTTCTCCTAAGCACGTCCATGAACCTGAGTACCTCAGGTCTTCGCTCTATGCCTTTAATGAATTTTATGAATTTCTCGACACTGGTCTCCACGAACCATTCCTTCTCGCCTGCGTCGCGCAGCACGCTCACCCAGGAGTGTTAGTATTAGCGTTGACCTCCTCGCACCTAAGGAAATCATTACATTTGCCCAATTAATTAGTTGTTCCACTAACCTGATAACAGATATAATCCAGCGTCCAAGGAAATATTGTGGTGCTGATGTGTACTACCCGCAATAGTATGTCCGTAGTGCGGGGATCCCTAACTCCTGTGGACTCACCTTTAATACTTCCCAGCAGATTACTATGTAAGAGCCCCATACTTAATTCCGATGGTGATGCTTATGCCGCGTAACCTACTGGAAGTGAAGTCGCTGAGGGTTCTGTACAAGGTTCACAGGGGTGACGTGAAGGCCGTTGATAATGTCGACCTAAGCGTGAGGGAGGGTGAGATCCTCGGTGTTGTTGGGGAGTCAGGAAGCGGTAAGTCGACCCTCGCACTCGCTATCCTTCGGTTACTCCCTAAGACGGCCCGCATCGCTGATGGCCACATATACTACAAGGGTGAGGTTGACCTAGCACACAGCCCTGAGAGTAAGCTGAAGGAGGTTAGGTGGAAGGAGATCTCACTAATACCTCAAGCAGCCCTCAACGCCTTAAACCCAACACTCAAGATCCTAGACCACTTCCTTGAGACGGCCAGAGCGCATGGCGTCCACGACAGGAAATGGGTTATTGAGAAGGCAAGCAAACTTCTCAGCCTCCTCCGCCTAGAGCCTGACAGGGTACTTAAGTCGTACCCGCATGAGCTCAGTGGCGGGATGAAGCAAAGGGTGTTGATAGCCTTAGCTATGCTACTCGAGCCGACGATGCTAATACTGGACGAGCCGACCACCGCCCTAGACGTCCTGACACAGAGGTTTATTCTCGACCTCCTCAAGGACCTCCACGCGAAGACGAACATAACTATGATGTTCATAACGCACGACATCGCCGTGATAGCCGATATAGCGGATAGGATGGCGGTCATGTACGCCGGTAAGGTCATGGAGGTCGGGGACGTTTACACCGTGTTTAAGGAGCCGAAGCACCCATACTCGATAGCCCTCATGAAGTCCATCCCAAGCCTGACCGGCAGTGTTGAGGAGATGAAGTCCATCCCTGGAACCTTGCCCGACCTTATTAATCCGCCGCCTGGGTGTAGGTTCTGGCCCAGGTGCCCGCACGCCATGGACATATGTAAGAAGGAGGAACCACCCATAATAGAGCTCAAGCCCGGTCACCTAGTTTCTTGCTGGTTACATGCTAGGAGGTGATTGCGATGTCTTCCGAACCACCCCTCATGGAAGTCAGGAACCTCAAGGTGTACTACCCTGTTAGGAAGGGGATGTTCGGCGGCGTAGCTTACGTTAAGGCCGTGGACGGTGTGAATCTCGTGCTCAATAAGGGCGACATATTCACCCTCGTCGGCGAGTCAGGCTGCGGTAAGACCACCTTAGGTAAGACCATCGTGGGGCTAGTGAAGCCTACTGGCGGCGAGATACTCTATAAAGGTAAGAACATTTTGAAGCTGAGCAAGCATGAGTACCTAGAGTACCGGAGGAACGTGCAGATAATTCATCAGGACCCGTTCTCATCCCTTAACCCAACAAAGACCGTGTTCCAGACACTCTCCTTCCCGCTGAAGAGGTGGGGTATAGCTAGGAGCAGGCGGGACTTGATCGAGAAGGTCTCGGAACTCCTCAGCCTAGTAGGCCTCAAACCCCCTGAGGACTTCCTCTTCAAGTACCCGCACCAGCTCTCGGGAGGGCAGAGGCAAAGGGTGGTTGTTGCTAGGGCGATAAGCGTTAACCCCGAACTCATAATGGCTGATGAGCCCATAACCATGATCGACGTCTCCCTAAGGATAGGTATCCTGGACCTCCTCCTAGACCTGCAGAAGAAATTCAACACAGCCTACCTATTCATAACTCACGACTTCGGCGCCGCAAGGTACTTCGCCGCTAAGGGCGGGGG
>CAYNPH010000023.1:0-13020 GCA_964399035.1 uncultured Desulfurococcaceae archaeon
TCTCGGCCGTGGCGTAGGACTTCTTGTCTAGGGTCTTGCGTAGCTCACGCTTCAGCTTAACCAGCAACCTCAGTAGCTCCAGCTCGGTGCAGACCGCCATGGGGTACCCCAATAGTAACGGTAAATATGAAGCGTTACTAACTTGAATCGGCATCCTTAGGTGTGTTTTTGATTACGTTTATTTTACCGGTCCTAAACAGTGGGTTGGGTACGCCATTTGTTTTACGTCTTTTATTTTCGGTCGGGTTGAGGAATGCGTTGGGTGTTTACGTGCTGGGTGCCCTTGTCCCTTCGTCCTGCCCTTACAAGGCGGAGGTCCGGGGTTCGAGTCCCCGCGGGCCCACCATTTCCATCAGTTATGTAAAATTTCTATCCAGGGGTACGGGCAGTTTATTATCGTGTTTGTGCAGTGGTGGAGTTCCACGCGTGGGTTGTATGAGTTTGCGTTCATTCGTGTCATATGACATTGTGTCATTGTTGTCATATGACAGTTTTCATTCTCTGCATTCTACTTTAGAGACCATGAAGTCACCCGTGATTTTTGGGTCTACGCCCCACCGCAGGGCGGAGGTCCGGGTCGGGTGTTCGCCCGCGTGGTGGGCGTTGGTCCGGGGTGAGCGTTTCTTAAGTTCCTTACTTTTGTGGGGGTGGTTGCCGTGGTGGTGCTGACTCCGGCGGAGGTCGCGAGGATCGGTCAGGAGGTGAGGCTGAAGATACTTGAGTACGTCCTGGCTAAGGGCGTGAGGCCCAGGGACCTGGGCGTTACGTCGTCCCTCATAGCTAAGGTGAAGCACGGCTACAGGTCCGTTAGCGACGCGCTGCTTGTGGCGGCCCTCAGGTACCTGTCCCCGGACGAGTTCCGGGCCATTGCGGGGGAGCCGGAGGCGGTGGTGCTGCGGCCCGGCGCCCTCGGCAGGCTGAGTCAGGCGGAGAAGGCGTTCATCGCGAAGGTGGTGGTTCAGGACCCCGAGCTCCGCTCCCTGATCAGGTCCTACCTCAAGGACGCGGAGCAGGAGGACCTGGACGAGGGCCACACGTACACGGTAACTAAGCGGCAGCTCGAGGAGTTCGTCAGGGTCCTTAAGGCGAGGAGGGTGTCGGACGCGACCCTGAAGGACCGCGTGAGGTACCTGACGGCGGCGCTGACGGACCTCAACTTCACGCTGTCCCCCTCTAGGCTCAGGGACTACGTGGCGGACCTGGCGGGAAGGAGCCCGGATAGGGCCGCGCACGTGGCTAAGGCCCTGAAGATATTCGCTAAGCACGTGCTCCGCGACAGGGTGCTGTACGACTCCTTCACTACGCCGCGGCCGCCGGAGCGCCTATGGCGCGACGACGTGCCGACGCTGGAGGAGGTTAAGGCCGTTGCTAAGGCCGTGGAGTGGGTTCCGGCCAAGGCGTACTTCGCCCTGCTGGCGGAGACCGGGCTCAGGCCGGGGGAGGTCCTAAACGCCAAGCTGGGCTGGCTGCAGCTCGACGAGGCGATGCTCGTGCCGGCGAAGGACGCGGGGGCCGCGGTGAGGGGCTCCAAGCGCTCGTACGTCGCCATGTTCTCCTGGAGGTTAAGGGACTTCCTCAGGGATGAGTACCTCCCCCGGAGGCTGAGGGACGTGAGGGCCTCGGAGTCCCGCACGGCCAACCTGGGCAGGGACCCGGCGGTCGTGAGGGCCAAGCTCTTCCCGTACAGGCCCTCGAGGCTCAGGGCGGCGGTGTACGAGGCCATGGATAAGGCCCTAGGAAGGAGGTTCCCGCTGTACTCCCTCAGGCACTTCTTCACCACCTACATGACCTCACGCGGCGTGCCGCCCCTCTACATAAACGTGTGGCAGGGCCGGATCCCGCCGAGGGAATTCAAGGTAATGCAGCAACACTACATGGGCGTGTGGCTGGAGGACCTGAGGCGGAAGTACGACTCCGCGGGCCTGTGCATCCTGTGCGAGGACCGGTGATGGCTGGGCTTCCCTTACCTTCACATGCTTCCTTCACATAACATCTTCACGCCTGACCTTCACGTTCAGGGCCCGTTGTAATTAGGGTGTTCGTGAAGGAATTATGTGAAGGATTACTTCACGCATGAGGGTGGGGGACCGTGCCCCGCGTCTGGCTCTGGGTAAGGAAGTGGATGTACGAGGACCTCGAGCGCGAGGCCGCGCAGAGAGGCATAGGCGTGGACGACCTCATCCTGAGCATCGTGGAGGACTACGTGAAGGGCAGGCTCAGACCCGCCGACGCGTGCCGGGCCGACGGCTCGGAGATCCGAGCCCTGAGGGCCAGGGTGGACAGGCTCGAGGAGGAAGTAGCCGAGCTGAGAACATTGGTGAGATCCTTGCTACACTCTGCGCGGTCTGGCTAGTTTCGGGGCCTCACCTTATTTAGGAGAGGCGATGGTGATTAGGAGGTCTCGGCTCGGAAGTACACCGCTATTGCAGGGTCGCCTATCACGTACTCGACTCCCTTATCTTTCTGGTTTCTTGTTAGTATGTCGTACTTCATGAGGAGTTTAATGATGTGGTTAAAGGTGCCTGTACTTAGGCCCGTGATCCTCTTTAAGTCGGTGGGTTTTCCTATGCCCTTAGCCACGTAGTCCAGTATCTTAAGTGCGGTGGTATACGTTGCGGCACCTCTTAATCTCCTCCTCAGCTCTACCAGCTCTTCCAAGCACGCGGTTTTCATCATGGTGAGGGTTGCTTCGACCGCGTTGCTTAAGGCTTTTAGGGGTTCTCCGTAGGCGTGGTATGATAGGACGTACCTCCGCCCGTACTCGGTCAGCCAGCCGGCCACACCTCCGCTGATCCTGTGTCCTTCCTCGAGGACTCTGTCGGTGTACTCGACTCCATGATCTGTGAATGCTTTGCGGAGCAGTTCGTGTGACTCGCGGGGGGTGAGCGGCTTCATGCGTATTTGACTGGTTCTCTGGATGAGTTCCTCGTGCTGAATTATGCTTTCCGTCAGCCTTATCCTGGATCCGGAAACCACTACCCTGATGTGGGTTAGGGTGTCGTGGGCGTACGCGAGTGTTTGGGGTACCTCGTCCTTAGCGCCTCTTAGTCTGCCCATTATTTCGTGTAGTTCATCGAGGAATACGATGCATGTTAGTTTCTTTTCCGAGCACACGTCCTCGATTAGTTCGAATACGTCTCTGAATCCCTCCAGTAAACCCTCACTCACGGCTTTCCTTACGCGTGTTTTGCTTACCCCTCCCTTGACGATTACGGCGCTAATGCCCGCATTCTCCGTTACGTGTTCCTCGTACAGTATCCTCTCTAGTAGGGCGTCCCTGTACCGTCTGACCGCGTTGTTTCCCGTCGGAATTCTTTCTGAGGCCCTGTAGCCGTTGAGTACCGCGTGTAGTGCCGCCACCCTGCTGTTGACTCCCCGGAAATCGGCGTGGATTAGAACCGTTGATTCGGGGGGCGCGGCGCCCTGCGTCACCGCCGCCGCGTACGCGGTCAGTACCAAGCTGGTCTTACCTATTCTTCGGGGACCCAGCACGGCCGTTACGGTCCTTCTTGATGTGAGGTTTCCTATGACTTCACTCAGTTCTTCCCGGTAGCCGTAAAATTCGTTTAGGGCGTGTTTCGGCCCTTCCTTCAGGTACCCGCGGAACATTTCCTCCCGGTTCAATGCTCCCCGATTGTTTTGGGGGTACGGTGCTTATATTTATGTCGGTGTGACGGTAGTTTATGGACTTAGTCCATAAGTTGCTTTCCGGAGACCGTCGATTTACGCGTGATGTTTCTCGGGGCATGTTCCGGTGTTTTTCTGTGTTACGTTAAGTTACCGTTGTTTTAGTTGATCTGTTAAGTATACTTAATAGCCTTGAAACCCTATGTTGGTAGGGTGTGTGCCGTTGCCTAAGGTGTCCGTCAGTGTTCCTAAGTCTTTGTTGGAGGAGGCGCGCGTCGGTCGGGAGGAGGTAGCGGTTATGGCTAAGGAACTCCTGGTTAAGTGGGCCAGGTTGCGGGGTAGGTTGGAGGAGAAGCGCAGGATTATTGCGTCCCTTACCGAGCGGATTATTAAGGGTATCGGCGGGGTTGAGGGGGCCCTGGTCGTTAGGGGGGACGGGTCCGTTGACTATATGGGGTGCCTGTACAGGGGTTTGCTCATGAGGATGGGGGATGTCTTGAGCAGTGCCGAGGTCTTACTGGAACTCCTTAAGGACACGGAGACCGTGGAGTCGGGTAAGTTAATGTATGGGGTGCTACAGGATAGGGTGAGGAGGCTTAGGGAGGATGTCGAGTTCCTGCACGCGCTCGTGATGGGTCTGGCTTCAGGCGGGTTTAAGGACTCCGCTAAGGGCTTGGCGGAAGCGATGTTCGCACATGTCATCGCCGACACCGTCGCGCTCGCGTCGGCCACCGCGTGCGCTTCCCTCTCGCTGATGAAGTTGTTGCGGGAGGGTGAGGAACTCGCGGCCCGCATGGAGGGTGAGTTGCAGAGGGTGCTTAAGGAGCTCGAGAAGAAGTCCGGCAGGATCGGTGGTGCGGGGCCCTCAACCAGGATGTAGGGGCGGGGCCGCGGTGAGGAAGGTTAAATTAACGTGGTCCGGTACAATCGTGTTGATCACGTTATTTACACTCTTGACCCTGCTACCATTGTCACATAGCTTACAGGGTTATTTTCAAAGGAACCCTTCTCTCGGAACCGTGTGCTTGATTCTTATCATAGTTCTTCCCTTAGTCTTAGTCTCTGAGTCTATTGTTTATTCTCCTAACCTGGGGTTAGGGAAGCGGTGGATAGATTGCTAGGGGATACGTGCCTCATGCGTGTTGCATGCGTAATATTCCTGCATTTCACTTCGCTACCTTCACCATCTCTTTATCTTATCTTAACATACACCATTAAAATAGAGGCGGTGGGGTGTGCACGATGAGACCGCAAATACTCGTAAAGTTCATTGCGATGATATTTGTTGCGGTAGCGATAGCGACAATTACGTTGAATACCACAGCGCTCATGATACAACTAGGTAAATTACCAGCAAAAATTAAGCCAATTATTGAAGTCCTTGGAAATATATTCATGTGGCTCTTCCTGATCTCCGGCAATGTTATCTTCTCGTTGTACAACGTATTAGTATTGAGGAGAAAACCTCTGAGTTTTGTGCTGCATGACCTCGCCCGGTGCTTTGCGGTCGGTTTCTTTTTGGCTGTAGATATCGCGTTGATGGTTGCATCCCTGCTGATCGTTGTGGGCATAATCCTGTATCCCATCCTACACTCCCTCATCACGCTACCCGGTGATAGGGCGCAGATAGTCTGTGGAGTAATACTCACGACGATCGCCTTAGCGACATACATTAGGTTAACCCGAATCCTGGACACACAAAGCCCCCCGTCAACGCTTTTTGAGGTGTTCTACAACGCTATGCGCAACCAGGCACCATTCCGAGACTACGTGAAATCAGAGGTTCCCCTGATTACCACACTTAAAGGATCATCTACCGCAAAGAAACTGACGGCAGCATTGCTCATGCTCCTGCTCTTTATAATGCCCATCGCACTCCCAATAATCGGCGCCGTGACGAAGCCACCAGTAAATGCGCGGATCGCCTTAGCAACATTGTTTGCCTTCCTACCAATCCTTTCATTCGCACCAGCGTTCCTAATAGACATCATTGAGAGTAAAGAAACCGGGAAATCGACGCCCTTCTTCTCATCAATAATTATGTTGCATGTGTTTTACGTAATGATACTGTACCCTATATACCTCGCAACGAGCACATACCTCGTAACGGACACAAACACGAATGTAGCAACCGCAACAACGGCATCACCCTCCACCCTAATAACAGCACTGCTACTATACCTCACTACAATCAACTACCTACGATGCACGGACGTAATAACCATAACAACAGGGGAAACCAAACAAAAACCAAAGAAAACACAAAACATAGTGCGTGGGCATGGTGATGTGATGGAGCATTAATGACTTAACTCAGGCCCGTCAAGTAAGTAATTGTTAAATGGGCGGGGCGCGGAGTTCGGAATGTAATGGAGTGTTTTACCGGCGTGTAATGGCCGTGACGTAAAAACTATTTCAAGGTTTCCGCAGGGATCAGCACCGCCCTGACCGCCCTGCCCCTAAACCACACGGACCTGTACACCGAGCCGGGAAGGAGCTCCGGCAGGTCCTTAAGCGCCAACTTAACCCCGACCCGATCCCTAAACTCCCTCACCGCGGCGGCCGTGACGAGCACCCACTCCCTCCCGCCCCCGTACTCCCCTATTAGGCCGGAGTCCGAGAGGCGGTCGTAGTTCTCCCTAAGCCAGGCCAGGAACTCCCCGCCGGGATCCGCCGCGCCCCCGGCCCCGCCTGACGGGTCCGGCGCGCCTCCCCCGCCCTTAACGGGCCGGACCACCACCTCAACCTCCGCGTCCCTCACCCAACCCTCCGGGATCCCCGCGGCCACCGCCACCCGCCTCGCCCTCTTCCTGACGGCCCCCAGCCTCTCCTCGATGACGTCCGCCCCCGCCTCGCCGGGCGTCACTATGACTACCCGGGAGCACCCCGCCCTAAAGCAGCGCCTCAGCACCTGAACCAGCTTATCGAACGTGGCGTGCCTGACCGGATCCGACTCGACCTCGTAGCACACCGCCCTATCCACCAGCCACTCACTCAGGTCCCGCGACGCGGGCACGGCCACCACGTCGGGGGCCTCCCGCGACCCCGTCGTGTCCACCCACACGTAATTGCGCCGCCTGAGCAGCTCCTCCGCAACCTCCCTAACCAACCGCCTGTGCAGCTCGCCGCCGGAGTGCCTGGTCTCCGGGAACTCAATGCTGAGGGCCCTCAACGCTTCATCGGAGAGGACCGCGCGGTCCCCGTCCAGCCTCACCGCACCCTCCCTTACCGCCTCACCGATCAGGTCGGCGGCCTCGAGCAGCGTCCCCGCGAGCCCGGCCCCCCTCAGAGCCCGCATCAGGTCCTCGACACCGGCCTCCCCGCCCATGCCGTGCAGCGTCGCGGCGACCAGGTAGGGCCTCGGGCCGAACACTGGCCGGATCGCCGCCGGCCCTCCCGACTCGGACACCTCCCCTCCGTAGAGCCGGAGCGACCTCCCCATCCTCTCGACCGCCTCGCGGTCCTCCGTGTAGGGGTTGCCCTCAATGCCTGCGGGCACGTAGGGGGCCCTGAGCGTGAAGGGCCGCAGCAGCATCCCTCCCAGCTTCACCCTGGCCGCGTAGTGGTAGAAGTCTATGTTCATGAGGTCCGCGTCCCCCAAGTACGGCTCGAACACCTTAGCCAGCTCCTTAGCCGACTCAAGCCCCACCTGAAACACGAAGACGTGCCTCGCGAGCTCGTATATCGCCGCCCTAAGCCTCGGGGGCAGCTGCTGCGGGTACTGCGTCATCGCGATCAGGAACACCCCGAACTTCCTGGTCTCCGCCATCAGGGACGCGAGGGTCCTGGCCAGGGCCGGGGACACGAAGTTGTGGAGCTCATCCACGAACATGAACACCGGGGTCCTGGCGGCCTCCCCCCTAAGCCCCCTCGAGAACGCCGCCAGCAGAACCTGCGACAGCAGCATGGACCCGAAGAACTGCATGGAGGACGTGCCCTTCAGGGCACCCATATTCACTATGACGACCTTACCGGAGTCCAGGGCCTCCCTCAAACTCACGGTGGACTTCCTGGCCGTAACGAACGGCCTCACGAGCTTATCGTTCACGAACTTCCCGAGCTTATTAAGCACGGACTGCAGGGCCTCCGGGGAACGCTTAAGCATGGCCGGCAGCTCGGAACTGAAGAAGTGCTGCACCTCCTCATCCCCGCAGAACTCCAGGAACTCCGCCCGCACGGACTCGTCCGTGAAGACCCTGTACACGTCCGCCACGCTGAACCTCCCGGGAGGGGCGGAAGTCACGAGCTCCACCGCCATCCTCATGAAGCGCTCCGTCCTGGGACCCCAGAACCTCCCGAAGAAGTTCTCCAGCGCCCCCATGAAGGCCTCCACCAGGTAGGGCCTCTCCCTCGGGTCCGAGTACTCAAGGAAGTTCAGCCTAACGACCCTCCCGAAGAACTCCGCGGTCCTCGGATCTATGTACACCACACGGTCAAGGAACTCCTCCGGCAGCGACTTAAGCAGCTTTATCGAGTCGTCGCCGTTCGGGTCGATGTAAACCACGCTCACCCGGCCCGGCCCGAACGCCAGCAGCGTCGACAGCATGAGGTACCTAGCGAAGCTCGACTTGCCGGCACCGGTCGTCCCGAAGATCGCCTTATGGGCCTGACGGAACTCCCGCAACGGCAGGCCGTAACCGAAGTCCCCGTGCGTACCCAGCAGCACGATCCCTGCCGCGACCATGCCCCTCAACTCCTCAACCGAGAGCTCCGGCCTAACGGGGCCGACCCTAACGAGCTCCGGGGGCGGCTCGAGGGACACGTACCCGGTCCTCAGCGGGAGGGACGCCGACGGCGTGGGTAGGTTCACGAAGGCCGCGAGCTCCCTGGCGGACAGGACCGGCAGCTTCTTATCCTTGATCAGCCAGCCCAGCTTAACCGGGACCCTCCTCTCCGCCACCTCGAGGTCCTTGTCCGTGAGCTTCCTGACCCTGAACGTGAAGCCGTTGCCCGAGAACTGGTTGAAGGAGTTGGCGACCTCCCCCACCGCCTCCCTGTCGGGCCCGTAGACACGTATCCTGACGGCGAACAGCGGGGAAGCCATCTTCAGGCGGGCCTGCCTTACGCGGTCCTTCTCAAGCTCCAGGAGCTGCTGCCTCCTCAGGTACCGGTACCTCTCGCGCTCATAGCGGTAATCCACCGAGTCACCCAGGGCGGCGGGGGAGAACGTGTCCAGAACCTCGTCCAAGAAGGCCTTAACCAGGCTGGGGGACTCCCCCGTCAGCTTACCGTGTATCCACGACGCGATCACGTCCCTCCCGCCCGGCTCGGGCACGAAGATCACCTGCACGTAGGTGCCGGGCCTCATAGCCGCCAGCACCGCGTCCACATGGTTAAGCTCCACCGGGGACCCCCTCGAATGATCCAGCAGCACGTCCCAGAACGGCCTGGTCAGCCTAAGCTCCGCCACCCACCACCCACACGACCCACCCAACCTCACCCTACCCCTCCCATCGGTAGCGAAGCACCCCGACGGCAGCACACCCCTCAGCGACGGGGGCTCCGCACCCTCAACGATAACCTTACCGAACACGGCCTTCAGCGACTTAACCAGCTGCCTGAGAACCTCGGCGGGCCCCACAAAAAACAGCCTAACGTACCTGCCGTCATGAACTAACTCGTAGCTCAGCGGGGACCCGTACCTGCACAGCCCGGCCAAAACCTCCTCAAGCGCCAAAGGCCTAACATCAGATTCAGGATGCGGAACCAGCTCAACGGCCGCCAACCCCGAACCCATAACACCACCGAAAAACTAAACCCAAACACCAGTACCCAACAACGAAAGACGACACTTGGTAGTTTTCGCATCGTCAAAGCAGACATTGAAGGCCCCTCAGACAGAACCTATCGCAGGATTTTAGATCTATTTTTAATTATTAATCTTTGCAGAATCGATGATGAGATATAAGTCTTTAATATCTGCCTACCACTAATTATTAACGTTTCTGCAATACACACGGTATATACTCCTGTAACTTGCTCTGCGAGTACTCCACCCACGACTTTAAACCCTGTGTGTTCCCCGAATAGCCACATCTAAACGCCTCATGATGTGTAAATGGAAGTATCTGAGCCTTGTAGGCCTTATAACCAACAATATATCGAGTGTACTTATCCATTGCACCGAGGAGAACCAAGGTATCGACAAATCCTTTGAACCCCTTGATGGCTACACCCAGTCTTTCCTTAATGGATATTATGCCTGCAGTTCGGTATACTTTCTCATCCCTACTTACGAAAAAAGTAGGGCTACACTTTACTAGAGCGGCGAGAATATGGGCATCCTCCCTTGGAAGACTTAATCTATGCGTCTCAACGTACTTGCCGTACTCCTGTATTAGGGTCTCCTCTTCATCCTTGCTGATACTCACGACTTCGACACCGGGCGAATTCACCACAATATCCACGATTTCCTTGGGATCACACTTACACTTCTGCAGAATATTCTTATTTTCCCCTTTCCTCAAGACATGTTCAAGCTCACGAACGCTTTTTTCTGTAAGGATCAGTAATGCGTTATTGTCATTAATCTTCTGCATGAGCCCTC
The DNA here is from genome assembly GCA_964399035.1 of uncultured Desulfurococcaceae archaeon. Lineage (GTDB taxonomy): Archaea > Thermoproteota > Thermoprotei_A > Sulfolobales > NBVN01 > WAOL01. The sequence continues at coordinate 10,175 of CAYNPH010000023.1, forward strand.
TGATGACCTCCAAAACCCCCTTTCTACAAAATGCCAGCACAATGCCTAATATAAGGTCTACTAACACATTAGTATCGACTAATATCTTCATGCTCGATTTTTCATCCGTCAAACCTAATCACCTTTATTCTACACGGTAGATTTACTCCTCAAGACTCACTTTAGGCATCTTTATCGGGAGCGGTAATCTATGGAGTTCGCATAACCTTATGGCTAGGGGTAAGGCGTGCATGGTTGTGATTGCGACGAGCTGTTCTTTGACCTCATTTGGAAGTTTATCAATTCTCATGCCGATTAATTCCTGAACATCTTCCTTGGGTTCTATGAGCAATAGGAAAGACGCCCTGAACTCTAAGACCCTCATACGCTCATTACTCCCGCTCTCCGACAGATACATTAGAAGTGTAAAATCTGTCTCAGTAGTTACTTTCCTACCGAAGGGGGTATCCTCCAGCCGAAGCTCCTCTAAGATACGGGTATGAGCACTCACACTGACAACTATGGGGGGATTTAACAGCCTCGATGGTCTGCTTCTATTTGATGCAACGCTAAGGAGCACAGCATTGGATACAACAAGCACATGCTTCGTCAACACGTCAAACCCAAATACTACAATGACCTTTAGAATATTAAATTATCTTCAGAACGTGCCTGCGAACCCGCAATAATAAGCTTAAGCATAATCTAGGGATGCCCTAGGATTAAATAGCGATATTATGGAGAAGGTTTTCTGGATACTCAAAATGCTCCTCAGCACCCCTCACAATATCTGCAGGCACTACGTCACTAATTTCCATTCGGGCTCCAACAGGTTTGTTAAGTCTTATGAATGTTCTCTGCTTTAACACGGCATCTATGCGTTCCTCAACTTGAGGTAACTCGGCATTGAGCACCGTAGCTACGAAAAACAGGACTCCGTCCTTATTCAACCCAGATTCGACCAGTAAATACACCGCCTCCTCAAACTTACCAACCTTCAGCAGCTCACAAGCCTTAGCAAACCTCTTGTCCTTACGCTTAAGTATCTCAATTCCTATCTCAGCATCCGGGACATAACCCTCGAGCAGAGACACTTACATCACCCCGACAACACTAGTACTACAGAGTCCCCCAGAGATAAAAAGTATAACCACCATTACTCAAAAGAATACTGGCAGTAAAACCTTTTCGCCAGCATTCGAACATAATGACATAATGAGACCATGAGGAACAAAACACCCAGCCATATAATCAAAAAACATGGATCGAGTAAAGGTTTCAGGGCTGCATCGGCCTACCCACCATGGTCCTAAGGGATAGATACTTAGGCACGTAGATGTGGACCACGACCTTTCGCCCGTGATACCTCTTCAGTTCTTCCTCGACATCCTCGGGAAAGATAACGCCGTACTTCCGTCCGCTAACCTTCGAAACCTTCGTGATAAATACGTATACATCCGCAGACATTACGTAACACCAAGAATTAATTACGTAAAAGTTTATAAGGCTTGCCCCCGTAATTTCTCTTGGGTGGGGAACGTGAGGGCAGGGTACGCCGCGCTGATCTCCGCCGCCCTAACCGCCCTCGTACTCATAGCCGCGCTCCCGCACGTACCCGCCCTAAGCACCCTCATACCCAAAGCAACGACCACACGAACAGCAACACTAACACAGACACTAACGACAACCGCATGGAAAACAACCACGAAAACAAAAACCCAGACACTCACACAAACCGAAACCCAAACAAAAACAACCACAGAAACACAAACAACGACAGCATGGAAAACAAAAACACAAACAACCACGGAAACAACGACCCTAACAACCACGACCACCACCACGCAAACAACAACCACCACGGCGACCGTAACGAGAACCGTGACGAAGACCGTCATCACGGGAACCTTCCAATACCTTGCTAAGCCAGACAAAGCAATCCAACTAATAACGAAAGCAAACAAAACCGTAATAGTCTACATACCCTACCCGCTCCTAGGGTTCCTACCCCACAAGTTCTCACCGACGGTAGGCAAGATACTCAACACCACGCTACAGGCATACGAACAACACAAGATAGACACCTACGTAGTGATAGCATACAACCCAATCTGCCTAATTGAGGTGAACAAAACATTCATCAAATACCTCAACAGACTCAACGCAACACTACCACCAAAACACGTACTAGAGATGAAAAACGAAGACCTACTCTCCATCTTCACCTACCCGTTCCAAAAGCACTTCCTAGCAATCATAATGGTGGACTTCAAATACATGGTACTAATCGAGCCTGGACTACACCCGCCAACAAACGACACCCAGCACACATACATATTCTACAACCCGCAAGCAATAAACGAAACAATGTCCTTCGCACTTAAAATACTGCGAAACTTCGACAACCCCAACTTCGACAACGGAGTATGGAGATACTACATCTGGGTCTGGGACGGCTGTAAAAAACACGAAACATGGTAAAACAATATTTCTTGCTTCTCTTTCATCCACGCCTAGCTTATGTTAGAGCAAAAAGTAGAATTAATCCGACCAAGCAAGAGACGTAGGCAAGCGACTCAACGCGGTACTCCCTTAATAGTCGACCAAGTAGCTCACCCAACCTCAACCGACCGCGGAGCAAAGCCAGAACCATCACCAACGACGGCAGGAACACCAGCCCAACCACACTAACAACTCCGAGGGGAGCAATAGAGGTGGGCCTCGGAGTCACCGTAATCGGGATGGTTGATGTCCCGCTCGTTGTCGTGTACGTTACGGTTCCCTTGAAGTTGAAGAACGGTGCTATTACGCCGGTCACGGTGCTGGACCTGAGGTCCACTACCTGGCCCTCGAACATCATCGGTACC
>CAYNPH010000024.1:0-8871 GCA_964399035.1 uncultured Desulfurococcaceae archaeon
TCCCTGTTAAGGGTGGCGGCCACAGCGTACATTATGATCCACACGGCTAAGTGGCTGGTCATCTCCCTAACATCCATTGGCGGGTAGAGCTCCACTATGTCCATGCCCAGGAGGTTTACCTCCTTAACTATCTTGGTTATCATGCCGAGTAGCTCGTACGTTGTGAAGCCTATGGGGTCTCCGGCACTGGCCGGTGCGGAGGAGGGGTCGAGGACATCCATGCATATCGTCCCGCTTCCGAGCCCCTCCTTAGATCATCCTTCGGAATAGTTTCTTGACAGCCTCGCCATACTCTTCTGGCGGTATGCACTCATGCGGCGTTAGGATATAACAGATGAGGGTCCCTATTAAGCTCCTGATCCTCACCCTATCTGCTACTCCGTTGCTCCCGTATGCTTTTTCCGCCACCATACTTATTGTTGTGCTGCACAGCTTGGAGACCTCACGGTCTATCTCCTCGTCGTAGGCTTGATAGGAGAACGTAAATAGTAGAAGGCGACGCATATCCTTCGAGGAATACTTCTTGATGAACCCGTCAACGATACAATCAATAATCTCCATACCGTCGCACCGATCCGCACATGACTCAATAAGTGTTCTAGGAAGAACGTTGAGCGCGACCTCCCTAGCAAGGTTCTTCTTAGACTTGAAATACCAGAGCACGAGGCTTTTTGAAACACCAGCTTCCTCAGCTATCTCCTCAAGGCTGGCGCCCAAATACCCCTTCCTAGCAAAGACCTTGGTTGCTGCCTCAAGGATCCGTTCCCTCGTACTCGTCAAGGTCTACCGTTCCTCCCTAGGTGGTCATCTAAATTTTATTTTATATTAAGTTTATGGGTTTTGATCGAGAGGATGTGGTGTGGTTACCTCCGCTGGGGACTACGTGCCTCCAGCAGAGAGGAACCGTGATGAACCGCCCTACCGAGACCCACAATAACCTAGGTCGGGAAACGGTAACATTAACTAACACCAGGGAGTTTACAAAATACCTTTTCAGACCTTGGCAATTACTCAACTGTTTTGTCCAACTAAACATTATCAAGATGCATCCTGCCCTTATAGGCGTCACCGTGCTTTATTTACTAATTCCCCATACTCGCTTAGCTCGGCTCAGCAAGTGGAGATATAGGATGCACAGTACAGGCTGTATGGCGGGTATTATCGCTGGTGCAACCGTTGCTGCACCTCCTAACGCTACAGCCGATATTATTGTTGCGGCACTTTCGTTCTTTGATATGCTTATGAACGCTATCGCTGCGTGTTTACCATACCCTATGCGTAGAGCCTTAGTAAGCATGGCTAAGATCCCCAGAACTGCTAGAATAATTGTGGCTTGACCTAGGATTATGGTGAAGGCCATTGAAGGCTTCCTCACTATTATGGGTGCCTTACTCATAATAAGCAAGAATATTAGGCTAAGCATGCATATCATCGTCACCACCGACAGGTATGGCTTAACCCTCCTCATCGGCACGTGCTTCCTAACCAGCAGGTAATGTCGTGTCAACTGCCCCAGCACAAGCGGCGTCACAATGGCAATAATCATTGACATAGCAATCTTCGGGACAGGCACATTAATACTCTCCAGACTCCCGTAATACCCTAAATACATAGGCCCTAAGAGGAGGGAGCCAACAATAGTCAGGAAAACTAAGGAGGTTGCAAGCTCAATACTCCCGTCAGCCAGTAAGACGTAACCTACTGACGCACTACTCGCTGGGACTATATTCGCAGCAACATAGCCCAGCCTGATTGAGGGATCCCTTATGTAGTTGGCTATAGCCATCGATAGGAGAGGAGAGACGAGCAACGTTAGCAGTAACGCCGTGGACACAGACCTTACATCCTTAATCGCAGCTCCTACACCGCTTATCCTAAGCCTTATCATAGACGGATATAGGGTTGTGATGGCTAAGGATATAATGACGTATTTAATTAATTCCTTACTAACTATTAATTGCTGTGCATAATGATAACCCACTACCGTACCCGTTACTAGGGACATGAAAGTTAGTATCAGTAAATACTTCTTAAGAATAATCTCCGCCTTCTCTATTTTACTCAAGGATGCCACCTCCTGACTGACTGGTCAGTCAACTGAATAATAGTGTAAATGAGAACCTTATAAAAATTACCGCATGAAGTTGTTATTAGCTAACCCTAGACTGTGAAGAGGTTAATATTTCCCTAGGGGGTATGGGCTATGTAGGGAGGAGATGAGTGGGGTCGACAGCATCAGGTACATAACTGGTGAGTCCCGAGGAGGGGTTAGGGTATCGTCGGATATCTTCTTTGTTCCATGCTATGTTGTTCTTATTGCTCTCTCGCTTTACGGTCCGATTGAGTATATGTACATGAGTCACTCATGCATAGAGAGCGATTTACTCCAAGTATTGACGTGTGTGCTACTTAACTTAGCGTTTCTTGCTTGCGTGATTCTTGGTTGGCTCTACGTAGTTGGCAGGGCAGGCATCAGCGCTTTCTCCTGGGCTACCGTGTGTGCGGTCCCGTTAGTGGTCTTTTTAGGGTGTTATGCTGTAGCGGCTGAGTTGGTTAACTTAGAGAGCGTCGAGGTGTTGAGGATTCCGAATGTGGCGCCGTGGCTGTTCACTTGGGTTGGATGTAGGAACTACATACCCGTGGACGCATACCACTTAATACTCTTCGGTGTAGGTTTCCTGAGCCTCGTAATCGCCTTGGTGATCCCTACGTGGATTTCATTTAGAACCGTTAAGGTCTCGGTAGCGGTTACGGTGGCTTGCCTTGGGGCGTTAATGATTGGGCTTTCCTATCAGGACTGGCTGTGGTTCGTCTCGAGCCCAGCGGCTCACATGACCTGCGGTAGTAGGTACGGTGTCTTCTTCAACCAGTGGATATGCTTAGGGAGTGTTGGTGTGCCGGCGATGTACGTGGTAGCCCACGCTGTAGGCGTCCCTATGATCGTTATTCCATCGTCGCGGGTTTGCCGGGGGAGGGTCACCCCGTACGTAGTGGGGTTGCTGGGGATTATGGCGGTCATAGTTGGTGTGGGCGTAATCACTACCCTATTCCTTAAGTAGCCCGTGCCGCGTGACCAATCCCTGGTAGGTTATCGGGTTAAGTTACGGATGAAAAACTTAAGCTATGATTATAGATGCTTATGAGTGGCTTGAGGTGAGCGCGTGTCAAGAGCTGCCAATCCCTCAGTCACTGGGGACTGCATTTGTAGGGTTGAGGGTCTCACGAAGGATTACGACGGCTTCAGGGCCGTAGATAACATTAGTTTCTGCGTCCGCAGAGGGGAGATCTTCGGGTTCTTGGGACCTAACGGGGCTGGGAAGACCACCACGATAAGGATGCTCTGCGGGTTAACTAAGATAACGAAGGGTAAGGTCATCATCGACGGCCACGACCTTAGGAAGGAGGGGAGGATCGTCAAGAAGTTAGTAGGGGTCGTGCCCGACATCTCCAACCTGTATGCGGAGCTTTCGTGCTGGGATAACCTGATCTTCTGTGGGGAGATGTACGGCGTGCCTAGGGAGGAGAGGGTGAGGCGGGCTGAGGAGCTACTGAAGTTCTTCGGGTTGCAGAGGTTTAGGGATACGAAGTTCAAGAACCTGTCGAAGGGCCTCAAGAGGAGGTTGACCATTGCTGCCGCCCTTATGCATAGCCCGAAGATTCTCTTCCTCGACGAGCCGTCCATAGGGCTGGACGTTCTTGGTAAGAGGAAGATATGGAGAATAATTAACGAGCTGAACAAGCAGGGCGTCACGATATTCCTCACGACTCATAATATCTACGAGGCTTTCAGGCTCTGTCATAGGATAGCCGTGATTAATCGGGGGAAGATCATAGCTGTGGGGACGCCGAATGAGTTGAGGAGGATGGTGGCTGCGCAGGAGATCGTGGAGGTCTCGTTCAGTCCCTTCACACCCAGTGTAGAGGACGTTCTAAGTATTGAAGGGGTTGTTAGTGCTAAGGTCGTCGATAACGCTTTAAGGCTTGTGGTGGATGACGTGATCACGGCCCTTGACGGCATCATCGATTACGCACGCCGTAAGGGCTTATCAATAAACATGCTCAGCTTAAGGGGAGCCGATGCGGAGGAGGTGTTCCTGAGTCTTCTGGGTGGTAGGAATGCGTGACGTGCTGGAGCACGCGTACTACATCGCGAAGAAGGATCTGAAGGAGTACTACATGAAGCCGGGGACGATTAGCTGGGGCATACTATTCCCGATAACATTCGCTACGGCTTTCCTGCTCAGAAGGGGGGAGTACTCCGTGTGGGCCGCGCCGGGACTCATAGCCATGACGATACTCTTCAGCGCCACGTCCATGGCTGGGGCATCAATAGTTTTCGAAAGGAGGATAGGGTCGTTCGAACGCCTCCTACTATTCCCAACCAGGTACGTCTCCATCGCCCTAGGCAAGTCCTTCGGGGGCTTCCTATTCGGACTGATCACCTCACTATCAACCCTGCTCGTAGTGTACGCGCTACTACATGCGTTCCCCCTGAATCCCGCGCTCTTCACCCTATCACTGCTACTGGCTGTCATTCAGTCATCGAGCTTCGGCGTGCTACTAGCCTTCGCCATCAAGGACCCCTCACAGACGATGACGGTATTCAACATTGTGAGGTTCCCCATGATCTTCCTATCAGGAGTAATCATACCGATTAATCAACTACCGGCACCCCTTGGAGCGCTATCCTACGCGCTCCCCCTCACGTACTCAACGGAGTTAATCAGGTACTCCTACACCGGCGAGTACTCCGTGATACCGCCCGCCATAGCCCTCGCCGCCATGATAGCGCAGACGCTGGTCTTCCTTACAATAACATCAATACTGATAAAGAAAAGCATACCATAAGCGTCCTTAACCACGTCCGTAACCTACGCAAGGTACCCTCCCCACGTGATACGGGGTGAGTGATGCATCACTCGTCGGTGCTCTGGGCTGTGCCGTTGCTGCCTGGAGACCCTTCATTAACTGTGCTCGTTAGTCACGAAAGTTCAAGGGAGGGTCGCTGAGTTAATGAGTGTTGCGCTAACTCTTCACAATCTCTTTAAGTGGGGCTTTCCCACGGCGCGCCACGTCGTTAGCACTTCGTACTGCGACACCACTATAGCGGCCAGTATTAGCGCCATCCCCGCCGCCCTCTCAGGAGTTACCGCCTCCCTCAGTACCGCCGTGGCTATTCCCGTAGCTACGACCGGCTCAAGCAGGAATATTAGTGCGGTGCTTGCCGGGTCAACACGTCTCTGCCCAAATACCTGGAGGGTGAATGCCGCGTCAGCGCATGCTAGGCCTAAGTACGTGATTACGGGAACAAGTGTAAGCGGTATTCGGGGGACACCGTTCAGGATCGCGTCAGGTATGAAGAAGAAAATGCTTGGGATCATCTCAGCCCAAGTGAAGACTGCGGGGTTAGACACGCTGAACCTATCAACTAGGAGTACCTGAGCCGCCCACATGACCGCGCTTACGAGGACGAGTAAGTCACCCACCCCTAACCCGCCTTCGGGGCTCGTCAGCAAGTATAGCCCCGCCACACTCAGTAGGAGTCCTAATCCGTGCCCTAAGCTATACTCACGCCTAACCACACCAACGTAAAGGTGAACGAAGACCACGTTCAAGCCCGTAATGAATGCCGAGTTACTGGCGGTCGTGTACTTCGTGCCCCAACCCTGGAAGAGGAGGCCCAGAGCGAATACTACGCCCGTCACCAACCCTCCCTTAACCCACCCCCTAATATCTGAGTGCATACTCACGTACAGCACGTACGGGGTTAGGCCAAGGAAAGCTACGAAGGCCCTCAACCAGACGTAAGTCACGGGGCTAACTACGGACACGGTCACCTTAATCGCCGTGAAGCTACTCCCCCACAGGATGACCGTACCCAGTAACGCGAGGATCCCCAAGCCCTTCTCACTAACTGCCCGCGTCAAACCCTCCCGAAATGATGGGGCGGGGCGGGCAATAAAGTTAATTTGCAGGTGACGACACCACCTTACCGACGCTCGGGGGTGAGGATGGATGAAGCACGTCTTAGACTTCATCAAGAGGATACCGGAGGACCTTGAGGAGAGCAGAGTCATCGCGCTACTCATCGATGGCCTCGGAACGCTGGGCCTCAATCTCCCGGGCTTCAGCGTGGAGACTTACGAGACCGTGTTCCCGTCAAGCACCCCTACATTCATGTACACGTTCCACTCCATGCTTACCCCGCCCGAGCACGGCTTCCTAGAGTGGTACATGAGGTTCGGGAACACCGTGGTCGCGATTCCCCCGTGGGTGGATGTGCTGAGAGCCCGTAAGCTGGAGTTAGGGGAGGACGTGAGTGAGGAGGACGTCTTCCCCTTCAAGCCCCTGCCCGAGGTACTCGCCGACAAGGGGTTCTCGGTAACGTACTACACGCCATTCACCGACTCAGCCTTCACCAAGGCAGTCACGAAGGGCGCGGAGGTAAGGGAAATCAAGTACCTGTCGCAGGTCTTCCCCCTAAGCGACGCTGACGCCACATTCATTTACTGGCCATCCATCGACTCAATACTTCACGAACGGTACGTCGATGAAGCCCTCCAAGCTGAGGTAGAGTTCATGGAGCTCTTCATAAAGCAACTAGCGAGGAAAATACCGAGGAAAACAACGCTATACGTCCTCGCAGACCACGGCTTAACGCTCTGCAAGCACAGACACGAACTCCCAACAATAGGTCCGGAACCCCCGGTAGGGGGAGAAAGGGTAACCTTCTACAAGGGAGTAAACGTGGAGGAAGTCAGGGAGGAACTAAGCGCTAGGGGAATCCCGGCAAAGGCGCTCAAGACAGAGGAAGCCCCACACTTCAAGGGCAAGTTAAGCCCCAGATGCGTCAACAACTACGGCGACGTGATCGTCATCGCCGACGAACACACGTGCTTCAAGTACCCGTTCGAGGAGGGACTCAAGAAAGGCCTAGGAGCACATGGCGGGCTAAGCAGGGAGGAAATTTCCGTCAATATATGGAAGTACTCAAAAAGTTAAGGACTACCACCACGGTAGTCACTCCACTTTGCTTTTAATTAACTCAGAACAGATAACGCCCTCCTAAGCTAAAAATTAGTTACTGGTTTCAGAACTCAGGTTCCTTATCAAGTCAAGCAACCTCTCAAACCTCTCCTCGCTCAGTTCTCCAATGGTGGCTTTCAGATTGCGTCCTGAGGGATTTCCCTCACGTCAATATCGGGTTCAATGAGTTCCAACTTCGTTAATTCTTGATAGACACGTTCCTTCAATCTCTGTGCTCTAGGGTCTTTCTCATCCCGTAAACCAATATACGCGAACACGCTACCGTTGCTGGCATCGAACGTCAGGATTATCACCGATTTGTCTTCCATTTTAACCCTCACACGAATCAATGGATTTTTGTTTCTGCCTCCTACGCCCCCTTTATTAGCTTCTTCAGCTCCTCGTTTTCCATAGCACCAAAGAACCCATCGCTCGTTTTAACCTGTCGGGCATATTGGGAGCCGCAACTTCCACGTCAGCAATTATTAAGTTGAATAATTACATTATACATGCTCCCTGGTACTTACGACTATTATTTACAATGAACATTAGCTTTGGCGCAATGCACCAATCAATTAAGTAAAATTAAGGAGGTAAGAGTTATGTAATCCTCGCGGATATATCGTGACTATTGCTATGTTCGCTACCCTCTGCAGACTTTGCGATGTTCTCTGAAAGACGGCTCCTTACCCTTTAAAGCTTTGTGACGGGCGTGTCCTTATATATCCCCTTTAATTTTAGTATTGATTTGATACACTAAGTTAATGCGGGTCATCAACATGTGTATCCCTCCTAAGCTCTTAGAGGTGTTGGACATTGTTTCTAAGGTTTTAACTGGTATTAGTGCTAGGTGGGTGCTGGTTGGAAGTACTGCGAGTAGCTTGAACGGCATCGAGGTTGAGCCGAAGGACATAGACATAATTGTCGAAACCAACAAAGTCTACGAGGTTGACAAGGCCCTTGCCTCGAGCTTCCGTGCCTTGAGGAGGGTTAAGTATAGCTCTAACGGCACCTACTCGAGCCACTACGGGGTTTTCGAGATCCTCGGCGTCAAGGTAGAAGTTATGGCGGATCTAAAGATATGCGGAGAACCCGGCTGTCTTGAGGTCGAATTCGAGGACCTACACCAGCACTCCAAGAACCTCAGGATAGGAGACAAAAGTCTCAAAGTGGCGCCACTAGAGTGGCAACTTATTGCTAACACCATAATCCCAGGTAAGGAGGAACGTGTGGCGAGGATCCTCAAAGCCCTCAAGACCAAAGGTGCGGACATCAGAGTTATGGACAGCATACTCAGCAACACTCCTCCAAGCATCAAGAGGCAAGTCTCAGAACTCTTGAATGACACCCACAATACACAGTGATATCGCCACTTCTCCTACCGTTCACCTGCAGACATTACGAAGGTAAACACGACCCTAACATTTGATGAGGGCTTCAAGAGGGTCCCATGGCTCAAAGTAACTCCATCCACATCCTTAGTAGCTAAAACGGACATTACCTCCCATGAGGGGGAGAGAGCTAGTGCTACAGGGTATTACTGTGGTGGGCCCGCCGGTGGGCTTAAATCAAACCTGGGGTTCTGAAGGTCAGAGAAAGTATAAACAATGTTTTCCAGCAAGAGCCCTAGACTAGAAATGCTTTTCACGATTGATTATCGTTGGGTATATCAGCATAGATTATTATAAGGGGAAAGCTAAAGGGCTTCAAGAAGTATGTAAATCCCAAGGGAGTTGAATATGGTTTCGAGGGTTATCCGTGCTAGGCATGAGAAGGGTGTGCTTATACCATTAGAGCCTTTAGACTTTAAGGAAGGCGAAGTTCTTCTCTTGAAGGTTCTCGGCA
>CAYNPH010000025.1:0-37430 GCA_964399035.1 uncultured Desulfurococcaceae archaeon
GCTAGGCTAGCATTAGGTAACGTAATTAATCTCTGCTTGAAGTACCTACGTGAGGTGTATCTAAGGTCATGGAGGTACGTGTCAAGATATGCACGGATGCCACGGGATGCGTTGATGCTGTTCTAACGGATAAGTTCTCACCCCGAACGTTTAAGGCCCTAGTGAATGCCTTACCCATAGAGTCTGTAGCGTATAGGTGGGGAGATGAAGTGTACTTCGACACCCCCGTGGACGTTGGGGAGGAGAACGCCCGCGAAACCGTTGAGAAGGGCACCGTGGCGTACTGGCCGCCGGGCAACGCGCTATGCATCTTCTGGGGCCCGACACCCGCCAGCAGGTCGCCGGACGAGATAAGGCCAGCCAGCCCCGTGAACGTTGTTGGGAGTATAGTTGGTGACCCTTCAGTATTCTCAAAGGTAAGGAGCGGATCCAAGATAAGGGTTGAGCCAGCGTAAGCTAAAGCGTAGAACCCCTTTTTGACGTACGTATCCAGACACTTACGCCTTAGTTGCTAGGATCTCATCTATGTAGGAGGCTGTTGGGATTACGTGCTTATGGCCTACGGTCACTAACTCCCACCCAACGACGCGACCATCAACAACGACCTTCGCTTCCCAAACATCATTCCCTGACCTGACGATCACGGCTTCGGCATTGCTTAAGCCTAGTGAGCGTGCCTCGGACGCGCTTAACCCCAACCTATACACTCTAACTTCCCCCAACCTCTCGTAGATCGTCGGTATGACTCCGGCTGTGCCCTCACCGCGCGCTGTGCCTGCGATCGCCCTAGCAACGTACTTAGCGTAGTGGGCGGCGACGAAGCCCAGCGGCCTGTACGTCATTCTCCCGGTAACGTAGTCCTTGCTTAGGGCGCAGTCACCTAACGCGTAAACGCCGGCCAGTGATGTCCTTCCCCACCCATCAACGGTGATCGCCCCCCTCACGTTACTGGCCCCTGCCCTGAGAAGTAATTCCGAGTTAGGCCTAACCCCCGTAGCGAATACCACCGCATTAGCACTCACGGCTCCGGAATCCGTGAGTACGGCAGTTACGTGGCCAGACCCGAGTAGCCTCTTCACCTTCGAGTTGAGGAATAACTTAATCCCCTCAACGCTCGTGAGGTACTTCCTTAGGGGTTCGGAGAGGGGAGGGTCGATCACCTGAGGGAGTAGCGAGCGCTTAAGCTCGATCAACGCGACACGTAATCCCATCCTCCTAAGCGATATTGCTGCGGCAACCCCTACTAGTCCCCCGCCAACAACTACTGCTGAGTCCCCTCTCCTCAGTGCGAGGAGCCTCCTAACGTCATTTAACCTGTAGAAGGTCGTCACGCCCTTCAACCTGGTACCGGGGATCGGGGGTATGAAAGGCTTGCCCCCAGTGGCGACCACTAAGCAGTCGTAGCTCACCTCCTCCTCACCCTTCCCAACGTATTGGATCGTCACCTCCCTCGAGACAGGGTCGATGCTCACCACCCGTGCCGGGCTAACCACGTTAACTCCCGCGTCCATGAGTTCCTTAGCAACGCCTAACTCAAGCCCCCCTAAGTACCCGCACTTAAGCGCCTCCGGCAACCTATGTCTCGAGTATGGAGGCCACTCATCAGCAACCACGGTAATTCCGTGAGGATCCACGCCCTCCCTAATGAGGTTAAGCGCGGTGTAAGTACCCCCTATCCCGCCACCCGCGATGAACACTTGTATCATTCCCTCAGCATGCTCACTAACTGTTCTCTCAGGCCTCTTCTTTCTCTTCTCCTTACTCCCAGCCCCCTTACGTTTGGGTCTCCCGAAGATCCTGGGAAGGAAATTAAACGCAGGTATGCCGCTACGCATTATTCTAAAGGTCTGCCACGCGCACATAGCTAATCACCTTAGTCCCTTGATGCGGAGTAACTCGTTTACAGATGGCTTGCGTAGGGCTTCCCCCTTACTTGGGGCCTTATCCAGTATGAGGGCACCTTTCCTGCAGGCCTTCACACATGCTGGGTCACCGCCGCATAAGTCACACTTAAGTACGGCGCCACCACACCCTTCCCACACCCCTTCGAAGGGGCAGACAGACATGCACGCCTTACACGTGGTGCATAACTCGCGGTTGAGTATCACTGCACCTGTTGATTCACCGACCCTTAAGGCGTTGAACTCGCACACGTTGATGCATGGTGCCGGGTTGCAGTGCCTGCAGACAATAACGTCCCACCCGCTAGCGGTGCGCTCAACCCTGATTAACGCCTTGAGTGGATCGGGCACCCCGTGCTTCGCGATGGAGCACGCGTAAACGCATTCCATGCACCCATCGCATTTCTCGGGAATCACGTGAAGTAAGTACTTCACCGCTCAGCACGCTCCCCACAGTGGTTGAGCTCGACCTAAACAACGTGGTAGTGCGTGAGTTGTAGCGTGCAAGAGGGGACGCCTCTCAGGCCCGACACCTTTCCTAACGCATGGTTGGTTAAGTGAGGGAAAAACGCTAGATGTTAAGCTTCTTGCGCTCCTCCCAGATCCTGTATATTGTCTTAACAGCTTCCTCCGCCTTCTCCACCTCGTCCCCCTTAGGCTCGGTCGCCTTCTTCCCGTAGATCTCGTAGACCACGCCCGCCGCTTTAGCCTTCTTAATCTTCCTCAGCACGATGTTCTCCGGCCCGTACAGTATGGCTTCATGCGGACACACCTTAACACACTCCGGGTCGCCGCCGCATAAGTCGCACTTTATTGGCCTACCATCCCTGTCAAAGTTTATTGCGCCGAAGGGGCATGCGTAAGCACATTCCCTGCAGCCAATGCACTTCCCGTAATCTATTAGGTAAGCACCCACCTTCTCATCAAAGTATATGGCGTTAGCGGGGCAAACACGTGCGCATGCCGCGTCCTGGCACTGCAGGCAGTACAGGGGGGCCGAGGTCTGCACCTCGGGTTTAGTGATTATCGTTATCCTCGATAAGTAGGGGTTGAAGACCTTGTGGTGGGTGAAGGAGCATGCTAGCTCGCATAGGTGGCAGCCGGTGCAGTTCTCGTAATTAACCGCGAGGATGTACCTCTGAGCCATTCATGATCACCTCCCGCTCGGGTACTTATCCAGGGGCCATAGCGGCGGCCCGTCCCATTCAGGGAAGTCCTTACCCTCAATCTCATCAGCCACAAATCCTACGCCGAGCTTCTCTAGGGTCTCCCTCCTCGGGTACGCGGTCTCCACGTCGCATCCCCTCCTCCTTAAGTACTCGTCAACCATCTGCCAGTGCCTCCTTAACTCCTCCTGCACCTTCGGCGTGTTGATGATTTCCGGCGGGAACGGCACTGCGTAGTGCTTCTTCTTAATGCCTTGCTTCACGTTGAACGCCATCTCCGTTAAGTAGATCCTGTCGGCCACGTTGATTAGGTCCTCCTCAGTGAACTTCACGCCGGTGGCGGCAGTCACGAGCATCGCGGCTCCCTTGAATAGCGGGTACTTCCATACCAGCGGGACTGCTTGAGGCCATGAGTTGATGGATCCCTTACACCTGCCGAAGGAGTCGGCGAGCGTGCATGCGCGCTCACTAACTATTAACGCGCCCACGGGGTCCTTCCTGTAGTCAGGTAATCCATTCTCAAGCATCTTCAGAGGTAGTTCGGGGTCCATGTTCCTGTCGTTCTCCCAGTAAGCCCATGACCTACCCCTTAGATGGTCAGCCCCCCTAGTCGATGTTGCGTGGGCCAGCGTGAATATGCCGTTCATGAAGTCGACGTGGTACCAACCCCTGCTTAAGCCCTTCACGTCGTAGCTGTACTTGAGGGCCTCCTCACCGATTAGCTTGGCGAAGTTCCTGTAGCCCTCAGCTAACTTATTGCCGAAGCCTTCCCTGTATGCTATCATACGTATTAGCTCGATCTGGTTCTCTGCGTCACCCCACCTCAGCGGTATGCCTCCCGTGTCCTCATCCGTTATGATCCCCTTCTCGTAAAGGAACTTAGCCATGGCCAGCGTGTCGCCAAGCGTTATGACGTCCATTCCGTACTCGTCGGCCATGTGCTCCATCCTAAGAATAGCTTCCGTGTCTGTGACGCAGTTGTTGCACCCTAACGCGTAGATCGACTCGAACTCGCTGGAGGTCCCGATCTCGCCGGTGCTGGGTAGCTTGTAAACATCCTTGCATGCGATCGGGCAGCTGAAGCACTGTGTCCTCCCCACCTCATACTTAGCGAGATCCTCCGGCCTGACGCCCTTAGGGAGTTCCTCGGGCCCTAGGTACTTCTCGAAGTACTTCCACCCTGGGTACCAGTTCAGTAAACCGTAGTGTGTGCCTATGGTGGAGTAGACCTTCTTAATGAACTCGTTCTTCTTGAAGTACTCCTCATCCTCCTTAGCTAGCTCGAAGAACTTCTCGGGGTCGGCGACCTCAACGCCCTTAGTCCCCCTAACAGCTATTGCCTTGAGGTTCTTGGAGCCCCACACAGCGCCAGTACCTCTGGCGGCTGAGTGGTACTTGTCGACCATTGTGGAGGCGAACCTCACTAGGTGCTCTCCGGCAGGACCTATTCCCGCAACACCTATGTCGTCGCCGTGCACGTCCCTTAACCAGTCAGTCATTTCGCTGGTCGTCATGCCCCAGATGTCTGATGCGTCCCTTATCTCAACGTGGTCGTCCTCAATCCACACGTACTTAGGCTTGCTTGCCCTGCCAGTAATGACGATCTGGTCGTAACCAGCGTGCTTCAGTATAGCGGAGAACTCGCCTCCAGCATTACCGTCACCTAGGATCCCTGAGAGAGGCGATAATGCGCTCACGTGTAGCCTGCTCGTCATTGAGAGACCGGTGCCTGCGAGGACGCCGTTAGCGAGGCAAAGCACGTTGTCCGGGCTAAGCGGGTCTATCTTAGGCTTCACCAGCTTAAACAGCATGTACGAGTTGAGGCCCCTACCACCTAGGTACATCCTAGCGATGGTCGGGTCAAGTTGCTTCTTAATTACTTTCTCCCTGCTTAAGTCAATGATTAATACATTGCCTCCCCAACCGTAGGTTATGCTTGCTGAGGCCATTCCCAACACCATTAATTCTTTTTTGAAGTACCACGTACTGTACTTCAAAAAAACAGGCGTTCGGAATTAAATTAACTTAAAATTCACGTATATGTGTAGATGCGTTAACACGTTAACTTAACTTGCTACCCGTGATCTCCCAATAAAGAGGGCTTCATGTTAATCACGATTAAATTATACTGGATTAACACCGTTAGCAGAGACGAGCTAAAGCAAACGCCGTCAGTGGGGTCTGGCGTCCTCATCCCTACCCGTCGGACGGCAGCCCCTCAGGCGCTGGCGTACACCTCATCCGGCCGTTAAGTACGTTGGCTTAACCCGCTTTAACTCAATCGCCCATGAGTCTCCCCAGTAACTTCCTTAGTTCACGGAAGTTCCTTACATCCCTACCGAAGTGTAGGAACTTAACGGGCCCCACGTGCTTAACCACGTCATCAACGTGTATGTCGCGGTCATCCACGTAAACTATTTCCTCAGGCCTCACGTCAATTCCCTCGTCCCGTAGCTTCCTGAGCAACTTCAGGAGCATCTCATGCTTCCTTGGGTGGTACTCGATCGCGTGGTGACGGAAGTACTCGAGCATACCTAACGCCCTTAAGGCATCCAACGCCTTCCTCAGGTCGTTCCAGCTCAGCGTAGCCAGTATGAGTCCCTTAGCCATACACCATTTGAGGAAGTCATTGACACCATCTCTAATCCTCACCTCCCTGCCTTCCGAGTCGATTATCACGCCCTTCCTAACCACCCGGAATGGAGGGGTGAGTAAGGATATGTCCTCACAGTCCCATAACGTGCCGTCGAGGTCAAGCACCACAAGCTTAATTCTCTTGACCATCGTTCCCGTGCCACCGCCGTGTTGTGTGGTAGGTTAAAATTCTCGTGCCCCAGTAAGTTCGGGGTGCTGATTTTGAGTTTAGTGGATGAAGTTCTGAAGTACTCACGTAGCTTATCTGAGTACATCATTGAGATGAGGCGCGACTTCCACATGCACCCAGAACTCAAGTGGGAGGAGAGGAGAACCTCCTCAGTCGTGGAGCGCGAACTCAGGGAACTAGGGATTGAGGTCATCCGCGTCGCCGAGACGGGCGTGGTCGGCATTCTTAAGGGTTCCGGTGAGGGACCCGTGGTCGGCATCCGCGCGGACATGGATGCCCTCCCGATCCAGGAGGAGAACGACGTCCCGTACAGGTCTAAGGTGCCTGGGAAGATGCATGCCTGCGGGCATGACGCCCACACAGCTATGCTACTCGGCGCCGCCAAAGTACTCACTAAGATGCGGGATAGGATCAACGGTACCGTGAAGCTAATCTTCCAACCAGCCGAGGAAGGGGGGCTAGGGGCTAAGGCAATGGTGGAGTCAGGCGTGCTGGATGACGTGAAGGCGTTCTTCGGCATTCACGTGTGGTCCATGCTGCCCGCGGGTGTCGTAGGCATTAAGGAAGGACCCATGATGGCTGGCGCGGATGCCTTCACCATCAAGGTAAAGGGTATGGGCGGTCACGGCGCCCAGCCGCACGAGGCGGTGGACCCGGTCCCCCCAGCATGCGACATCGTGAACGCGCTCCACAGGATCGTGTCTAGGGAAGTGCCTGCCTTACAGCCAGCAGTGATCAGCGTGACCATGGTTAGGGGAGGAACTACCTTCAACGTGATCCCTGAGGAGGTCGTGCTTGCGGGCACCATAAGAACTTTCGATGAGGTGTTAAGGAACAAGATAATAGAGAGGATCAAAGCAATAGTCAAGCATTACGCTGAGGCATGGGGTTGTGAAGGGTATTTCGAACTCTCGGAAGGGTACGTACCCCCAACAATCAATGACGCTAGGGTAACCAGCGTCGTCAAGAGGGTTGCGAGCAGGTTAACTAAGGTCGTTGAGGGCGAGCCAACCATGGGTGCGGAGGACTTCGCCTTCTACGGCAGGAAGGCACCCGCAGCATTCGCTGTGCTTGGCGTCAGGAACGAGGCTAAGGGCATAATATACCCGCACCATCACCCAAGATTCGACGTGGATGAGGACGTGCTCTGGCTAGGGACCGCCCTCTACTCCCTAGTAGCGCTGGAACTACTCGGTGAGTTCCGTCAGTAACGTTCAATACGGTGTTTTTGTGTTTAATAAGTAAGTTTAAAAGCTGAAATACTGTATAACTGTACGAGGTTAAAACGGTTGGTAGATTATATAGTGGTTGACGCCTCAGGGAGGCAGGTAGTGCTTTCAGAGAAGCACTCGATAATAATCACCATTGCGATGGCGTTCGCTGTGCTGGGCGTCGTAGGCATGTTCGGCATGGCAGCTATGTTGGCACAGCGCAGCATCGAGCTCGCAGGCGCGGGCGTCCTTGGGGCCCTCGTCATGTTACTGTACGTCTTCATACTGAATCACTTAAGGAAGAAGGGAGACATGAACGTAGACTACGCGGCCTTCAGAGGACCCTACGGCATGGTCGAGGTCAGGAAGAAGTCCAGCATATGGTTAACGATAGCGCTGGGGCTCGCCATACTCTCCGTAATCGGGTCCCTAGGCCTAATAGGTCTCGGAGCAATGAACATGCAGGCAGGAGGAACTCAAACGCTTTCCCTTGGCGTCACTAGCTTAATAGCGTCACTAATCTATGTGGCAGTACTCAACTTCCTGAGGACGAAGCTAGACATGCCCGTAGATAAGGCAGTAATAGTTGCAGCGACAGGCCAGTACCTGGAGCTAAGGAAGAGTAAATCCATACTGATAACGATAGGGCTAGTGCTAACCATACTGGCCGCACTCGGCGCTTTCGGCTTGGGAGCCCTAGCCCTCACAGGGGGGTTGACGGGACTAGGTGCGGCAACCTCAAGCTACCTAACCACGGCGCCCTATGGTACAGCACAGGTTGGACTTGCCTTCGGCGGAGGAATGATATTCCTAGGGATAATGCTCTTGATAGGTGCGGCGGTGCTGAACTTCCTGAGGGTGAGGGTTCACGTAGTACCCGTTCAAGGATACGTGACGCCGCCACAGCAACCTCAGCCTTACGGATACCAGCAACCAAGGTAGTTTGACGCTGAAGAGGTCTCTCAGGCATGCACACAGTGATAATATGCTTTTTAAAACAATCACCCCATACACATGGGTAAACTACTTCATCCCTGATGCACCCACAATTACGGTGGGGTGCGTGGGGGGAGCAACGATACTCGTGACAGGCTTACTGCCGCACGACTCAGGTAAGACCACATTTACCTTAATGTTGTCTAGAGCGTTACGCGACGAAGGCTTGAAGGTAGCCGTCATGAAGCCCATAGCCGCCCACAGCGCGTGGTACCAACCATGGTCACTGGCGGAGTCAATGAAGCTCGGTGTGCTGGTGGGCGGTGACGTGGTTAAGTACATAAAGGAAGGCCTAATAAGCAACCCAGACATCCAGAACCCCGTAGACATCCTAACCGCCCCACCAGACCCCACGCACTTCCCCTCAGCGTCGGCTTACTTGAACGTCGTCGAGAGCCTGCAGAATCAGGTAGTCGTGACTAGGCTCTCAATACACGGCAGAACATACTACGTCGTCCCCGAGGTAATAGACAGGTTACCGAAAACCCTCAAGGTCTCTTTGAAGCCCTTACTCAGCATAATGCGGCCATCCACTAAGGTGAGTTCAAGGTGGTTGATCACGAGGTTAATGTCGCCAGAGGTAGGCACGCACGTACTCGCGGCCGCAATGGCGTTGAGAGACGGCGTTGACGTACTGGTAGTAGAATCCTTCAACAACGCGCTAACCCCAGTAATAGGCCTCGAAAACCTTGTTAACGCGGTCATAGTGGTCGCACCCGGCAAAGCAATGGTATTCAGCGGCAGTAAGTTGAGGGCATACCTCTCAGGCACCCCGCGTCGGGCTTGGGAAGTGACCTCGGGCTTCGTGAACATAGCTAGGCCGGATGACGTCCTAGACGTGCCGCTAGCCCCCTCACATAGTAAGGAAATGCCTTCTCTCAACATGGGCGGGTTACTCAAAAGATTAGTAGGCGTGCGCGACTAAATTTTTATTAGTCAATTTCAGCCAGTTTTCACTCGTTAGGTATGAGAGCATTAGTTCTTATAGTTATGAAAACATTATCAATTAATCTAATGATTCTTTGAAACAGCTGAAATTAATTATTATTTGTTAAACTACTTAAGTAATTTAAATAACATACTCCCCCACTAATGCCTGTAGTAAGACTTATTTTATTTACCCTCATCAACATTATTGAGGTGTCTCCATGGAGTTCTTGGCAGGAATAGCGATAGTATTGGCCTTAATAATCTACGCGATATTCTACTTCACGCACGGCAAGTACTTAGAGAAGAAAGTGGTTAGGGCGGACGCCAAGAGAGAAACACCGGCACACAAGTTCTATGATGGCGTTGACTACGTGCCAGCTAATAAGGTGGTGCTGTACGGACACCACTTCGCAAGCATTGCCGGAGCAGGGCCCATAGTGGGTCCTGCTATAGCCCTCGGCTGGGGCTGGCTACCCTGTCTGCTATGGATATGGTTTGGCAACGTCTTCATCGGCGTGGTACACGACTACTTAGCCCTAATGGTTTCAGTGAGGTATGACGGCAAAAGCATAGGATGGGTCTGTGGGAGGTTAATGAGCAGGAAGTCATTCTACGTGTTCAACGCGTACATATGGTTCGCCCTACTGCTAGTGGTTGCTGCCTTCGGCTTCGTGATCTCAGCGCTCTTTTCAGCGGTGCCTGCTGCTGGCTTCGCATCCCTAGTGTTCATAGGTATAGCGGTTATCGTAGGCCCCATACTCTACAGGGTGCAGCACGGGTTCAAAATAGGGACGGTGATAGGTGTTATCTTAATATTCTTGACAATCTGGTACGCCACCATTAATGCTGGCTACTTCAAGGGCATAACCTTCTTAACCAACATGCATAACTGGATGATAATACTGCTAATTTACATCATAATAGCGGCGTCGTTACCAGTGTGGGTACTACTACAGCCAAGAGACTACCTGAATGCCTACATACTGTGGGCGAGCCTAGCCATAGGTGGTGGCGCGCTGATCTGGCTAGCGATTCAAGGGCAGGGCGCGATGAGTGTGCCTGCCTTCACCTCCTTTACTGCCAACGTGGTCGGAGGTAAGCCATCACCGTTCTGGCCAACAATCCCGCTAGTGATTGCGTGTGGCGCGCTGTCAGGGTTCCACTCACTAGTGGGCTCCGGCACCAGCTCCAAGCAGCTAGATAAGGAGGTGCATGGTCTTCTCATAGGCTATGGAGGCATGCTCACAGAGGGCTTCCTATCAACCTTAGTTATCGGTAGCATGGGCGCTTACCTAGTGAATGCTCTATTAGACCCTACAGTAAGTGCTGCTGCGTTAAAGAAGGCGGCAGCGATCATAGAGAAAGCAATGGGTGTTAGTTCCGTTAACGCTAACGTGTATAGTGCGTTCGTACATAAGCTAGCAAGTGATGCGGCGTTCATGGGTACATGGTACGCCCCGTTCATGAGCAAGGCCAAGTGGGTCGCCATACCCTACAGCTACGCATACGCTGTGAACCACGCCTTCGGAATATCAGTAACGGCTATGGCAATATTCGCCACCCTGTGGATAACAGCTTTCGCTCTAACGTCCTTAGACACCGCCACTAGGCTCGGCAGGTACGCATGGCAGGAACTTATGGAGCCTCTGAGGAGCAGGTCGGAGGAGGCTTACAGGGTTCTCTCCAATAAGTGGTTAGCGGCGTTAATACTGGCGTGCTTAGGTATAGCGCTGGCATGGGGCGGTGGGTTCCTGATAATATGGCCCGCCTTCTCCGGGATGAACCAGCTATTAGCCAGCTTAGCCCTAATGACCATCTCAGTGTGGGTGGCTAAGGTGCAGAAAGCTAGTGCCTTAGGTAAGGCGTTAACAATAGCCCCGGCAATCTTCCTGTGGGTCACGGTGACGATAGCCCTGATATGGTTTGACGCTGTAGTGGTGCCGCCGACCATGGTCAAGGACCCATTCAAGGGTATAGTGGTTGGCGCGACGACAGCAATAGGCGTCATACTGAACCTATACCTGTTCGCTCAGTGGCTCATAGCACTGAGAAGGAAGGAGATACCGGAGGCTTGAGACGCGGGTTCAACGGGTTAAACTAATTTTTTAAACGCCGCCTTCCCTCCCACGCTAAGCGCGTTTAGCGCTACGCGTTTAACCCCGGCATAGTCATATATAGTGGTGATGTACCGTGCCGGACTTCAGCGAGGAGCTGAAGAAACGCGTGTCTAACGTAATTAGGCTTGTTTCCGAGATCTTTAAGGCTAAAGGCAGCGAGTACATTGAGCTAGAACTCAGGGAGCTAGAGAATGTCTTCGCGCTAATAGTTATGGGGTCATTCATAGGTCTACCATCACCCCCAACAACCGTGTCGTTAAGGCTCCTCCCCCACATGGGGCGTGAGTTACTGATAATGAGTTCGGTGTCGAGGAGATTAGACGACATGCTCGGCGAGATGGCTGGCATGTTCGACATAACGTGACCCTGGGGGTGTGGGGAAGTGGCTGTAGGTAAGTTTGAGAAACCTTCCTTCCCGCTCTACTTCTTCATGGGTAAGGGCGGCGTAGGTAAGACCACGAGCTCAGCCGCTTTCGCACTGTACCTCTCTAGGCTGGGAAAGAAGGTTCTGATAGTCTCCCTTGACCCAGCCCACAACTTAGGCGATGTCCTAGGCGTCGAGCTCGGTGAGGGCCACACTAAGGTCGCCGATAACCTGTGGGCTTCTGAGATAGACTTCGATAAGATGGTAAAGGACTATATGAAGTCTCTCGCCGATAAGGTCAAGGACATTTACGGCTACTTGAAGATATTTAACCTTGAGGGCTACGTCGATACGCTGAGGTACTCGCCGGGCGTTGAGGAGCATGCCACCCTAGAGAAGATCAAGGAAATCATAACCATGAATCAGAGGAAGTGGGGTTACGAGGTAGTAATATTTGACACTCCCCCCACAGGGTTAACCGTACGCATCATGGCGCTACCGACGATTACCTTAGTGTGGCTCGACAAGCTAATGGAGTTAAGGCTAGCCATACTGGGCAGGAGGAAGATGCTGGAGCGCTTCACGGGGCAGAAACCGAGGGTTCGGGTAGGCGGTAGGGAGGTCGAGGTGGCGACCGAGCCCGAGGAGGACCCTGTCTATAAGGAGTTGAAAGCTATGAAGGAGGAGGTGACGTGGCTTAAAGAGACGTTAACGGATCCGGCAATAACGTCCGTGGTGATGGTAGTCAACCCCGAGGTTCTCCCGGTTCTCGAGGCTGAACGTGCGTGCACGTTCCTAAAGAGGGTGGGGATTCCCGTGAAGCACGTGATCGTGAATAAGGTTCTGCGGCTAAGGTCCGTGCCTGAGGAACTCAGAGAGAAGCTTAGGGAGCAGGATGAAGCACTTAAACTCATTGAGGAGAAGTTCCCTGGAGTTACCAAGCATGAGATACCTTACCTTCCATGGGAGCCTAGGGGTGTTGAAAAGCTACTGCACGTGGCAGAGTACCTAAAGGGTGTGCTGGAGGGTTAGGGTGGATGACGGATATCTTCATGGACATCGTAATACTGTCGATAGTGCTTGCTGGGTTAGCAATGGTTCAGTTCTTTAAGGGTAGGAAGATAAACCTGAACCTCATGTATTTCTCCATGAAGAGGGCTGAGGAGGCCCTCCACCCAATCGACAAGAACTACACGTTAGTCGGTATATACACGGGGTACTCGGCAAAATACATACTGAGGGGGCTCGTTGAGGAGGCCGAGCTAGTAGTCCTCCTGATGCCTAGGCAAGCGCTCCTCTACTACCCGATAGCGTTAATAACGTCTCGCTTTGACCGCTTCTACCTCCGCTTAGTGTATAGAGGTAGGGTGCGTGCGGAGGCGCACGTGATTAAGTCAGGCTACTACAGGTTAGGGCTCAAGAGGGCAATAAGGGGTTATGAACGCATGGGTAAGGAGGAGGTCGTAATTAACGGCACGAAGTACCACTTGCTCTACACCTCCAAGGACGCCGTCCTAAAGCTACTTGACTGGGTCAGGAGGCAAAGCAAGCCCAAGCTAGTAAACCACGTCGCCCTAGTGCCGGCAAATAACTCACTATACTTAGCCGCTAAGCTCGATGTTGACCATTACAAGGAACTGGTTGAGTCAGCCTACTACTTAGCGAGGTCCTTGACAGACGAGTTTGTTGAGGTGTGAAACCTACTCCTTAGCCACCCGCTAATCGCTTAAGGGGTAAGCCCAGGGAACCTCCTTAGCCCATCCCTGAGCCCGCGTCACCGCAGCCCTCCATCCCCTCCTTAGCCTAAGCCTCTCCTCATCGTCGAGGCGTGGCTCGAAAACCTTACTGTACCTCCAAAGCCTCCTTATCTCGCTTAAGTTGCGCCAGAAACCTATTGCCAGTCCTGCCAGGAACGCCGCACCTAGGGTAGCTACCTTGAGGACTTCGGGCACAACGACGCGGATACCCAGTACGTCGGCCTGGAACTGCATTAGCCAGTCGTTACTGGCTACCCTGCCATCGACCCTTAACTCACGGAACCTTAACCCTAGGTCGGAGCTCATCGCCTCAACAACGTCCGCAGTCATGTAGGCTATGGACTCTAAGGCGGCCCTAGCTATGTGTGCCTTACCGGTCCGGTCAGTCATCCCTATCAGCACTCCCCTAGCGTGCATGTCCCAGTAAGGGGCACCCAACCCCGTGAATGCGGGCACGAAGTATATTCCCTCATTACTATCAACGCTCCTCGCAAGCCTAGTTGCCTCCTCCTCATCCTCAACGATCCTAACGACCCTCTTTAACCACCTAAGCACCGCGCCAGCAACGAATATGGAGCCCTCCAGAGCGTAAGCAACCCTGTTGCGCTCAAGCGAGTAGTAAATCGTTGTTAGGAGGCCTGACTTGGACTCGACGGGCTTATCGCCCGTGTTAGCAAGCACGAAGTTCCCGGTGCCGTACGTCGCCTTAATGTCACCCACATCGAAGGCGGCGTGACCGAAGAGGGCGGCCTGCTGATCACCGATTATGGCGCAGACAGGGATCTCAGCCCCGTTAAGGAGTGTTTGACTTACGTGGGATCCGACGTACCCGTAAACCGTGGATGACGGCATCGGTGCCGGTAAGGCGTTCTGGGGAATCCTGCCCTGAACTTCGAGGAGCTCGGGGTCCCAGTCAAGCCTGTATATATCGAAGAGCATGGTTCGCGACGCGTTGGAGTAATCGGTCACGAATGCCCCGCCAGCCCAGGGGGTAGCGACGTCCCTCCCTCCCCTAGTTAAGTTCCAGACAATCCACGAATCAACGGTCCCGAAGAAAGCCTCGCCCCTCTCCGCCCGCTCCCGAAGACCCTCCACGTTCTCAAGCAACCACCATATCTTGGTACCGGTGAAGTACGGGTCAGGTATTAACCCCGTCTTAGACCTGATCAGCGCCGCGTGCTCCTCCCTCAACCTCTCCGCGAGCTTCGTGGACCTCCTACAGCGCCAAGCTATGGCGTTATACAGGGGTTTCCCGCTCCTAGGATCCCACACCACGACGGTCTCACGCTGATTAGCTACGCCAATAGCGGCTATCCTCGCGGGCTCGATGCCGGAGGTCTTAATTACCTTAGCTATTACTGCCTTAACGTTCCACCAAATTTCCGTAGGGTCGTACTCAACCCACCCGGGCCGCGGGGTTATCTGCTCGTGCTTCCTGTAAGCGTAGGAAACCATGCGGCCATCATTATCAATTAACGCGGCGTGAGTCCCTGTAGTGCCCTGATCAATAACGAGGATTAAGTCCCTGTTACTCCCCTTAATCAAATCAACGCATCCCATGAACCCTATGGCGAACTCGGAAATTATGTGTTACTTAATGGTGCCACATCAACGCAAACCAGGTGAGGGCAGTAACGATGACCGCGATAAGCGTGCCCAGAATGAGTTCCCTCGCCGTATGTGCCTTAAGGCACAACCTTGCGAGACCCACCGTAGGTACTAGGACATAAAGCACGGAGTAAGCAACGCCGAAAGCAAGGATCATGAACGTAGTCGGGCCCGCCACCCCCGCCGCATGCACGCTCACCTTCTCCACGAAGGTCAAGGCTAGTACGGTGGCGGTCACCGCAGCGTAGGCGAAAGCGAATACCGCAAGTAACCAGTCCCCAAGCACCATGAAGGCATACCCGCCAATCACGTGCGACGCCACAGCAGGAACGAAGTAAAGGGGTCTGTCAGATCTCCTACTAACGAACACGTCCACCTTACCCCTAACGACCCCGGCCAGGACGGCGACGATGGGTGCGACGCCAAGGAATATGAACGCAGACACCCACTCCACCACGTTAAAGCGTGCCCTGACCCACAGCATGTACCACGCGAGCACCGTAGCGTACACAGGTGCGGAGAGAACATACGAGGCAACCTTCGAGAACGCCCTCAAAGCGTCGCTACACTCCACGGCAACCATGCCTATGATGAAGGTCTTAAAAGGCTTCTTAAGGACTACCCTAACTCACGGTCTGACCCTTAAACCAGATACGAACTCCTTAACACGACCCAGCAACTCCTCACCCACGTTCAGGTCTATGTTGAGCGGCGTGACCGTAATGCAGCCCCTCTCATACGCCGCCACGTCAGTACCTTCCTCGACACCGCTCCTTAACCCGTAGAGCCAGTAGTATGTTCGGCCGCGCGGGTCTATGCCGCGCCTGTACGCAGCCCTCCACCTAATCCTCGCGGCTCTCGTAACCTCGACGCACCCGTTCGGGTGGGGCGGTATGTTGACTGAGAGAAGATCAACGCCCTCAGGTAAGCCCTCGTCCAAGACCTTCTTGGTTAAGTGGGACGCTACCTTAACGATCACGTCCCGTAACACGGGGTTCTCGAACCCCCTGAAGCTATCTATGCCTGCCGAGAACGCTATGGAGGGTATGCCCATTAACGCGGCCTCTATAGCGACCGCCAGTGTCCCGCTGTAGAATATGTGCTGCAGTGACAGGTTATCCCCAACGTTAACCCCCGAGAGCACCACGTCAGGCCTGAACCCGAGGACCTCCACGGCAAGGTGAAGCGCGTCTATGGGGGTTCCGTCGGTAACGTAGACGGTCCTCCCTCCGTAGAGCTTCTCCACGTACCTTAGGGGCCTGCTGAACGTTATTTCCCTCCCCGTCGCGGAGCGCGGGAACTCCGTGGAGGATATGAGCACGTCCCCCAGCGAGTCGACCGCGTCGGCCAGTAAGTAGAGGCCCGGGCTGAGGTAGCAGTCATCGTTACTTATCAATATGCGCTTGACCATCGTATCACCACCTGGTTAACGCGGCATAATAAAAATTTCGTGTTTCAACGCCTTACACTAGATAGTAGCAACAAATTAAACCTTAACTGCGGGTAATGTATTGAGAGGTGATCATTAGTTGACATTAGAGCGTAGGCAGGGCAGGGGTGAGGATGAGCGATACGTGTTCGGCATCCCGGAACTCGACGAAGCCTACGCCGAAGCCCTGGAGCCGGGGACGACGCTCTTAATAGCCGGGCACCCCGGCGCCGGGAAGACGACGTTCGCCGCAACGATATGCTACGCGAACGCGTTAAGGGGTAAGCCCTGCCTCTACGTGTCGTTTAACGAGCGCCACGATAAGTTCGTGAGCCAGATGAGCAAGTTCGGCATGGACTTCGAGAGGCTCAAGGAGGAAGGGCTCTTCAAGTTCATTAGGGTCCCGGTCATAGCTGGGGAGGACGTGATCGACGTCCTAGGCGATACCGTAATTAATAACGCCATGAAGATCAACGCTAAGATAGTGGTGATCGACAGCACCACGCCAATCTCAAAGGCGGTGAGGGAGTACGGGAAGGGCAGGTCAGTTCTCCAGAACTTCTTCTATGACCTATCAATACTGATCCGCGGCCTAGTAATAATGATTGAGGAGCTCCCCTTAGGGATGAAGGCCCTACCGATAACTGACGTGGAATTCGTTGCCGACGCGGTAATCCTAATGAGGCACGAGGTTAAGGAGTCCCTCCTAGTCAGGTTAATGGAGTTCAGGAAGTTCAGGGGGGCAAGGCTAACCGTAGCTGAGGTGCCCTTCACGATAATGGAGGGTAAGGGAATCAAGGTATTCATGCCGCCAGTACTGAATAAGGTGCCCCCACCAAAGAAGGACAGGGAGTACAGGATACCCTGTAGGCTCCTAGAGAGGATCGTTGGCCCCATATACCCCGGCATGACGATAATGCTTGCCACGCCCCCGCACGCAAGGAGCTTAGGTCAGGTACTCATACCCTTGCTGGCGTTAGCCGTTAGGTACAAGCTGAAGGTGGGCGTGGTCTCCTACAGGATATCATCGGAGGAAGTGCTGGAGGTGGGTAGAACCCTAGCTAAGAGCATAGGATTAGATCCGAAGGTGCTGGATAGGTACGTGCGATTTGTCGAGGCGGTTAACCCTACAGCGTATAGCTTAGGTGAGTTAGTCAACATTGAGATGGACTTAATCGAGAGATACAAGCCCGACATAATAGTGTTCCTAGCACCCGAACTAATACCTTCGAGCCCGACGGACAGGACGTACTTGAGGATGCTCTACAACCAGCTCCTATACGCGAGGAGCAAGGGCATAATAGTGGTAAGGATAGTCTCACCCCTAGGTGAGGAGTCCTTCGCCGCTCAAGCCGACCTAGCGGACATAGTCGTGAGGTTAGAGTACGTAAGGGATAAGGACACGGGTGAGTTAAGGCAGCAGGTATTCATAAGCCCCCAAGACAGGCCTCCCAAGTTAGTGGATGAGGAGGCAATGAACCAGTGCATTGAGGAGATCCGGCAGGAATTAGTGAAGTACGTTAAGGACTAAAACGCTAGAGCGTGTCTATGAGAGGCTTACTCCCTAAGCACTCCGCAGCTGTCAGCAACTTAACGCCCTCCCCCGCCGCAGCCTCGAATACCTCACGCACCCTCTCCCTCCACCTGCGCTCCCGAAGTAAGTGGTGGTCGTAAATCACCAGTTCGGGCGAGCACTCCCTAATTATCCTCACGGCGTTCTCCACCGCTCTCCTGAGGTTAATCCTATTCAACATGTAGGGGAAGAGGTAAGTCGGCGGACCGTCAAGTACTAGGATGTCGGGCCTCTCAGCAATTATGCGTGAGGCGTAATCCTCTATCGCGGGACCCATGAGGTCACTACTGTACATTATCCTAGCTCCCGGCACGTCAATCAGTACCGGCGTGACCCACCCAGTCCTATCGTACTCGATGCCGTGAAACCAAGGCGGGAACACCTTAACCTTAACGTCGCCGAAGCTGAAGGACTTACCGTCACCCCAAACAAGCCTCGTCCCGTCAGGCAACCCAGCCTCACGCACCCAAGGCCCGCGCCCCCAAACCCCCTCCGCTAGCTTAGAGAACCACGCCCTCCCCTTCCTCAGCAACTCCTCCCTCCTCCTCAGGTAAGTGCCCCAGTCCCTGCCGTGCGCCTCCCTAAGGTGCGGCACAGGATCCTGAAACGCGCGTGCCTCAGGCTCGGTGAGCAGATCCTCGAACTCAGCACCGCTCATTAGGGCTAGATCCCTTATCAGCTCACGTGCCCTCTCCCACTGGCTTGCATTAATGTATGTGTTCGGGTTCTTCATTATGAGGAACTTGCCGGAGTACGGGTTCGGGGATGACCGTAGGTGAGGATCACCCACACGTAAGTGGTGGTCGTAGTGATAGTGAGTGATTATCACCGCGGTTGCCCTAGTAACGTATTTTTCAATCCTCCTCACGGCTTCTGCCCTGAGGGCAGTCTTCCTTGAATCGTCTAGGGGGTAGCTGGGCTGCATGGCCGCTGCTCCGGGGTCTATTACTAGTAAGCCTTCAGAGGTGCTGACCGCTAGGGAGGAGCTCTTCGCCCCCATGCTGTCAAACCACAGTAACTCAACGCCGTAACTGTTCAGTAGTGAGGCGCAGTTACGCTGGCTTACCAAGCGAAATCACTCCGTGCGTGATTAGCACGGCAACTTTTATTTATGGTGGCTTTAATTTGTATATTGATGGTGAAGAAGGTACTGTAGTGTGTGTCAAGGAATGTGTTTTCTTTTCACATAATTTAAGTGATATTATATCAATGTAAGTGCATTCAAACAGTGCTACCCAGGTTTAAACCTTTTTATATTGACACCGCGATAATTAATTCGGTGATACGTGATGGCAGAGGAAAGCAGAAAACTAGTGATCAAGGCTGATGAAGCGAAGAAGCTGAGCGTCGAGGAGGTGCTAAGGAGGTTAAACGTAGATAAGGAAAGAGGCTTAAGCAGCGAGGAGGCCAAGCGTAGGTTAAGCGTTGTCGGCCCTAACGAGATTCCCGAGAAGAAGGTTCACCCGGTAATCAAGTTCCTGAGCTACTTCTGGGGCCCAATACCATGGATGATAGAGGTAGCCGCCATACTCTCCGCGGTGATTCACCACTGGGCAGACTTCTACATAATACTGACCCTACTAATAGTTAATGGCGTCGTCGGGTTCTGGCAGGAGCACAAGGCCGAGAACATCATCGAGTACCTCAAGAAAAGGCTGTCACTCACTGCTAGGGTTCTGAGGGACGGTAAGTGGGTCGTCATACCCGCGAGGGAGCTAGTGCCGGGGGACATAATCAGGCTCAGGTTGGGGGACATAGTCCCGGCGGACGTGAAGCTCATTGAAGGAGAGTACTTAATGGTTGACGAGTCAGCGCTGACCGGCGAGTCCCTACCTGTGGAGAAGAAGGTCGGTGACGTCGCGTACGCCAGCTCCCTAGTCAAGCGCGGTGAAATGACGGCCGTAGTCGTAGCGACGGGCCTCAACACGTACTTCGGCAAGACGGTGAGACTTGTGCAGGCGGCTAAGGGCGTCAGCAAGTACCAGAGGCTGATAGTGAAGATCGGTGACTTCCTGATAATCTTGACGATCTTCCTAGTCGCTGCGATGGTTGTCGTGGAGCTACATCGCGGCATGGACCCGATAGAGTTAGTTAGGTTCTCCTTAGTGTTGGTTGTTGCTGCTATTCCTGCGGCGTTGCCTGCGGTGCTCTCCATAACCATGGCCATAGGTGCTTACGAGCTTGCCAAGAAGCAGGCAATCGTAACCAAGCTAGTGGCCGTCGAGGAACTCGCAGGCGTAGACGTCCTATGCGCGGACAAAACAGGAACACTAACAAAGAACAAGTTAACCACGGGCAAGCCCGTCCCAGTTAGTGAGGGGTTCAGCGAAGCTGACGTGATATTCTACGCTGCCCTAGCATCTAGGGAGGAGGATAAGGACCCAATAGACCTAGCAGTACTAAACGCACTAGAAAAATACGGACTAACAGAAAAATACAAACAATACAAACAGGTAATCTTCAGGCCATTCGACCCCGTCACGAAGCGCACCGAGGCTGTGATTGAGGGTCCGGGCGGGGAGCGATTCACCACCGCCAAGGGTGCTCCGCAAGTAATCCTCAGCCTTGTCGGCGCTGATGAGGAGCTAAGTAGGAAGGTTAGGGAGATAGTTGACGAGCACGCACGCCACGGCTACAGGATGATCGGCGTCGCCAGAACCGTTGGTGGTGAGAAGGGTGAGTGGGTTTACGTGGGCCTAATACCGCTCTTCGACCCGCCCAGGGAGGACGCTAAGGAGACCATTAAGTTCCTCAAGGAGATGGGCGTTAGGGTCAAGATGATCACCGGCGACCACGTAGCCATCGCTAGGGAAGTCGCTAGGATGTTAGGCATCGGGACCAGGATATACACTTACGACGAGCTAAGAAGCGTGTCCCACTCAAGAGCCGAGAAGATGATTGAGGAGGCCGACGGGTTCGCGCAGGTCTTTCCGGAGCATAAGTACATGATCGTGGACGTCCTGCAGAAGCACGGCCACAGCGTGGCGATGACCGGTGACGGCGTTAATGACGCGCCAGCACTGAGGAAGGCGGACGTCGGCATAGCCGTTGCTGGCGCGACCGACGCGGCTAGGGCGGCTGCTTCAATAGCCCTACTCGCTCCGGGCATCTCGGTGATTAAGGACGCGATAGTGACGGCGAGGAAGATCTTCAGGAGGATGTACAGCTACGTAGTCTACAGGATAACCGAGACCCTCAGGGTGCTGTTCTTCATCACGCTATCGATACTGGCGTTCAACTTCTACCCAGTAACGCCAGTACTGATCATCCTGCTAGCCCTGCTGAACGACTTACCGATACTCACGATCGCGTACGACAACGTGAAGATAGGGAGGAGACCGCAGAAGTGGGACATACCAAGGATACTAGCAGTATCATCCGCCCTGGGCTTCGTAGGCGTGCTCGAGTCATTCCTGCTACTATGGATAGCCATCAAGGTATTCGGGATGAACCCAGCAACGCAGCTAGCGGCGATACAGACACTAATATTCCTGAAGCTGGCCGTGGCCGGGCACTTAACGATATTCGTGACGAGGACGCGCGGGCCGTTCTGGTCCATAGTGCCGGGCAAGTGGCTATTCATAACGGCCGTTGTCACAAAGGTAGCGGCAACGATAGTAGCGATCTACGGATTCGGAATAGCGACACCCATACCAGCATGGATGGCGGGCTTCGTGTGGGCGTTCTGCATCATATGGTTCTTCGTTGAGGACTGGACGAAGCTAGCGGTGTACAAGATATTTAGAGGACATGTCCCGCTGTTCAGGAGGCACTTCTAAAATTCTAAGGAGCAGTAACTCTACTTTTAAATAACCCAAGCAAAGGCAAATTAAGCTCAGACGTATCTAAGCATTCCCCTTCTGTGTACTTCTCATAAAGTAAGTGCATACAGCCGTTGCCGCTATAACGTAAGGCACTGTTATTAATGCGTAGGTCATTCCACGGAATATTATCGAGGCTGGTAGCGGTGTTAGATGCACTCCTTCAATTATAACGTTACCCGCGCTCGAACTGTAGCTGTAGTTCTTGGTAAGGTATGAGAGTTCGTATGCCACTATTCGTCTTATCGCGCTCAGCGTTCCCAGCGATATGAGTAGGGTTAAGGCTGACGCCATTAAGGCCTCCAACGCTGTTAGGCTAGGTTTACCCTTCCTTAACACTAGGTAGGTCGTTGCTAGCCCAGCAGCAACGTTGAGTGTGGATGACGTTATTACTATTACTGACAGGAATGACGCCATGTCTAGTGCCGGGCTGTAGTAGTTCCTTCCAAACGCTCTTATGCTGTAGGTAACCACGCTAACGAACCCATTTATAGGGCCTGAAAGAACGTACATGGGTGCGAACATCGCGAAGAGCAACGCCACGTTCACGATGACCCCGTAGGAAGACGTGAGCATGATAGCTACCTTGATTCTTTTGTGGTTCTTCACTAGGGCCTCACCCTCAATTGCTTGTTAATTACTTTACCACGGAACACGTACCTTACTTGAACGTACGCGTACTTATAGTGACTTAGGTCGAGTTTAACCGATCCCCAGGGGGGTAACGTGATTTTCTTGAATGTGGTGTTCGTTGGGCCGGGCTTGTTTGCCGTGTACGTAGTTACGTTGACTGTTAAGGGGATCGGGTTGGGGTTAGTTATGGTTACTGTGCCGTTAAGTACTTTAATGGCGGGTTCCTTCCATGAAGGGTAAATATAATATGTCCCCCTTAAACGTCCAAACAATATGTTGGCTTCGACACTAACGAGTAGTGGACCCTTCCCCTCCCTTAGGGTCTCTACAAGCAGGTTCAAAGGTATGTCCTTGACGATTATTTGGGTAGGGCTTTCCACGCTCGCATCGCACCGGAATCTCCGCTTCTCACCGTAGATCCAGACGAAGCAGGAGGTCACCTTAATTAGCTTAGTATTGTATACGTTCAGTGTTATCAGTATGCTTCCATCCCTGAGTATGGAGGTCCCCTTAAGCGCCACATGAGGAACTGCCAGCCCGCCTGACCGGATCGAGTAGTACGTAGGTGCTAGTAGGGCTACCGTGGCGTTAAAAACTATGAAGGAAACCAACACTAACGATGCTATATCGCCTGGCCTCACGTTCTTTTTCCTGAAGTAATCCCTGTTAACGTACGCGTAGATAAGAAGGCCCGCCCCAACAAAAGGAAGCCATTCCCACCTCCTTATGACGGTTACGACCCTATACTTAACCAAGGATCTAGGTATTGGCGGGTCTGGGGAAGGGTTATTGTCACCTTTGGTCACGACTGTTCTATTAGAAATCTCTATGACTCTGTGCACAACACAGTATGTTGGGCTAGCACACCATATCACTATATCGCCGACACTATACGCCGACTTAACACCAACTACTATATCACCTACCTCAAGCGTAGGCTCCATCGAGCGGCCTGAGACGATGATTACGGCTACGGGGAAACCAACCACGCGCCCAATGAACAGCAACATTATTATTGCGAGTAGCACGGCACCCAATATCGTTGATCGCCTAGCCAGCGTCAGCCCCGCCACCTCTGCAGGCGTATAAGTCCAAGTTTCTGCATTTTACCAGACAATAACAGGCGGACAATTAAGCCCTCATCACGATTCACATGCTCAGTAGTGCCGTGCTGATGTGAACGTGCAGAGTGAGGAGGGCTTGCCTGCTTTGCTGGGGGATCTATTATGGTGAGATTCACAGGGTACGTGACGGTGACTCCCCCTACTGAATACCTTAGCTTAAGCAGAATGTTAACTATGTTTGTTGAGTAGATTGCGGTACTAAGGTGCACTAGACCGGAGGAGTAACCGGGCGGAGGCACCGTCATTATAACCGAAGAAGTTGACCCTGAAACTAATGTGTTACTAGTTACGTTTATAGGTGATGATACGCCCCCGCTTAAGTTCGCGACGTACAACGTTACGTTAGAACTACCTGCTCCTACAACGTTAAGGCTCTCGACGCTAACACCGACGTCGTACGTTCCTGAGGTAACGTTAATAGCAAGTATCGCACCAGAGAATGCCGGGTACAGGGGCTTTACGTAAAGTCTGATGCTATCAAAGAATTGTAGAACCGTAATGTTGCTGATGTAGGATGACCAAGGTAAATTTATGGTTACTCCGTAAGCGTTTGCTCCTACGAGTAGTGTGTACGTTTCACCAGGCACTACGGACGTGGTGGGGATTGTGAACGTGGCGTTGTTCCAACTATTTAACGTAGTGGTTACGGTGATACTGCCGCCCCACACCACGCTCCCATTGCTTGCTATTAACTCAGCAAATACGCTATATGAAGTTAAGGAAGCAATGGATGCTGTCGTGTAATTTGAGAAGTAGGTTACGTTAAGTTCTATTGATCCTAAAGGAGTGTTAGGCATAGTCACGTTCTGAACTAGGTATACTGAGGAATTGACACGGTTAAAGAAACCGGTACCGTAAAGCCTCATGTATAATAGAACAACACCAGTTGCTCCTGGAGCGAGATATGAGTATGTTTGATTCCAGTACGCTGCAATGACCGAGTTCCCTGAGTAAACCGCGTAGCCGTACAGCCAACCGTTGGGGGACGTGTCAAAGCCCCCGTTCTTCGTGATTTCGGTGTATGCTGTTGTTGCTTTAACGGTGACGTTAGCCCAGGTGTTGTTGGGTCCGAGCACCACGTTCACGTTCGGTGATTGAGGGTCAAGAAGTACGAGCGGGGGTGGTTGAGGGTAAGCGGTTGAATGTGCGTCGTAAATAACGAACGTAGCGGAGTCCACAGTTGTTGACATTATGAGAAGCAACGCGGCTATTAGGGAGGATGAAATCACGTATGGAAGCAATCTATGAAGAGGCACTAAAAATTTTCTTTTAGTTACTCTTTTGTTCATCATTATTCTCCTACGCTTACACCGTTGCTGGCGGTGCCTCAGTATTAGTCGGGCTATAGATCAGCTGTATGCTGAAGACTATTGAGTTCGGTAGCTTGACGCCACTTGGCAGGTAGTACTCTATATCTACATTCACGTGCGAGCCAGCGGGAAGGTAGTACCACGTGGATGTTCCGGTTACTGAAAGGTCGATTACCTCGGTACTGGTGGCGTTCGATAGTATTAGTTTCACTTCAGCGCCAGCTATGCTTGAAATGTTTGCTGCTTGCGTGACTCTGATAGCTATGTAATAGCCATTGGCCGTGTCAGTATTATTTATTATCGTTATGTTCTTGTAGTACGTGTACTCGTAGGTGGGGTGTACGCTTACGGTTAGCTCCGTAGCGTTCGGACCCACGTTAACCTCTATGGTCTGCCCTCCTATATCGGTCGCGTTAGTGTTATCGCCTGCAGCCCAGACCACTGGTGGTGCCTGATAGTACGCCGTTACTGATCCGGGGTAGTAAACGAAGACGCTGGCGAAGGCTACGGACGCTACTGCCGCTATCGCTAGTAGTGCTAGGGCGTGTTTCCATCCGAAGGATGGCCCAGTCTGCATTACTCTGCACCTTATAATATTTTTAACATGTTGACGTTATAAGATTGACGTTTTTATCTTTCTCTATGATCTCCTATTAGTGAATAGAATACCTGCTTTCTTGCGGGATCTTGGTTAAAAAGTTTACTCTGTGCCTATTGAGGTCAGGAGCTCCCTTAATGCCTCCCTAACCGCCTTGAGCCTCGTTAGCTTAGCGTAGAATTCCTCTAGGCTGACCTCGCCTTTCCTGAATGACGCTGTTAGTTCGTCAATTTCCCTATCTATGACTGCGATCTTCATTTTCACGATCTCCGCTAAGCCTACCTGCGTCGTGCCTTCCTCGGTCCCCATGGATTCGAGGTCTAATGGGCGGTACTCACCGATGAGTTTCCCGTCCTCTAACCTGAGGATCCTGTCCGCCTTAACAGCTACTCTTGGGTCGTGCGTTGAGAGGATCACGGTCTTCCCCTCCTCCTTGGCTAACCTAAGGAGGAGGTTAGTGACTGCACGTGCGTTCTCCGCGTCTAGCTCGGCCGTGGGTTCGTCAGCCAGTATAACTGGAGGGTCATTAGCTAGGGCCACAGCTATCGCTACCCTCTGCTGCTCACCACCGCTTAACTCCTCAGGGTACCTGCCCTCCTTACCCTCCAGCCCGACTAACTTGAGGAGCTCCACTGCCTTAGCTCTCGCCTTACCCCTTCTGACCCCAGCCATCGTCATGGGGAGCACGACGTTCTCTAAGGCGGTGAGCGAGGGTATGAGGTTGAGTGCCTGGAACACGAAGCCTATGTTATCCAGCCTGAACCTGTCGAGGTGCTCGCCCCTAAGCATGTGGACGTGGACGTTACCTACACGCACCTCACCGCCAGTGGGGACGTCGACGCCCCCGATGAGGTTCAGGAGGGTTGTCTTGCCCGATCCTGAAGGACCCATCACGCACGTCATCACTCTCGGCGGGAACGTCGCTGTGATCCCCTTGAGGGCCTGTACCTCACCTCCCTTATACCTGTATATCTTGACTAGGTTCCTTACCTCAACCCTGACGCCCGACCTAGGTTGCGGGCCTACCCTAACGGTGCTCACTTACCTCACCTCAATAAACCTCTCCCTAATAACCCCGCGATACACGCGCACCGACACGAGCGCTGGAACGAACATCAGGATCAGCGTAACCGCACACATGAGCCCTACCCCCCACGCAGGCATCGTCACTTTGACTATGCCTAAGGTCGGGTCGACCCCCGTACCACCAACCATTAAGGACATGATCATGGACTGAGCCCCCGAACCTATGATTGTGGAGGCCGTCCCCAACCCAAGCGCGCCCCCAGCCGCTACGCCAACTAACGCAGCTATCAGTGATGTTACGCCCCATTGCAGGAGGTTGACCCTAGTGATGCCCCCGGAACTAACGCCCCTCAACCTAAGAAGCACGTACACCTTACTAACTTCCTTGCTGACGGTCCACGCCACCATCACGGCGACGGCGGTGGAGAGCGCGAGTATGACTGACGCCTCAGCTAATGAGGATGCTGACCCGCTGAATAGCAGCTCCGTTAACCTGTACTGGGGGCTTGACGTAACGTCACGTAGCTTAACGACTGTGTAGCCCTTGCTTGAGAGTACCTGGGCCTTAGAAGTATTCATCGTGAACACAACCACCCTAAACTCAGGATAGAGGGGCTGCTCGCCCTTCGCAACCCCCTCCGCAGCCTTGCTCAATGCCTTAACGGCCCACGGCCCAAGCACTATCGCCGGCCTGCCAACGCTACTTAACGCTAAGTAAGGCTTGCCTGGGAACCCCCTGACAACGCCGGCTATTCTCACGCCCTTAATCACGACCCTACACTCAACATCAACGCAGACGCTCACCCTCTCCCCGACACTCAGCGACTGACCGCTTGGGGTGAACGCGGTCTGCTGCGGGGCTACGTAAAGGGCGTCACCCGCCTTAAGCGACTTAAGCACTTTATCAAAGGATCTCCCAACACCCCACTCGGGGTACCAGTACGTGTTACGCAGTAGCCCCTCAGGGTCCGGCACTATGATCACGCCGATGTCGAACACCGTATTATTTACGCTTACTTCACCATCCCACCCAAGAGCCGCGGTTGACCAGCCCTCATGCGTCCCTGGAGCATCCCTCAGCACGCTAACCACGGTGTCAGGCCACGCGCCGAACATGCTCTTAACACCGATAACCTCAGCACCTATTGACGCGGCCACTGAGGTGTTAAGGACTGACTGGGAGGCGGACGTGAGTATGAGGGCCTGAGTCATTAGGGTTAGGGCGAAGACCGCCAACATCATCGTTGCGGCGGCCCTCCTCCTCATCACCATGGCTAAGCCCTTAGCGACCAACCCGTACTTCCCGCCAGCGGTTGCGGCACTCATCACCTTACCCACAACCGCGTCGTAATGCACGGTAACTAGCTTAGCGAAGCCGTAGGCAAGCATCACTGGCGCGAAGGGCTTGAGGACACTCTCTATGGTTGCTAGGATGATTAAGCCTATGATGGTGCCTAAGCCAGCGTGACCCGACATGAAAGCATTCATTAACGCGGTCTGCGCCGAGAACCCTGCGAACCCCGTGACCACGAAGTACAGGCCAACGATTAAGCAGAACCACCCGAACTTACCCATCTTAAGAGGTTCTAGGAGGGCCTCAGGCGTTAAGGTGGTTTTGAGGGATTCCTTAGGTGGTAAGGCGGCAGCCACCTTACCAGCCTTCCACGCTAGGTACGATAAGGTAATCGCTGTGAGGACTATGGACGCCGACAGAAATACCGGGTCGGTCAGCACGTTGAGGGCCAGCGAGTAGCTACCGTACGCCGTCCCCGAAATGAGCCAAGACGTGCCGCAGGCTACTAGGAAACCCACGATCCCGGAGCCCAACGTCGCTATCCACACCCAGCGCTTTAGCCTGCTCGGCGATGCCCCCCTAAGCCTTACGAGGGCGATCACCCTCCTGACACTCAGTATTGCTGACTCCGACACGGAAGGGATTGCGGCAATCAGTATGAGGGCAACCGGCACTAACCCGAACACTATCCCTAGGCGCATGAAGCTCTCCATACCCGTGAAGGCAGATAACTTCCTCTCCATAGGGTACGTCGACGCGATCTTGAAGCCCGCCTTACTACCCAGATCCCTAACCACTGCCCTAGCTAACGAGATGCTGGCGGTCATGGACATGGGATTCAGGTACGCGCTGGGCTTAAGGTCAACTAACGCCACCAAGTAGGAGAACCTCACCGAGGGAGAACCGCCGCAGTACTTGCTCGAGGCGTTCCCCACAGCATTAAGGAGCTTCAGCACGGTGTCCACGTGATCAGGCGTGGTCACGACGTACGCCACAGCATTAATACCTAAGTCAACGACGCTCGTCACTACGGAGAAGGGCCCGGAACGCCTAGTTATGGGGATCGTGGGGTTACTGATTATGTCGCTAAGCACCCCAGACACCTTCGGCGGCGGCAACCTCGGGGTAATACCGAGCACGTCCCTCACGAACGTCCAATTAACGAGTTGCGTGACGCCCCCTACGTACACCCTAGGAATAAGTCCTTGACCAGCGCGGGGGTACCAAACAACGTAACTACCGTTCAG
Source organism: uncultured Desulfurococcaceae archaeon (assembly GCA_964399035.1). GTDB lineage: Archaea > Thermoproteota > Thermoprotei_A > Sulfolobales > NBVN01 > WAOL01. Next base: position 28,930 of record CAYNPH010000025.1, read on the forward strand.
CTTTATCCCGGAGACTACTAGGATGCCTAAGGACGTGGTCAGGTCGATGAGTTCAGGGCACTTGCTCGACACCTTACCCGTTTGGGTCGGTGGCGCGAACGTGATCGCGAAGTAGGTTACGGACCTATTGACGCGTGGGTCACTCGAGAGAACCTCGCGTGCCTTAGCCACCTGCTTAGCCAGTTCCTTAACTTCGTTGATCGCCGCGTTAATGCTTACGGTGTTCCTCGAATGCGTGGTTTCGTTCGCTAGTATACCCTCCCACTTAACCGTGGCGGCTATGGACTGCGTCATCCCCTGAAACATTGCGGCTGACGTTATGAGCGATGAGAACACTAGGACAGCTACGAAGAAAGCGAGTGAACCAGCCATCAGCGTGTAGCTCGACCTAAGTAGTGCCTTCACTCACGATCCCCCGGAAACCTGCCTAATATGTCGGTCGATATATGCTTAAAAACATTACTCTCCATCGAATACCTGCCCCGATTCCATAAGTATTGAGAGGTAAAGCATCACTCAAGTAGCAACTCATCACCACCATGTCCTGAGAAAATGGTGATTAAGTAAATAATTATTATAGCGATAACGGCGATCGCGTTGACCAGCATTAATGAACTCCCAACCCTAACCCAGAGCCAGGCAGCGGTTATGGCGATCGCTGAGAGACTACCTACATCCGCAACCGTTCTGAAGATGTTATGCCCCCTCAGTTGCCTGGCGGAGCAAATTATTATCTGAATGCACGCAACCACGGCCAGTAAGGCGAAGAACACCCATTCGATATTACCTTTCATGAAGAGAACCGCAGCTACTAGTGATGACGCGGCTACGGTAGTGGCGAACCCTACCTTAGCTAAGGATGATGCTCTACCCTCCATCACGGGTACCTTCCGCACTACCTAATTACCCCTATACATAAATTAGTTATTTAAAGTGAAGCCCTTATTGGGACGTGATGTGAAACAAATGATTTAGCGTTTCGTAGGGCTTAGAGATTATTCCTCCTTCTCGGCAAGGAACTTAAGCAGTAGCCTAACGCAGTACGCGGTAGCGCCCTTCGGGTAGTACGGTTTCTTGGGTCCCTCCTGCTGCGTCCACGCCGTGCCGGCGATGTCTATGTGCGCCCACTTAACGTCCCCAACGAACTTGCTCAGGAAGGCAGCGCCTATGATCGAACTCGCCACTCTAGGGTACCCGATGTTCTTCACGTCAGCCACGTCGGACTTTATGTCTTCATAATACTCCCTCCACAGCGGGAAAGGCCATAGCCTCTCGCCGGTGTCCTCACTTAACCGCAGGAGCTCCTCCTTAAGCTCCTCATCGTTACTGAAGAGGCCTGCGGCGTGATTACCCAACGCCACTATGACGCCTCCCGTTAATGTTGCTAGGTCGACCATGGCTGCCGGCTTGTACCTTTCGACCGCGTAGGCTAGGGCGTCAGCGAGGATTAGCCTTCCCTCGGCATCAGTGTTCGCTACCTCTACCGTTAACCCGTTATACATCCTAATTACATCTAGAGGCTTGTACGACTTCCCTGACGGCAGGTTCTCCACGAGAGGCGCGAGCACCGCTAAATTAACCTTAAGCCCGAGCTTAGCGGCGCCGTAAGCCACCGCAACCGCGTACGCGGCGCCAGACTTATCGTACTTCATCTCAAGCATTGAGGACGCCGACTTAATGTCGAGTCCGCCAGCATCGAAGCACACTCCCTTACCCACAACGACGTACCAAGGGCTCCCGTCCCCAGCACCCTTATACTCGATCATAAGGAGCCTTGGCCTCACCTCAGAGCCCTTGCCGACCGCTAGGATGCCGTTCATCCCGAGCTTCCTTAACTCGCCCTCCTCGAGAACCTCTATCTTGACTGGGAGTCCCTTAAACTCCTCCTTCACGCGTTCCACGAAGGTTGCAGGGTTAATCTCTGAGGCGGGTGCGTTAGCTAAGTCCCTCCCAAGCCTGCACGCGTCCGCCACCGCGTCAACCACGTGCAGCACATCCTCCCACCCTTCGATGGGTTCGGAACCAACGAGGAACGCTTCCTCCACGCGTTTGGCGTTACTGCTTGATGACTTACGGCTCCATGAGTAGTTAGCGAGGGACGCCCCCTCAGCAACAGCCTCCAGGCACTTGTGCGGCGTGCCGACGCTGTCCGGGCACCTGAAGTGAATGGCGAGCCTCTTAACCCCCAACTCCTTAGCCTTCGCGACCGCCGCGCCGCCGTAAACCCTTAAGGTCTCCGCGGTTGCCTTACCCTCACCGCCACCCACAACTATGAGTCGCTTGAACGGTGTGGAGGGAGCGTAGATCACTTCAACCTTACCTTCCTCGAAGGTGAATGACCCAAGCTCACCTAAGGAGGATAACGCGTTACCCACTGCCTTATCAAGGCCCCTGAAAACCTCCTTAACATCCTCACCCTTGAACACGAGGACAGCTAAAGCGTCCGCCTCAACACCCTCAAGCCTTTCAACAACGTCGTAACGCGTAACTAACACGTGGCGCTCACCGCCCCTAATCTACGGCTGAGAGAAAATACGCTTTACCGTGCGTGGGTCTTGGGCGCGAAACGAGGTGAAACGGAATTCCGCGTGAATGTTCCGCCCCGTTCACACACGTACCTAAATAGGGATGCTATCGAGGTGATTCCCGGAGGTGAAGCCTGGTGGCAGGAATTAACGGGAAGGCGCTGAAGGCGGTCTCCGCATCACTGATAGTGCTGATCGTGGCCTCAATGCTCGCGATGCTGGCGCCAGCAACGGCGACGGCGGCCTCACCGACAACCCCCGCAAGTGTGGGGCCGGAAAACGGGAACGTGTCCAAGCGCGTGAAGGCCGTCGAAGCCCTCATAAATAGGGTTGAGTGCCTCATAAACAGGACGTTAACGCTGGCAAGTCAATACAACGTAACGATACCTGAGAACCTAGGTAAGAGGTTAGATGTGGCGAAGGGGCTCCTAGCAAACGCCTCATCAATAGCGCAGGAGAAACCCAAGAAGGCCATGTGGCTAGCGATTAAGGCAGGTAGGCTAGTGCTCCCAGTGTACGTGTACGTGGTTAGGCACTTACCGACAGACGTGAAGAAGGAGATACTGGCGAGGAGGGTAGGTGCTGAGGTAAACGCCACCGAATCAGCGGTCAAGAGGCTCGAGAACGTAATCAAGTGGATAGAAGATAGGGTGGGGAACGTACCCGAGCCCGTCCAAGAGAAGCTGAGCGAAGCCCAAAAACTCCTAGATCAAGCCAAAGAGCTGCTGGCGAATGGGACCAACGTCAAGCAGGCAATGGCCCTAGTGATTAAGGCGAGACACGAGCTAGGTACCGCCTACGTCATGCTCAGACGTGGGGCAGGGCACGCATGGCACGTGGCCGTAGCGGCCGACATGGCGTTAAGAAACGTGGTTATGGGCACGGTGAAGCTCGCGATAGGGGTTAACAGGACGTTAACCCTGATAGGGAACAACCAGACTAGTGAGGCGATAGCCGCTCTAACAAGGCTACACAACTACGCGAACTACCTACTCACGAGAGTTAAGGCTATGACGCTACACATCAAAGTACCCGCAAACACGTCGCCGATAATGAGCAACATGACTAAGGTGCTGCAGCTAAGCGAGGAGGTACTCTCAGAAATCAACGCATCAACAGCTCAGGCAATGATGGCTCTGAAGGTAGGTGACGTGAATACGGCCATAACCGTACTGAACACCACGCTAGTAGGCATAAAGCCGGCGATAACGGAGCTACTTAAGACCGCTAGGTGGGCACACGGGATATTACTGCACGTCAAGATAATGTTGGAGCACGCCGGCAACTGCATGAGGAGGTGGTTAAGGAAGCACCCAGTGCACCACGTGCACCTACCGATAGTCCCCAGCAACATAGTGGCGCTGATCAAAGTGCTCGAGAACAGGGTAAGGGCAGCCAAGACAGCGTACGAGAAAGGGAAGATAAGTTGCGAGGCCTACGCTAGGATACTTAAGGGTGTCGACGCAGCCCTCCACAACATCCTGAAAACCCTGAATAAGTTACCGGAGAAGGTCGCCAAGCCCTTAGCGGAGAAAGTGCAGCACCTAATAGGGACCGTGGAGCATGAGCTAGCCCAACTGAAGTGCAAAGTATGAGGTGAAGGTTCACCAGCTAGTGCACTAAGTTGTTCATCATGAGGGGGAGTTTTTAACTGAAGCCCCTCGGGGAACCCGCCCGCCTACGGTGTGGGGGCACGGCACCCGCGGCAGGGCCCTCCGAGTATGCACACCCTCGTGATGGAGGGGTGCCGTGCCCTCTCCTGCTCACCGCATACCTAATAGCCTAGGGGAACTTACGCGTTTCGCTCGTGAAGCATGCTTAATAATTCATTGGTTAATCAATATCCTAGTGAGTGATGCGGTTTGTGGGTGATCGCGCTACCTACCGAAACGGGTGAGGGCCTCGATTCACGCATAGCTCAGACCCTCGAGAAGGCGAGGTACTTAACCGTGGTGAGGGTTAAGGATGGCGAGGTCACGGAGGTTCAGTCCGTACTCATTAAGGCCGGGGATCACGTTCCTTCACTGGCTAGGAGGCTGGGTGCGAACGTAGTTATCTGTAATGAATTGAGGAGCGGGAGCAGAGCATACTTGGCTGTCCTAGGATTCGACATAATCTCAGGCGTGAGCGGGCTAGTTAGGGACGCCGTTCAGGCCTTCTTAGAGGGCAGGGTAAGCTTCGTGCCGGAGGAATTCAGGCGGGGTTAGGGTGGTTAGGGACGGACGGTAAGGGGCATGCAGGCTTCAACCTCCTCGTGACTTCCTTAGCTGCCATGGCGTTAGGGTTGGGTGGATGGTTAGTCAATGCAGTCATAATACTCTCAACAATACTTTCCACGCTACCTGATATCGACCTTAAGTTAGAGTTGCCTCACCGCAAATACACGCATAACGTACTCTTTGCGCTTCTAGCGGGGGCGGCAGCCGGCATCGTGACCAGCGTGCTAGGGTTTAGCTTCGACCTTGGCTTCTACTCTGTGCTCGTCGGCGTGCTCACACACCTGCTCGGCGATATGCTGACCTACAGGCCCTTCGCCCCCCTGTACCCGCTAGCAAGGCGCAAGTTCTCCTTGAAGCTTTTCCATTCATCGGATAGACACGTTAACTCTGTTTTCCTTCTCTTAGGCGGTGCCGCGTACTTCGTGTACCTTGTTAAGTACGTTGAAATACGTAACATCGTCTGGCACCCGTGAAGAAAAACCACCCTTAAAAACGGGGGGTACATTAAATATGTCGGTCTGAGACATAACTGCGTACTTTACTATGGGAGGTGATGTCGAACGGGAATAGATCCTGAAACCGTAAACGACCTCGACGAGTTAATGGGTTTGGCCCTCAAGAAGGCTGAGCTAATGGGGGCTGACCTAGCGGAAGTACGTGCGCAGGCGCTGGTCGCCGAGTCCATCAGGGCTGATAACGGGGTTCTCAAGGAGTTCTCGAGGACCTTAAGGGCAGGTATAGGCATCAGGGTACTTTACTCCGGCAGGTACGGATTCTCAGCAACCAACACGCTAAGTAGGGAGGCTGTCCTGAAGGCAGTGGAGAACGCGTTCTCAGCCGCTAGGGCGTCCGAGGAGGAGGTTAAGCTCTCCGAGAGACCGAGCCTTAATGACCGTGTGGAGGCGGACGTTAAGGTAGACCCGTTTAAGGTGCCTGAGGAGGAGAAGGTAGACCTTGTTCTTGAGGCTAATAAAGCAGCGCTTCAAGTGCCTAGGATTAAGTCAGCAGTCACCAGCCTAGGTGCCTTCGAGGACTTCAGGAGGGTCCTCACGAGTGACGGTGCTGACGTGGCGGTTAAGGTCACAATGACGGGCTTCGCTCAACTAAGCGTGGCTATGGAGGCGGGGGTCATGGAGAGAATGCATGACTCGGACGGAGCCGTGGCTGGTTGGGAGTACCTGAAGTCTAGGGACTGGGTAACCTTCAGCAGGGACGTGAGTGCGACGGCGGCGGAGGCGGTGGGCGCCTCAGCACCGCCCGCGGGGAAGTTTAGGGTGATTGCCGACCCTAAGCTGATAGGGCTAATACTTCACGAGGCGTTCGGACACGCGCTGGAGGGTGACTTGGTCTACTCGGGCGCGTCAGTCCTCACGGGCAGGTTAGGGACGCAGGTCGCTTCGCAGCAGGTAACCATAGTTGATGAGGGAATTGTTAGTGGGGGGTACTTCACCCCGTACGATGATGAAGGGAATAGGAAGGGCAGGACGGTGGTTGTCGAGGAGGGCACGCTGAGGTCCTACCTCACAAGCAGGGCCACGGCGAGCGCGTTAGGCACGCCGGTAACCGGTAACGCAAGGGCGCAGGACTTCGCATCACCACCGATAGTCAGGCAGACGAACCTGTACATGGTTGGCGGTGACTGGAGCCTGGAGGAGATGATGGAGGACATAGACTACGGAATATACCTAACCGGGAGGGGGGCAGGAGGAGGTGAGGTCGACACCGCCGCAGGAACATTCACATTCTCTGTAGGCCCCTCAAGAATCATCAGGAAAGGCGAGCTCGCAGAGATGGTTAGGGGAGTGGTTGTTTCCGGAATGGTTCTCGAGACCCTTAAGGGCGTTGAAGCCGTAGGGAAGGACGTTAAGGTTAGGACAACGGTTTTCGGGGGCTGCGGTAAGGAGGGCCAGAGCGTGAAGGTAGGTTTCGGGGGCCCGCACGTCCGGATCAAGGAAGTAACGATTGGTGGGAGGTGACGCCCGTGGTGGGTGCGTTCGTTCATGACTTGGGGAAAATACTCAAGCTAACCGAGGGCTTAGGAGCCAACGAAGCTGAGGTGTACAGGGTCTGGAACAGAGAGGTGATGGTGAGGGCGACGGACAAGGTGGTTCAGGTTAACACACTTGAACTCGACGCCATAGGCATCAGGGTAGCTGTGGGTAAGCGAGTTGCCGTCGTAGGGACGCAGGATCTGAGTGAGGCAGGGATCAGGAAGGCAGCGGAGGCGGCCGTGAAGATAGCGAGGACGATGGACGAGGACCCGGACTGGCGAGGCTTTAATGACGAAGTAGGGTTAACCCCGCTGAACAACTTATGGGACCATGAAACAGCGGGGGCCACCCCCGAGGAGGTAGCGGAGGTAGTAAGGGACGCGCTATCAGCCGTGAGTGAGGGCTCACCCGCATCAAAACCGGTTAGGTGCTTAGTAAGCACGTCATCATCCGTAGTTGAGCTAATGAACAGTTACGGGGGACCCATAAGGCAACGGATGACCTCAGTCGGTGGGTGGGTGTACGTCAAGGCAGTCAAGGACGGGAAGGAAGGAACGTTCTCGGGCGACGCCTTCGCGAGGAGTTTGAGGGAATTCAAGCTGAGCGATGCCGCCAGGAAGGCCGGGTCCAAAGCACCGGAGTTCATAGGCTCGAAGCCGGTCCCGACAGGAACTTACGACGTGATCCTAGCGCCGAGAGTGGCGACGTCAATACTGACGATAATGTTGATGCCCGCGCTCTCAGCCCTCTCCGTGCAGCAGGGAAGATCCCCGCTAGCCGGTAAGGTGGGTGAGGCGGTTATGGCTAAGCATATCACGATAATCGACGCAGGTGCCGACCCGGCGAAGCCCGGCGGTAGGGAATTCGATGATGAAGGGCACCCAACAGTAAACAGAGCCCTAATTAAGGAGGGGGTACTCCTTGACTACGCCTACGATTCCTACACCGCCAAGAAGGAAGGGAGGAAGTCAACAGGCAATGCATGGCGAGAATACTCCTCAGCCCCCTCACCAAGGCCCAACCACATACTACTTAGGGCTGGTGACGCGAGCCTAGATGAGATGATCAGTGCAGTTAGGGAGGGGCTGCTTGTTGAGTCAACGATAGGTGCGTGGCTATCCAACCCGGTGAGCGGTGATCTCAACGCGACCGTAACCCACGCGTACCTGATACGTGGGGGCGAGGTTAAGGAAACCGTTAAGGGTGTGGTGCTCTCAGGAAACTTCTATGAGTTAATGCTGAGGAACGTGGACCTCATAGGTAAGGAGACGGAAACGCACGGCTCAGCAACGGCTCCGCACGTACTGTTAAGGGGCTTAAGGGTAGCGGGTAAGTGAGGGACGCAAAACACCTCCTAAGTAACCTTTTAGCTTAGGGTACGTCAGGCAATAACGTCCCTAACTTCCCCATCACCTTCCGCAACCTTAGCCGCGAGCGCGGCAGCCATGCCCGCCGTGAGCATTGACTCATACTCCATCCTAACCATCAACGTGCCTAAGTGCCTCACCGCATCATTAACTAAGGCGTAGGTCTTGAGGTGTAACGATGCCTCGGACTCCGGGCAACTCACTGCGCGGAGACCCTCCTTAACGCCCTCCAGCATGCTTACCGCTTCCTCCCTCTCTAGGGAGCCCTTGAGGAACGCCTCAACTATTCCTACAGCAACGCCGATGACCCGCGATAAGCCCTCAGTGCAGGAGAGTACCCTAACGGCGTCCGCTACCCTCATTCCTCCGGACGCGTGGGCTAGGTACGTGGCGACCCCC
>CAYNPH010000026.1:0-11952 GCA_964399035.1 uncultured Desulfurococcaceae archaeon
TCAGCCATTCTCTCAACCCTGCTGAATTGTCTTTAGTTTAATTTATTATTCCTATGCATACCCTATTTAAGGAGGTGGTCGACGTGGCGAGTCCTGGCATAGATAAGAAGAGCCTCAATGAGGCTAAAATTAGGCAAGCTATGATATTACTTGAGAAAATCATTGGAGACTCTAGCGTTCCAAGGAACATTAGGCGAGCTGCGATAGAAGCCATGAAAATGCTAAGGGATCTCTCCCTCTCACCAGGTGTGAGGGCAGCTAACGCCATAAGTATACTGGATGAGGTGTCGCAAGATCCCAACATGCCAATGCACACGAGGACTGCGGTGTGGAACATCGTTGCTGTGCTATCAACGGTAAAGGACTAACGCAATGCCGACAACCTAATAACCCAGACTGAAATGTGGGGTACTCTAAATCATGCCTATACGCGCTAGGGTCAGAGGAATTTATTCTACAGCAATATCTAAAATACTTCACGACAACGGCATCGAGCTAGTGGACGTAAGCCCAGTAATAGCGGAAAGGTTAGGGATAGACGAACGCAGAGGGAAGCCGGCGGACGTTACCGTAAAGTCCGACGAAAATAACCCCTCACAAATACTAATATTAGGTTTCCCTGGCGAGGTGCATACGGTTAGCTCGATCCTCGAGAATACTGTACCTGACATAATAGTATATAGACCCAAGATCGGGCTGTACGCTGCATTTAAGGCTCGCATAATAGGGCAGGAAGGACGCGAGTGCATCGCGGAAACTCCGATAGGTCCAGCAACGCTTGTAGACGAACCAGAGTGTGTGGCTGGAAGGGAGATACCCGTTACTGTTGTTAAGGTTCCCGTAAGGCCTGGGGAACGCATGGTTGTTTCAAGCAGGGTCAGGGTAGTCGGTAAATACGCAATAGTGGGGAAAGGCTCCGGCGTCTCCTTCAGTAACTTCATCAGGAATAAGGAACGTATATCAAGCCTGCTGGAGGCGTCAGCCCAGTACGTAAGGCAAGGATTCAGCATTCGGTGGAGGAGCAACGCAGACGAAGCAAACTTAGAGGAAGTCGTCAGCGAGATCCCGCAACTAATTTCAAAACTAAAGGAGGTTGAGCACAGGCTAGCAAACGCAAAACCTTTGGAAGTTGTGTATATAGGGGAATTCATGAGGCTAGTGGAACTCACCTATAACTCAAAGGTTTACTTAGATGCTGTTCGAAACGAGGTTGCGCCAACTACACCCTATCACCATATGCTTAGGTCAGACGAGATACGGAGTAATGGACTCGTGGACTTGCTGGACATTATCGCCGCGGAAGTGAAGGGCTCTAAGCTAGCTACTTTAGTGCGGAAGTGGATAGCGCATAGGTTAAGCAATAAGCGCGACATAATTCTTCTCCATAAGAGGATCACCAAGAAAAACATAGTATTGGGGAAAGCGAAACCCGTTGAAGTAATCGGTGACGAGAGAATAAAGGCTATCGTGAAGAGGAGCGTCAAGTCCTCGGGAGAGTACGACGGATTAAACATACCTAAGGAGCCTGGGGACCAAATCCTGACATACATGACGGAAGGATCCTGGATAACGGAACACAGGTACTTTGATAGAAATGGTAACCTAAAAGGAGTGTATGTAAACGTGAATACCCCGCCCGAATTCCTTCCTTCCGGTCAGGTACAGTACGTTGATCTGGAGGTGGACTTGGTTAGGGCTTCTGGGGAACCTTGCAGAATCATTGACAGCAAGTTATTCTTAGCCCTGGTTAGGGGAGGATATGTCCAAGGCGACATCTACATTAAAGTGCTTAAGGCGATGGATGAAGCCATCAGTAATTATTGCACAAAGGATGCGCTGGCAAAGCTAGCAGAGCAAACCAAGTTTTGAACAAATCAGCTTTTTACATTCTAGAATAACCTCACTAAGTTCCTGAGTTCCATCCACCAAGATTAATTCTCCGTTCTTGACCAGGCTTAAGTATATTTGACGCACTTTTCTGGTGAACTCTTTACTGCTCTCTAAGTAGGGTATGCGCGTAGTTGAGCGCCTCTTCCTTAGCAGACCCACTTCCTCAGGAACATCGAGGTATATAGCTAGATCTGGGCGTAAAGCAAAGTTATTTAATGTCCTTATCCACTCAAGTGGGACACCATGAGCGCCCTGATATGCTAGGGAGGAGTAATAGTAGCGGTCCATAACGACAACCATACCAGCCCGCAGGGCGGGCTTCACTAGGCATTCAATGTGATTATACCTATCGGCAGCCATGATTAGTGCCTCAAATATACCACCTAGTACTGAGCCCTTCTTATTCAGGATCGATATCAATTCTTTGTCGAAGGGTTCGTAAGTATATAAGGCGTTGAGCCCTCTCTTCTTTAACTCATCGACTAAGGTCTTCGCAACCGTCGTTTTACCGGCTCCGTCAATTCCCTCGAGCACTATTAGTTTCCCTTCATTTCCAGTCATTTTGCGTCACCTCATCTTCACCTTAACCTTGCCCTAATGTTCAGGGAAAAATAACCTACTTTTTCATTACTAAGACCGAATCACGTATACAGAAAACCCTACCGTTATACTTCTTGAGGTCATTAATTACGCTGCAGTCCATTAGCTTATAGAGTGGTATGTCCGCGATAATCGCTCCAACTGTTGTTACTACATCCTCGTTACATGTGACTATAGCAACTGGTGCATTCCCGCTTCTTGATAGCCCGTAAATTACATAAGACCCTACCGTACTGCCTACCGCAGTGGGGTACAACAATATTTTGCCTTTAACACTATCCCCATCACGCATTCTCCCTGACTCAGCATCTATGTCCCCAAGGAATGATATCGGGTGATCAACAACCTTTAACGCTCCGCAAAGTTCACTGTGTTGCTGCGTACTCTCGACTATAACCTTTAGTTTTATAATGATGTTAGCTGTGTCGTCATCCACGTAACCTCACCCCAAATCTCTTAAGTATTTCTTCTCTGTCCATTATGAAGGCCTTAACATGCGCCAGCCTGGGTAGGTAGTGAAGCGCCTTAGCTGAATCCGCTACTACCTCTTCGGCACCTAGGAGATCTAGCCTAGTGACTACAGGGCACACACCCTCCACTATCTTCACCTTGCCGTTAGCACTTGCCAGAATCTCGCCACATGGTAGTGAGAAGCATCCTGTTATGATCCATAATTCTTCGTTGTGTGCATTGCTGCATGTTCCCCTTACATGCGGAGTAATTTTACGGATCTCCTCCTTACCGACGTGTGGGCAACCTATCACGTATAGCCTATTGCCAGTCGCCTCTTGGGGTGGGCTATGCTCTCTAATAAATGATTTGACATCCTCTTCAGGTAACCTCACGCGTTCTTGTATGTTGTCTTTCCTTACTCTTTTGCAGTCCGGGGTTATCCCTTCTAGGAACACCATGGGGGCGCTAGAACTTGTCCCAACACCAGCTAAGAATGCCTTCAGCCACTCCTCTGGCACTCTACTTAACCCTTCTACGTAGGGTATTTTTGAGGGAGATATCTTTCCTGTTAAATACCCTATTACCGCCGCCTCTGATAAGGATCTGGGCTTCGGAACTCTAATTAAGATTGATGGCAATCGCTCTTCGTCCACATGCATTCCGCAGTAGGGAGCCTTACCTACTATGGCTTCAAGGAGAGCCAATGGACCGCCTTCGCGATTGGTTTTCGCTCCAAGCACACTATTAGCATAAAGCACAGCGTTGCTTTCAGCCCATGCTAGGTGCTCACCTATCTTAGGTCTACGTATATGGTAGGGAGCGCATGTGAAGGCACGTGCTCCCATGCTGATTAATGCGTTTATTATTCGTTCTTGATAGTCAATAACGTTCTTACTAAATCCCCTTCCATTGTAGGAGAGGTGATGTGCAGCGTAAGGGTTAGCAGTCGTAAATACCGAGAATTTAGCTCCGTTGCTTACTAAATCCTCAAGAAACTTAACGCCGTATTTCTTTATATTGAAGTAAGAAATGCCTGATACGTGTGCATGGCTTACATCGACTAGTCTTTCCGCACCAAAAATTTCCCCTATCTTAACAATAACTTTAAGAGCCCGAGCCTTAACCTCTCCTTCATCGCCTCGAAGTACTCTTTCTTCCTCCTTAGTGAGGTACATGACTCACCGCCCCTTTAGGGTATGTGGGGCGCTCATATTTGCTACGTTCCTTCAACGGGTAAGTCGCATCAATACCCATTTTCGTTACCATGCCGTTCTCCGCTGTAGGGTCTAGCGTGGAGCCACGCGCATTGTTTATTATTACTAAGCCTCTATCAGCTCGGAAGCGAGTCGCTATAGCCCATTCTACATCCTCTGGTTTATCTGGGTCAATATCGTAATCAACTACGACTACGTGCTTTACGCTGGGATGGGCGCCGAACGCCGCCATGATGGCGGTCTTGCCGTCTCCGTCACTGTTTCTCTCAATGGATATTATTGCATGAAGCCATCCTCCACCCGCGGGAGTTAACCGTACTTTAATTACCCGTGGAACGGCTTTACGGACAGCATCCCAAATCGCAGCTTCCCTGGGGAAACCCATAATGGTTTTGTGTTCCAGCCCTCCGGGAAGAAGGACGTGGAAGAAAGCCCGCGAACTTTGATTAAGGTAAATCTTTTCGACCTTAAGATATGGTTGTTTTCTCCTCCTGTCGTATAGGTTAAGTAAATCTACGAACGGACCCTCATCAACAAGCTTACTTGTCAGCACACCTTCAATTACGATGGCCGATGACGCATCTACTGGTAAGTCATAATTAGGTGTGTACGCGATTTCGAGTCTTTCATCAGCTAAGTTCTTGTAAAGCGACAGCTCAAAGACTCCCAGCGGGGGTGAAAGGGATGATGCCAGCAGGGTCAGCGGTGACGCACCAATCATTATAGCTACAGGAGTTTCCTTACCTTCCTTTAGGTTGTCCTCATATATTCTATAAAGGTGCCTCGGAACAATCCGTACGGCGAAGCCTTTCTCATCGCTAATCATGAGCCTATGGACTGATGCGTTATAAGTATCTGTGCCTGGTACGCGGGCAACGATTATTGACGTGGTGATGTACCTGCCCCCGTCCTTCTCATAAAATTTTATTGCAGGGAGATCCTTGATGTTACCATTGAACTCCGAGAAGGCGTTTTCGAATGATTTCTCTATGAACCAGTCGTTAGAGGGAGGCGGTGCTAAGACCCTCCTGTAGGCTTCTTCATCGCTTCTCACCCTCATCAAGGTATAGAGGTGTTCTCGTGAAGGTATTAATGACCCAACACAAGGCAAAGGAAAGCCTTGGACGTTAAATACTACGGGAGCCCCTTTCCTCTCAGCTTCCTCCAGCACCTTGGTTGGCTCATACTCCATGCTTAACGTCTTCTCTACCGTAATTACGTTCCCTTGACTTCTGTAGTGCTCCAAGAGCGACGCTATATCCCGCATCGTAACACCCTACCTGTATCCTCGTAGTTAGGTGATAACTTTATTCTCCCGACTACTAGAGCTGCTATCTTACCATTGTAAGGTGTTCTGACCTTAATGGCATTATTGCTGAAATCTACGTCCTCGATTATGCCTAGTGCCGCATCTTTACCCTCCTCATCTAGGATGCCGACCAGGTATCCACTTAAGTCATCCTTCCGTATGGCGTTAATTATGTAACTCTGATCCTCGTTCTCCCTGCACGTTATGTTGTGCGTACCATCGCTTAGGACCACATTTAGGTATTGTCCGTACAGCGAAGCGAAGAGTACCTTATCGCGTATCGATTCTAGAGAGGGGCATAGGGCAATCGCCTCATCAATCGATACCCTATGCCCTCCCAATACACAGGAACCTATCAGCCCGATTTCACTCAGTCTTAAGTTCACAGTCCTCGACCCTTCGGAAAAATACTTTCTGTAGGCCTCTGCTCTCAACCTTCTTCTTTCATCTCTGCTTCTTTCCCTGATCTTAACCGGCGGTTTCGCCTCCAGTACCACGGTAAATGAATTATAGCCAAGCGCTGCGCGTATAGTATTGTAAATGCCACTACTCAACGTGACAACATGTGTTGGTCTTAACCACCTTATAATCGATATTTTGAAGTCCAACGCCTGTTTGCTGGATACCCACCCGTCCGTATTCACTACTATAGTATCGCACTTCAAGTTCTCGGCTTCATCGATTAACTCACGTAATGCGGCAAGCACATGTAACTGGCATTGCGCATGGCTAGGTGAGATACATCCAACGAATCTTATCTTCTTACACTTTAGTTCCCTTAACCACAGGAACTTCCTTGAGGGGAGGGCTAGGGACAGTGTTCCTGGTACCGCAAGGTCTTCCTGCCCTACGTCCCCCTCTATGACGCATACCTTACTGCCTCGCTCCATCATGTAATTAGCTATGAAGGCTGTCAATGTGGTCTTTCCTGATTCTACGGGGCCTATGATTATCACCTTCTTAATTTTGCGTGGGTCCTCATGGATAGATTTCGCCACGTTAACCCAGTCATCGATTATCTCCTCACCCTCGGAGGGTTCCTCTACGGACGCGCCCTCACCAAGTGTTGCCTTTATCTTAGCGTCCTCTAGGGCCTTGATACCGTAGCTTCTTAGGCTATGCACCACAAATGATTCTCCCTTCCTGTATACCGCGCCTACTGCCAGTAGTGACCCGCTGAGCACGTCAACCCTTGCCGGACCCACGATGCGCAGTATCTCTCCCTTCTTAAGCTCGAGTTCGACAAGCACGCCCCCGGCACCACATTTGCATTCATTAACTGAGGCTAAATTATTATACTGTCCCGCCTAACAAGCCTTGAAGGAACGCCTCAAAATGATAGATGATGCCTGCCTTGAAGACATGCTAGCCGAGGCATGCCGTCAGTTACGGCGTGACTTACGTCGGATCCGCACTAACGTTAGGTTAATGAAGAAGTATAGCCAACATTTTATGCGTTCATGTAGGATAGGCTACGCGTTTGTTAGAGAATTGAAAGAGTTGAATCCACGGATGATTTTTGAGTTAGGGGCTGGTACCGGTTTCCTGACAAGGTTCCTAGCAACCTTAGGGAAGCCCGTGATAGCCGTTGATGTGGATCCACGGATGATTAGTATTTTAAGTACTAACGTTGCGGATTTGCCTGGAGTTTACCCCCTTTTAGGGGATGGTATACGTCTCCTTGAGAGTAAATGCACAAGAGCTGATGTTCTAGCGTCAAACACACCGTATTCGTTAACGGGGCCAGTACTTATCGCGTATATACGTTCCAACATGAGGGCAGCTGTCTTAATGCTTCAACAGGAGGTTGCTAAGAGACTTACGTCCACTCCAGGCAGTAAGGATTATGGTCGCGTGACAGTTATGGTGAATTATTTCAACGTGGTTAAAGTCTCAGCAACTTTCAAGCCCCGGGACTTCATTCCTAGTCCAAAGGTCTCATCGCAACTAGTAGTATTAAAGCGCATACGCGAATGGCGACCTGAGCATGCTCTCCTTGAGAGCCTATTGAGGTGTATGTTTTCGCAACGCCGGAGGCTCGCTAAGAACGTGTTGAGGAGATGTCTAAAGTCTATCAACCCGCACATTGATGAAGGAATGATTATCAGAATCCTTAAAGAGAGGAACCTAGAGAACGCCCGCGTGTACGAGTTAGACGTCAACACATACTCCGCCATATATGAGGCTCTTCGGAAGTTTTCTTGACCACAGTTGCTGTAGCGAAGGCTCGGTTAGCTTGAGGAACACTTACTCTGATGAAGAATACTCAGGCTGAGGTGATACTACTACTATAGCCTTGCCTGAAATCAGTGCCTTCACTAACTTACTCCGACCGCTATCTAGGAGTCGCCATACCGTGCCCCTAGAAACACCCATTATTTGGGCAGCCTCACTTTGCGATTTCTTCTCTACATACACTAAACGCAGCGCCTCGAGTTCATCAGGGAGTATTTCCTCATAATCCATGCCTGGGGGAACCGTAGGTGAAGGTACGTAGGCATACCCTCTTAAAGGGGTGTGGATGAACCTTGGCTTAGGCATCCTACCTCTTCCCATCCACCTACGCCATCTCCAAGGTGGTCCGCCCGGCACTCGCAACACCTCATGACATTACGTTTAGGTAACTCTCATACCGCTCCTAAGAGCTATGTTAATAGCCGCTAATATGTCATCGTCCTTCACGTTCAATCCTCTTAACGCTATCTTAGGGGCTTCAGTAGACGTCCTACTTTCATCGACTAAGTACGTGATGCATCCTATCTTTAAGAGCCCCTCTATCACCTCGTCGAGAACGTTATCTGCATCGTTGGTCTCTGGTAGCCCCACCTTGATTATTACTTTGCGGGGCTCAATGAGGTTCATTAGCTCTCTTAATCTTTGGAAGAAATCCTTAGGTTCACATACCTTACCTGTACTAACCAGTTCTTTGTCAGCAAAGGCAGCGTAAGCGATACTAGCTCCCAAGTCCACACCCACCATCAGCACTGATGCTCTCCTTACACCAGCCACTTCTGAAACTACGTTCTCTACGTTACTGTTGGTCACAAGATACGCCGCGTTTGAATTTATTTCGTAGTGCTCTAGGCACTCATCATCTATGATGATTATGTCTGCTGACACCTTAACGCCCGCTTCTTTCGGGACAGAGTAAGTTAGACCTAGTTCATCCGCTAATTTAGCGAATTTCCTCATTAGTCTTGGGTCACATATTACAACTTTAATGTCTCGAGATCCTGAGGTTTTCAACCTTCGACCTCTCACGATGGGTTTTATTTTTACGCGTTAATAAGTTACTTCGACAGTAAATGACGTTGGCGTGGGAGGAACTTGCCAGGTTAATGAGTGGGCACCTTACGGTGCTATACGGTGTCGCTGGCTCAGGCAAGACTAACATAGCGATGCAACTCATGGAAATTGCTTGCAAGGATCTTGCTGATGATGAAGCATGCTACTTCATAAGTACTGAGGGACCTCATTACCTTAACTTGCTTAGAAGATATGACCTAGGACCTCAATGCTTTCTAGCTTATGCGGTAAGCGGGGAGCATCTCCTTAAGCTCGTGCTTGATGTACTCCTATCGGGTTTTCGAGTGAAGTACCTAGCTGTTGACTCAATCAATAACTTTTATCGGGCTGAAGCCTTGAAGTTAAAGTATGCTAACGTAATGTTCAACACTATCCTTGCACTACTTTCCCAAATAGCCCATCGGGATAGAGCCTTAGTACTCGTTACTGCTCAAGTACGTACCGCACCTACGGGTGAGGAGGAGATCAGTGGTGATACCCTGATATCATTCTGGAGTGACATAGTGATTAAGTGTGAGAGAATAGGCCCCGGTAAAGGTGAGCTTATATTTAATTACCCAGACTCATGGGCTGGTAAGAAGACGATGTTTGAGGTAGGTGATGAGGGTGTTAAGCTGGCTAATAGTATTTGAGCATGCACTCCTGCGGTCTGCATTCATATTTTTGCCAGCAATGGTTGCTAATGCATTGCCCGTAATCGTTAGTGGAGTCGTACGTGAGAAACACCCCCTAGACTTCGGCTTAAAGTTCATTGACGGTAAAAGGTTATTGGGCAAGAATAAGTCCATTGAAGGGTTCATTGCTGGGGTCGCTGGAGGTCTTCTTGTGGGATGCGTGTACGCCTCAGTGACCCACAATACCGCGTGGATTACGTACGGAGCAGTGTCTGGTGCCGGCGCAATGATAGGGGATTCCTTAAATTCCTTTGTTAAGCGACGCTTAAGCATACGTTCAGGGGACCCTTTCATACCCATGGATCAACTGAGTTTTATTCTCGTTGCTTATGTCTTGGTGTCTGTGCTCAGGGTCAGTAATACTGTAGGTATAAGGGTAACTCTGGCGGACTTAGCCTTAGGGATATACATAGTCATGGTTCTACACCCTCTTACAAACCTCATTGCTTACCTCTTAGGATTAAAAGATACACCGCTGTGATAGGTGCGCATGATCCGTGCGGAAATTAGCAACTACGCTAGTTACTTGATTTCTTTTGGTGTTCTAGCTCCCGCAGTATTACTCGGTACCTCACATACTTATCTTGAGGAGAAAACCTAGGTGGGTGTGCCACCTTAGTACTTATGTTACACGTAGGACACTTCTCCCTCAGCGTATACCTACCGCACACAGGGCACTTCCTGAGTAAGAACTTCATTAGCTCTTCTCCCTCTCGTAAGCGAAGATCATGTTAAAGCGCTTTGCGTAATCTTGTATGCTACGTATGTATTCGGAAAGCACCCTCTCTGCTTTCTTGTAGTCTGTTGAGGTAACCTCCACTCTGTACCTGGGTGCACCGACGGTATATACTCTCACATTGGTATCAGGTGGTATTTCAATTTTCTTCAGCGGTGCGGTGAAAGCTGTCCTTATACGTTCGACACCGTCTGGGGCCGTACTCATTAGCGCTATAAGCCCCCTTATCTTAATACGCTTTATGCGTATGTGCTTCCGTATTTCCTCCATTAACACTGGAATCCATTCTTCGGGTACTCCAGCTTCACGTAATGCTCCTTCCCCGCGATACGCCGCTTCTTCGAAACCATAGAATATCTCTCCGTAGTAGTCCTCTAGCTTCCACCCAACATCCTTGTAGGCATCGTCGAGAGTTTTCCCGAGCTTCTTGGCCACTATCTCAAGCATCTTTTCAGCTCTTTGAGCCCTTCTAAACTCCAGCATTTTCCTCCTCTGTTCTGACGCATTGACTCTCTTTAGCGAGACATCTATGTGTCCGCGACGCCTATCAACACGTATTACCTTAACAACTACCTTCTGACCCTCCCTCAGGAAGTCACGTATGTCCTTCACCCACTTAGAACTTACCTCCGACCAAGGCAAATACGCCTCATGATTATTGTACTCGTCTAGGTTAAGGTACGCACCGTAATCAAATATTTTCTTAACTGTTCCTATGACTAATTCCCCAACTCTTGGCATGGGCTTACGCTTTCTCACCATGACCTTCACCGCCTGCATACTATATGCTGACTGCTTAATATAAGTGAGGCTACCACCCACTAGAAACGCGTTAGTACTTAGGCGTAATTACGCGTCATTAAAACAGCTTTGAAATAAGTCTTACCCTAGGATCTTAACGATATCCCCTAAGATCTTCGCTTTACCGCCCGTAGGTTCTACGAGAACTGTTCCGCAGACTAAACACCTTGCAGGGAACGTCGCGTGGTCAAATATTATTTGCTCGTTACCGCATGATGGGCACTTTACCTTCACGAACCTCGACTTAGGCATTGGGATTAGGATCTTACGCTTCTTCATCCCTTAACAACCTCCACTAATTCTGCCTTCTTTAATCGTATACCCTTCCTATGGCTTATGTATCCGCACTGAGAGCACTTGAGCTTCAATACAACTTTCTTCGTGACCTTAGCCATTCTCTTCTGTTCAGGCTTCCTCTTGCTACCGTATCCCTTATTCTTCCTCTCGTACCTGCGCTGCCCCTCAGCCAGTGCCCTCCTCTTCCCAGCCTTGTATATTGTTACGCTATGCACCGTATGTGTCTTACATCGAGGGCAGTACGTTCTTATCTTCTTCGGGATTTTCATAGCTCTTCACCACACCTGAATAGGGGTTTAATCCAGCCCTAAATAGTTTATCTTGCTCTTCTTCTTTTCCGCTCTTCCTCGGACCTGACCTTAACGATACCTAGGAAGACAGCGCAGCTCACACAATAACATTTCCTTACAGGGTATCTCGCTATTATCGCGCCCTTCTTCTCGAGTTCAGCAGCTAGCTGTGGATCTACGGGGGAGTACCATCTTGTTATACATATGGCCTTGTCTTCAGGTACCATGCGGCCACACTGATCACACTGAATCATTCTCACGGAGCCTTTACCGCCTTTATGCCTACCCCTATTTTCACGTTTCTTGGGCACAACCCTGCACCTCTAGGTCTCTTTAGACCGTATATTTAATCTTTACTACGCATATAAAGTGCTATGGACTG
>CAYNPH010000027.1:0-76438 GCA_964399035.1 uncultured Desulfurococcaceae archaeon
ATCGTGAAGGGAGGCGACCTAACCACACAGAACCTCAAACTACCATCGAACGTAAGCGTCACGGTCTTAGGCGGCGACGTGAACATGGACGCAGCCATGGAGAAGCTAAGCAACCTGAACTTCACGGTTAAAGGCGGCGACGCCCTAGCTGACATACTGGTTAAGGACGTGAATCACGGTGCCTCAATGAATACTTCAGTCCTCGGGGGCGACGCACACATCACGCTACGCGTCCCAAAGAACACGAAGGTAGTGAGGGGCGAGATCCGGGCGGCTGGAGGCGACGTGGGTGTGGATGTGGATGAATCGCTCGGCGGTGTCGGCGAGGGCGCGAGGACATTAGTGATTAACGCTAAGGTAGTGGGCGGTGACGCGTCAATAACGGTGCTCCCGAACACTAGTAAGTAAAGCCCCTACATCCAGCCCTTAAAATTTGGGGGAACAAGGCACTGTAGCGGGTAGAGCGAATAACTTTTTCCGTAACGATTACTCCTTCCGTAGCAATGCACACAAAATTCCGCTGGGTGATAGAAGTCTACGCAGTCAAGGTTGAGCAAGGCAGGGTAAGTCAGTGGCTTAGACCAAGTAAAGCTCGGCGAGGCCACGTACAAGTAATGAAGCCCGTCCCCTCCCTCTACACCCCAAATAACGAACCCTAGCGAAGCCAAGTAAGCTCTGCATACGTAACGTAATGAATAAGCTTAATGATCGACCGATTCACTAAGTTAAGCATCCTAACTAAATTAAAACACCTGCCTTCCAGCGGGACCTCACCGCTTGTTGTCGTGGGTTTTAGAGGGTGTGAACGGTAAGTTACCTTTGAGTCTGTTTTCGTTAACGTCATTCTAACCTAATGATTGATGTCATAGATAGAAAGTAGTTATTACTAGGGGATAGGACATAAAAGTATCGATACATATTTATACTCGTTTCTATAAAACGAGGATTGGTGATTCTCTCATGCTTTCTCCTATAAGAAACAAGAGGAGGTTGATAGTACTACTTAGTGCGCTAATACTATTTATCCTTGCAGTAAGCTTCCTCCCTGCAATGTATGCGTGGTGGGTTAGTCCGTGGAGGCAGGGGGTAACACTGCACGTTAAGTTAATTGATGATGAAGGGAGGGTCGTGCCCTACGCGTTAGTTAGGGTGTTCCTTCTCACCGATAATGGGCCGGTCTTACTCGCGTCCTCAGGAACTTACCGTTGTGGTGAGGCCGTTCTCCACGTGTTCGTGCCTAGGGTCGGCGACGGTTTCATGCTGGTGCCCCAGAGAGTAGCTGATTCTTGGGGGGATAAGCCAACGTACACGCTGATCGAGGATACTCGGAAGCCTATCTATGCTTCAGTGAACCTAGAGGTATTTGCCGTGGGGCTTAGTCCTGAAGGAAAGATGGTGGGTGTGCGGGTATTTTCGTTGGATCCAACGTACATGAAGTGGCCTGAAGATAGCGCAAGCATAACCGTCAAGATGTGGAGGGTTCCGAGCCTGAACACCTTAAACAGTAACGGAAGTGAAACACCGTTGGTACGCGGGAAGATGGAGTCAGGGTCGGGCATAACGAGTGAGGTAAGCTGGTGGCAGTACACACCAATACTGAAGTACGGCGCGTGGGACGGGATCAAGGAATGGTACAATATCAGAATAGGCTCTAAGGTGGAGATAGAATCGAAGACACGTGCCTGCGTTATGTACTGCGAACCGTGGAGGTCTGCGGGCTCCACACAGGTAACCATAGATAGGGGCCTAACTGGAGGTTACCTGACAGGGGAACTCGTGAGGACTCTGTACGCGGAATTTAAGTACGTCGACTTCACTTACTGTGACACCTTCGCCGGTATCTGCGAGGAAACAGTGTACGCTGCGGACACCGGCATGGACTTCCCTAAGTACGAGTACCTAGATGAAAGCTGGGACGGTCACCTACCCTCCTCACCCTACGTGTACTACACCGACGTCGGCGAGACGGGGAGGATAGCGATCTTGGGCGGATACCATTGGGATCTCTCAGTAACGGTGGGTGTGAACGTAGGTGGGGAACCATCAGTCACGTTAGGTGTTACCTTCGTCAAGGTTTCTAACCCAACGTCCTTCCTGTACATTAAGGGAGAAGAGGGATACGGCAACACGATAAAGACCGCAAGCGTTCACGGTCCCGGTAAGGGTTCCTACGTGGTAACCTACAGTAACTGGGTCAGGTGGGGCTAGCCTAGAAATTGATTTTTAGTGAAGAAATTGAGTGGGGATCCACCCTAGGTAAGGTCATGACTTAGCCTTAACCCACTTCCTGCACTTACTTAACACTAAGTCAACAACTCTCCTCGCGTCTCCTGCCCTTGCTGACTTGGTGGCTTCCTCGTAAAGCTCTCTTAGGCTCTCAACGCTTACTGGTAGGCTCGCTAGGCTTGCGTAGTGCTTAAGCTCGTACACGTGCTCGTCTATGGAGTGAGTTGCTAAGCCTAACCTCTCGGAAACCACTAGCTCCAGAACCCTCGCCGCTATCTCATCAACGCACTCTCCTAAGTCACCCTCATGGATTAGGCGGTCGAACTCCGGGTAAGAGGTTCTGAGGGCGGCGTGCGCTAACTCGTGAACGGCTATGTGCAGCGTCTCCCTAAGCACCTCCCTCACCAGGTCCGCGGGTATGGGCTTGCCGGTGATTCTGGTTAGTTCCTCGTAGGTAGCTAGGATCCCCTTAACGACGTCCTCAGCGATCACGCTGATGTCGCCAGAACCCACAGCTGCACCCGGATAGTTGGGTGGTGTAGTATATTTTTGTTGTGACCGGGAGCCAGCCTTGTCAACTTCACTTTACAAGCGTTCTTAAAGAGAACGGGGATGAAGGTAACCGTGGTGGGTGCGGTGCTGAAGGATGAGGTCGTGATTCGCGCGGTAGCCAGTGAGTACCGCAGGAAGGTGCTCGAGCACCTGCTAAGTAATGGTGCGTCAACGTACACGGAGTTAATGCGTGCTTCAGGATTAGAGGAGAGCGGTAAGTTCGCGTACCACTTAAGGAGGCTCGTCGCCGCAGGACTAATTAGGCAGGGGGTCGACGGCAAGTACCGCTTAACGAGTAGGGGACGGAAGGTTGCCGCGATGCTTAAGGAGGAGGAGCTCGACCCACCAACGGTTCTCGACACGCTGTCTGAATTCAATAAGTCGTACAACGTGAGGAGATTCGTGTACGGGTCGGTAGGGATAGGCGTTGGTCTCTGGTACCTAGTGTGTGGCTCCATAATGACCTTGACATCCGTGCTTGGGGTTCCGGCGAAGCTCGAGGTGGTTGGGACAACGTACTACGTATTGTTTAACCCGGCGGTAACGGGGTTAATTGCGGCCGCGGGTCTCGCCGCCCTGCTAATGGGCTTTAAGTTGCTTAGCACGGAATTCCCGGAAGCCTCAGCGCTTCAGATAGTGATGATGCAGAGATACACGACATTCCTGCTTTTGAGGTCAGCATACTTGAGAACGTACCTAACGGTGTACCTTATCGCGGCTCTGACCTTCATAGCTCTCACATGGTTCGCCATCGTGCCGTACCCGAGGTAGCATTAACGTCATCGCTAACTATGTCGGTGGCTCAACCTATGTTAAGGGTGGCAGGGGAACTCATGAAGCATTTTTGCTGGGCTTATGCTTAACTCCTTAGCGAGCTTCACGCTCCCGCCGCTCGACTCGTACATAGGGACGTAGCTCCAGTCATACTTCACGTACTTGACCGTGTCGAGACTGGCGAATTTCGGAATCAAGGTTGTTCCGTTGCTCGCCACCTTAGGCTTAAGCTCGAACCACACCTTGGAATACTCAAATTCACCGATAAGCATGAATACGAACACGTTATGACCGTCGATAGGTTTGCTGAGCTCGACCTTCACGATAGACATGGGTATTGCTGGGGGAACTCCTAACTCGTTCACTAATTTCTTAGCTATCTGAAGGCACGTCGCGTTGGTTTGAACGTCGCAGAACTTGAAGTTAGCGTTAACGCTCTTCAACCAAGTCCTGTACCTGTCGCAGTGCGGGCACCCATGCGCACCGTACACGCACACGGCCACGTTGTCCGGGAATGAAGAATTAGTGCTCCCGCCCCCACCACTCATGAATGAGTAGTACGCAACCACAGCAACGGCAATGGCGGCGACGCCCACTAAGATCAGCATCCACAGGTGCTCCCTCCTCAAGGCATTAAGCACCTTAGATACATTATGTTTAGTCTTAATAATTGTAAGTACCGCGGCGCGATCACCGCGGGAGGATGCTTAGGAGTAGGAGGGGCGCCATCGTTAACGCGAGCGCAAGGAATGGTGAGTCCTCCCACGCACTTGACGCGAGCAGGATGGTTACGATGAATGACCAAGCACCAGCGACGCCCACTAAGACGTACGTTAGGCGCTCCCGCAAACGCGTGTCAGCATGCCTAAGCACGTACCTAAGCACGAGGTATGAGGCGCTCACGGCGAAGCCAACCCTAACCAGTGGAGGCGGCGTCAACCACCAGTACATCCTAACGTTAACTAAGCACGCAAAGTAGTACCATGGAGGGAAGCCGTAGGCCAGTACTGCCTCCAGCAGCGCCTCGCTCACGACGTACGAGATAATGAAGGAAGCCACGGAGGTTGCGGCACCCCCCTCCCCCATAAGGTGGAGGGTGAGAAAGCCCAGGACCAGTGCCGACAATGAGGTCCCAGCGAGCGCGGAGGAGCCGGTAATTAGTGCTAGGAAGCCTAACGCAAGCCACAGAACGAACACTAAGGCGTGAGGCGACAGGCGCCGCAACCCCTTCCTCACCGCTAGGTAAGGCACGCCAGCACCGAGCGCCGCACCCCCAGCAACCCCCAAGGCGTAGGTGGTCCCCCCAACAACCATGCCCGCAGCTAGGGCGGTTAGCGGGGCCGCAAACAGCAGTAGCGAGTCAGTGTATGACCGCATGCGTAGCACCCCTCGCGGAGAGGAAAGCTTCTATCGCGCGGGTCCTAAGGGCGTTGGGCCTCGCCAGAATGAAGTCCCCGCCACCCACTACCACGGCCCGAATAATCTTGCTTAACCTCTTCCTCTCGGATTCAGCGATGTCGCTAATCACGGGCATCACCTCACCTGGAACGCGTGCGGACGCGTACGCTACGGTGTCGGGAATGATGAATATCGGCATTACCTGAAGCGCCCTGAGAGCCTTAACCATGTCCTCAACTTCCTTAGCACTTAAGCAGCTGAGCGGGGAGAGTACGAGTACGAGGGTGCCCCGCTTAACGTACCTCCCCACAACGTCCGGGAGCCACCTGATCCTACATTCCTGAGTGGGTTGCACCTCCTCTAAGTACCTGAGCGTTGAGTAGATGTAGTCAAGCCTCTTTGTCGGCGGTAGCGAGAGGGATGGGGAGCTAGCTATGAAGAACCCGACGGCGTCCCCGTATCGCTGGGCTAAGTGAACGATGCTTCCAGCAGCATCCACCATGTCGTCTATGAGTCTCCTCCCCCTAGAGTACTCGAAGGCCGTGACCGAGGACGGGTCAACAGCTATGAACACGTCCCTCTCCGACTCAAACAACATCTCCTTAACTAGGGGGGCACCCCTAACGTTGCGGGCGCTGGACGGCCAGTGAATGAACCTAACGTCATCGCCTGGAACGTACTCCCTTAGCTCCACGAAGTCTCCGACCCCGCCCTTAACCATTACGGGGTGACCGCCCGGTGAAGGGTACCTAGCTCTGGGTGGGGGAACGCGCACTAACTCAGCGTAGAAGGTTGGGACGGCGTCGAAGCTACGTAGCGTCACGGGCGGCAACACGTACTCATAAACAATAAGTCCTAGGGGAGAGGGTGCCGTCACGGAGACCGGGCCCAGCACGTGCGTACCTCGGTAGAGCGGCTTAACAAGGTACTCAAGCCTCACGTAACCCCTCCCTCGACTCACTAACTCCCCCTTAACCTCGGCGACCCTCAAGTCAACAGTGTCGCGAACCTCAATCACTAACTTCCCCTCACCCCTCCCCCTAACCCACGCCTCAACCACCACCCGCCCAGCACTCCCAAGGACCACGCGCTTCGGGAAAGTCGTTAACCTTAAGGACGCCCTAGAACCTAAGGCATCACTCAACAAGGCAAGCGTGTCGATAAGTACGAGCATGCTTAGAAAGGACGAGAACGTTATGAACTCAACCCTCCTGAAAACAGCTCCGAATAGACCGGTGAGTAGCGCTAACGTAATCGTTAATGCTCCCGGCGACGTGAGCTTAGCTCTCCTGCGTATTGACTCTATGACCTCACCTAGGTACGGGGACCGACTCAAGGATCTCACGCACGACACCGATCAACGCCTTATACGTCCATAACGGCTCCTTACTGTAGGAACTAACCAGCACTTCAGGCCTGAGCACTAACCTGTGGTTAATCACGTCAGGGAAGACGTCCCTAACGTCGTCAGGGATCACGTAGTCACGCCCTTCACTAACGGCGGCGTGAGCGCGTGAAGCGTAGAACAGGTGGACAGCGGCGCGCGTGGACGCACCTAAGACCAGGGAGGGGTTCTCCCTCGTAGCCCTAACAAGATCAATAATGTACTTCATGACGGCGTCACTGACCTTAACGTTCTTCACAGCCTCCCTAAACCTAAACACGTCTTCCCTCCTAAGAACCTGCTCGATATTCAACTCCTCACCGTGAAGCGCTTTCTTCCTCAGCACCTCAACCTCCTCCTCCGCGCTAGGGTAAGGCGTGACGACCCTGAATGTGAACCTATCTAACTCGGCTTCCGGCAGGGGGTAGACGCCCTCGGTCTCCACGGGGTTCTCAGTTGCTATGACCATGAACGGCTCTGGTAAGCGGTAAGTCCTGCCAGCCACAGTCACCTGCCCCTCCTGCATGGCCTCAAGCAACGCGGCCTGCGTCCTCGGAGGGGTTCTGTTTAGCTCGTCAGCGAGGAGGATGTTCGTGAATACGGGGCCTCGCCGGAACTCGAACTCCATGGTTTTCTGGTTGTAGACGAGCGTGCCTAGAATGTCGCTTGGGAGTAGGTCAGGCGTTAGCTGCACGCGCTTGAAGTCAAGGCCGAGGGTGGCGGCGAAGGCCTTAGCCACGTAGGTCTTAGCGGTTCCGGGCACCCCCTCCACTAAGACATGCCCTCCAATGAGTAGGGCTTCAAGGAACCTTTGAAGCACGTGCTCCCTACCAACAATGTATTCTCCGACGACCGAGCAGACGCTGTTGAAGGCGTCGGCCAGCTCCTTCACTTCATTAGACATTTATGAATCTCCTCCGACCACTTACGGAATTCCACGCATTCGTC
The DNA here is from genome assembly GCA_964399035.1 of uncultured Desulfurococcaceae archaeon. Lineage (GTDB taxonomy): Archaea > Thermoproteota > Thermoprotei_A > Sulfolobales > NBVN01 > WAOL01. The sequence continues at coordinate 7,283 of CAYNPH010000027.1, forward strand.
AAATACTTTTTCCTCGTCACCACACCCCCTCAGAACCTTAAGGAAGGTGAGGTACGCACCCACACCTTTCCTGACCCCAAGCCGCGCCACAAGCTTGATCAGGATCCTAGCCTTCGTGGCGGGCCCCACGGAATACATCATGCCCCTACTCACCAGCGTCACCCCGGTTAACTTACCTAGCACCTCAACGTACTTCAGCGCGGCATGCCTCCACAGGGCTTTAGGGTTACCGACTATCGAGAGGAAGTCATCACCTAGTGGGGGCTTAATAACGATGTTCGTGAGGGGTTTCGCCTGAGTGAAGCAGCACTTACTCATGAGGAACGCCACTACCCTATACAGTGTGACCAGCGTTACTGCGAGGGCAACCACGTCAAGTAACAGGTTCATTCCCACCACCAGCGCTCCTCAAAACCCTCCTAGCCTCCTCAAGCCACTCCCTCCTCAACTCCTTGCTGGCGAAGCGCCATAGCTCGTAGTAGCGGACCGTATTCACGGCGCTTGCCTTGAGGTCTTCGCTCATCTCACCATAGTACCTCCTAACTAACTGAAGGATCTCCCTGTGAGTTATTACGTCGGGCTTACGCCCCGTTACCTTCGCTAGCCTAGCGGCCAGTACCTTAACAGCCCTCACGAGCTCGTTTTCTGGGGATGTGGTGCCTAAGACCCTAAGGCTCCCGCCGTCCTCCCTACCCTCACTTCTGCGTGCGTGTCTACCGAGCACGTTCACACCCCTACCCGCTGACGCCCTCCTCCGGATGAGCGTGACGTAAGCGCCGAGGACAGCTAGTGAGGCTGAAGCAATTATCGCTACAGGCAAGAGCGTGTTCTCCCTACCGGTGCTCGAGGCCGTCATATTGCGTGGTTGCTCGGGCGGGAGGGTGAAGAGGCTGGAAAGCCACGCGAAGAACCCTTTAATCCTATCTATTAGTGCTTGGAGGAAGCCTGCCTTGGGTTTGAGCTTAGGTAACCTTACCTTAAGTATCCATGGTATGCTGACGTTATTCTTCCCTGTAGGCATACCCGTTGTCGTGGTGACTGTTTCCTCCTGCCCCGGTATGTGCGGTGTGGTGGAACCGATTATTGGGGCAATGAAGGTCGTGGTTGTGCTGGTTTTCTCGGCTGGCGGCGGGCTCCAGAGCATGGAAACAACTACGAATATTGCCAGCACGAGCGCTAAGACCGCGGTGTTCCCGTCCTTAAGCATTCGGGCGACCGTGAAGACTTACGTGTGGTTGGTAAAATCCTTTCGTAAGCTCATGGTTAAGGAGTGGTGTTTTGGACCTCACCTCTCGATAATCCATTCGGTCTTGTCCTTCTTATCCATCAGCCTAATACCGAGCTCAGCTAGCTCAGAGCGTATCCTGTCAGCTATCTCCCACTCCTTCCTCCTGCGGAACTCCTGCCTCACCTCCACTATCAGGTCCACGAGCTTACGCACTAATTCGTCACTCCCCTCACCACCGGCGAAGTACTTGTCAAGCACCCCGAGAACGGTGTTGAACTCCCTCAGCAATTCCCAAGCCCTCAGCACGCCCGCAGCGAAGGGCTTCTGACTGAGGTCCCTGAAGACTATAGTGGTTAACTCGTACACGTGAGCGAACGCTTTACTCGTGTTGAAGTCGTTGTCCATCGCCTCGTAAAACCCTTTCCTCACCGCACTTAGCGTGTTTAGCACACGTAATTGCTCCTCACTGAGCGAGTGGTCTGGCTTGGCCTCCTGCATGAGTTTCTTCAAGAGCTCCACGGTGCTCACTAACCTGTTGAAAGCTCTCTCGGCCTGCTTGAGGGACTCCTCCGTCATCTCCACGGGCTTTCTGTAATGCACGGTCGCGAAGAGGAGCCTTATCACTTCAGGCCTCCACTTCTTGAACGCCTCCTTAAGAGTCACTATGTTACCTAAGCTCTTACTCATCTTCTCCCCGCCTAACCTGAACATGCCTGTGTGGAGCCAGTACTTCACCCAAGGCCTTACGCCGAACCTTGCCTCACTCTGGGCTCTCTCGTTCTCGTGGTGCGGGAATATGAGGTCCTGCCCTCCCCCGTGGATGTCGAAGCGCTTGCCCAAGTACTTCGAGCTCATAACGGAGCACTCGATGTGCCATCCCGGCCGTCCCCTACCCCAGGGCGATTCCCACCACGGTTCACCGGGCTTAGCGGCCTTCCATAGCGCGAAGTCGTATGGATGTTTCTTCTCCTTAACGAAGCCCTCCTCCTGCCCCCACAACTCCTTCGATAGCCTTCCGCTTAACCTTCCGTAGTCGTCGAACTTGTCCACATCGAAGTACACGCTACCTGAAGGTGCTACGTAGGCGTAGCCAGCCTCTATGAGGGCTTGGATAAACTCTATTATCTCGCGTATGTGATCGGAGACACGTGGATGTATGTGGACGTGTATGTTTAGCTTCTCCAGCCCTTCCAAGTAGTCCTCAGTGTACCTGTCAGCTATCTCCCTCCATGAAACGCCCTCCTCATTAGCCCTCCTGATTATCTTATCGTCTATGTCCGTAATGTTCTGTACATGGATCACGTCGTAGCCCCTTAACCTTAGGTACCGCTTGATAACGTCGAACGCGACGTACGTCCTAGCGTGCCCTAAGTGGCTGTAGTCGTATACTGTCGGGCCGCACACGTACATCTTAACTAGCCCGGGCTCGAAGGGCTCGAAAACCTCTATCTCTCTGCTCAAGGTGTTGTACACGCGCAACACAATAGGCAACACCGACTCACCATAGTTGGGGAACCCCTAAATACCTTAGCCATACTATCTGCGCGGGAAGCGGTACGGCGATCAAGGCGTGTGAAGCGCTCGGCGTAGAGGTATGGCTACCCAGGCACTACTATCTGTGCTTCACTAACAGCCCGTACTACGCTCACTACCGCCTAGCAGCTATCGACATATACCCGCCTAGGGAGGAGCGTGAGGTACTATCCCCCATTGAAGGGAAGCTACTTATGCATAAGGTGGTTGGCGGCGAGCACGTGCTCGGATTCAAAAGCGGTAACGCGTACGTTAGGATACTTCACGTCAGGCCTCACCTGAGGGTCGGTGAGACGGTATCGGTAGGGGACCCTCTAGGTGAGGTCGCATGGAGCCCCACTTTCTTCAGGTGGACGGACCCCCACCTGCACATCGAGATTAGGTTGAGGGGCAGCTTCATAGGGGCGAGAGGGGGTGCCAAGCTAAGCATTCATAATGACCTAGTGAGGTTCATAAGAAACAACGTGAACCCGGGTTCGAGTTTGCGGGAGTACATTGTCGACCTAATTGTGAAGGGGCGGTACGTGATCCTTAAGCCTTGCCCGAGAGGTGCATCATCTGCGCTAGTCGTGGGCGTCGGTAACGCGTTAGGTGTTATGGAGGGAGGGGTTCCTCACTATGGGCACGCAGGAGTCATACTGCCATACGGCAGTGCTGACCGCCCAGTAGCATACGTAGGTTCAAGCGTAACGGTTAACGACATCACAATAGGTCAAGTGGATTTCACCTCGGGGCCTTACGTGCATGCGGTGATACCTAAGGAAGGGTGTTACCTGACGCTTAATGGTAGTCACGTGTATGGTGCGGCTTTCTTCATTGGTGCTGACTTCGTGAAGGTCATCCCGAGGGATTGGCGTAGCCTTGCGTTGAGTGAAGGTGATGTGGTGACGCTCTGTTTTCAGGCACCTTAGAAATACATGTTACGATAGGCACGCGCGTAATGTGTGCACTTCTATTGTTCAGTGTTTTAGTTTCAGTGGTTGCGTTGTTATATACCTCTAAATTAGTAAATTAAATGGTGTTGCTCTCTTGGGGAACACTAGGGATGCGGCGGCGGGCGCGACACTCTTCCTAATATTTATGGCGTGCCTTCACATTGTTGGTAAGAGTGTTGATCTACCGTGGAAACTCCCGTTCCTAGCATACTCGAGCGCTCTGTGGGAGTACATTAAGGTGGGGATCTATGCATCCACATTGGCGTACGTGGCGTTGTGGGCTATTAGAGGGAAAGGGAACCTCGTGGGGCTAGCGTCAGCCGTAATGGCAACGGCTTTCTCCCTCTTTGTTTACGCCTATACGCTAACCTCGATAGTAGGGATACCTGTGTACTGGAAGTATTCGCTAGCCAACGTGATTGGGGTGGCGTTAGCGAACGGGAAGGTGTTGACGTTAGTGGGTGAGGGAGTGACGTTCGCGCTAACGTGGTTCTCGGGGCTCTCGGGAATATTCGTGGGCCTTAAGTCCGAGGCCTTCAGCGATTCTGACGCGTTAGCCGCGGTAGCGCTGGTTAACTACGCTCTCCTAATATGGCTAACAATAATCACGACGTATTTCGGGCCGCTACCCCCGTTATTCTCAGGAAGTTGATACTTGCATAGGGTACCTCGATTATTATTTATCAACATAAGTTGTGGTTGGTGCTAGCAGCTCTCGCTAAGCACTAGCCGAAGGTATTCTGAACCTTCCTTGAATGAAGGGAGGGTCTTGAACCCCCACTCAGGCATGGATGTAATCACTACACCGCCAGTGATGTGAAGATTCTTGATGATCTCCTCAGGAAGTTCATCAAGGCTAAGGCACGCCGTCCTCCTACACACGGCTATTTCAGCTTCAAAATGCCTGTAGGTCTTCAGCGCCTTAGGCACTACCCTGCAGGTCAGGACGAGGACGTGCCCGTCAACCACCAGCCTTGACCTCCTCATGCCTAACTTTCTGCTCCACGGCACCCAAGAGCACGAGCACCCCGTAAATTATTGCTTCAGGTCTGACGGGGCAGCCAGGAACGTACGCTACGCGGTCAACTACTACGCCCCTCTCCTCCAGTATCTCCTTTAGCCTCCCGTACCCTCCTATCGTGGAGTAGGTGTCCCACCATATCCCGCCTCCGCATGCGCAGGAACCTAAGGCGAGAATCAAGCGGGGTCTGGGCATGGACTCGATCGCCCTCAACACCTTAGGTAAGGTCTCACGCGTGACGGGACCCGTCATGAGGAAGACGTCGGCATGCCTTGGAGAACCAACTAGCTTTATGCCGAACCTCTCGACGTCGAAGTAAGGTGTTAGAGCGTCCAGAACTTCTATGTCACAACCGTTACACGAGCCTGTGTTGAGGTGGAACACCCATATACTTCTCTTCAGCCTGGAGAGCGCCTTAGCCAAGAGCTTCGAGCCATTCCCGCTCAAGGCCTCACACCCACCTTAGTCATGATTCCGCGCGCGACCACGAGCTTGCGGCACTCAGGGCAGAGGTCGTAGTACTTGGCTTCCTCACCGCCCACGCTCTTAGTCGCTTCCTTGATTTCCACGGCGGGGCCTATGACGCGCCCGCAAATCCTGCACCTGACCACATCGTGCTTAACGTCCCTGGTCAAGTCCTCCATAGTTAGTGACGCGAGCTCGAACTCCTTAGTAACGGTTATCGCTCCCCGCGGGCATACCTCAGCACACATACCGCAGAATATGCACCTACCCATGAAGTAGGAAAGCACTAAGGTACCATCCTCCCGTTGCTTGAGAGTCAATGCGTTGGGCGGGCATATCCTGGTGCACACGCCGCAGCCCCAGCAGAGCTTGGGGTCGACCTCAATCTTGCCTCTGAACCCTTCAGTAACCACTGGGGGTTCGAAGGGGTACCTCCTAGTAACTACCTTAGCCCTAGCCGCTATGCTGAGTAACTTCATAATCGACACGTGCCAACACCCCCATCCCATAACTTAATTGTCCGGGCCCTCCCAGTCCTCACGTCGACTACGAGGGCCCTGTCAGTGCACGAGAAACAAGGATCTATGCTGGCGATCGTTAGCGGTGCGTCGGCTAGGGGGTCGCCTCTAAGCATGGGCCTCAACGCAGGTATGTTCTGGTATGTGGGGGCCCTAACCCTCCACCTGTAGGGCCTGCCCTCCCCAGTCATTAGGAAGTGGACGTCCTCACCACGCGGTGCTTCAACGGCGGCCACCGCGTACCTACCCGGCGGTATCATTTCATCTACTGGCATGATGGACGAGCACTCCTCATTCATTATCGGGCCGCCGGGCAGCTTATCCAGTAATTGCCTTATTATGCTGATACTCTCGAAGACCTCCTCCACCCTAACAAGCACTCTGGCTAGGTTATCACCTTCCGTGTAGAGCGGGACCTTGAAGGATGCCTCCCTATACGCTAGGTACGGGTAATCCTTCCTAACGTCGCGGTAAAGGCCTGAAGCCCTCGCCACTGGCCCAACAACACTTAAAGCTCTAGCCTCGGATCTGGACAGCACGCCAGTGCCTTGTGCCCTATTACGTATCTGGGGCACGGAGACTAGGAGGTTAGCTAATTCCTTGAACTCCTTCTCAAGCCTGTCCAAAGTTTTCGTGATTTTCTCCATCTTGTCCTTGTCTATGTCCCTCCTGACGCCGCCCACTAGGTTTAAGCCGTACGTCTTCCTACTACCTGTTATGAGTTCAGAGAGAATCATTACTGGTTCCCTAACCCTCCAAGTGTGCATGAAGCCCGCGTCGTAACCTAGTACGTGTGCCGCGACACCAACCCAGAGTAGGTGGCTGTGGATCCTTTCCAACTCAAGCACGATTGTCCTGATGTACTCGGCCCTCTCCGGCGGCATAATCCCGGCGGCTTTCTCCATAGCCATTATGGCGCAGGTCGAGTGCACGAACCCGCATATGCCGCAGATCCTCTCCGCTAGGAACGGTATTTTCTGATACGTGAACCTCGGGGACTCACCCAGCTTCTCAATGCCCCTGTGCACGTGAAAGCCCCTGTAGTATACGTCAACTACCGTCTCCCCCTCAACGAGGAGTTCGAAGTACTCGGGCTCGTGGAGCACCGGGTGGTACGGCCCTATGGGTATGCCCCTTTCCGCCGGCCTGAACTCGGATTCCGCCTTAACTGATGGCGGTCTGAAGTTGTGGGGCACGTCCCTCCTGAGCGGGTGTAGATGCTCGGGCCAGTCCTCTGGGAGGACTAGCCTGCGAACTAACCTCCTACCCCTTAACTCAATCCCGACCATATCGCGTGCTTCGAGCTCGCACCAGTCCGCCGCCGGAACCACGTTAACTATGCTGGGAACCCAGGCGTTGTTTTCCGGGGCACTTACCTTCACTATTACGTCATAGCCTTTCGAGTCCATGCCGAAGATGTGGTATACTGCGAAGGAATGGTTGAGTGAGCGCTCATCAACAGCTGCACAGGTCTTCAGGAACGCTCCCGAACTGTAGAGGTACTTAGCGACATCCTTCAGCGCGTGCCGCGGTACCTCAACGTAGACCTCAGCTTCCCGAGAGAATATTACGCGCCCGCCATACTCCTCAGTAAGCTTACGCGTCACCTCATCCATTCCAGGGCATTCCGGCAGGTACTTACTCTGCTCACCCATAAGGAACACTCTCCACAACTATGAATAGCAAGGTTAACGTGAGGGCCGCGACTGTGGTTCCCTTAAGCATTACAGCAGCCCTAGTCCTACCCAGTAGGACGGCCACGACGGCGAAGATAACCCAGGTCAGTAGCGTTAGGGCGAGTCCTAGCCCGACCCTCAGCAACGGATTCGCGACGAACCATGGGAGGAAGAGGTACGCTGGTAGTGAGGCCATGACATACCTTCGTGTTAGGAGGGATAACTCGTTGGCGGCTAGGAGAGGCCCCGACAACTCTATCATTATTCCTGAAGCTATCTCAGGTTCAGCCTCGGCTATGTCGAAGGGTATTCGTGCGGTCATGACGTACGTCGTCAGCACCACGGGCGCTAACCCGATTAAGTCCTTCAGACCAGTTACGCCCCTAGCCCCTATTAGTAGCACGAGCAGTATGAGGAAAGGTTCGGCGCTAAGCACTACCGAGTACTCCCTGAAACCCCCTATGATTGAGAATAGATTATTCTGCGTTACGGACTTCACTAGTGTAGCGGCACTCAACGCCGATATGAAGACAGCGACGAGGACGTAAGTCGTTAGGGACTGGAAGAACAGCAGGAAACTCACGGTCACTAGCAGGGCTATCGAGAGGAAAAGCTCCGTGAGCACGATGGCGGCTGTGAAGTATCCTCCCTCAGGTATCACTAGCTCCTTCGCCAATAGCTTAAGCACGTCGTACCATGTCTGAAGTATTGGTGGGCCGACCCTCGAGTGTAGCCTAGCTTTGATCTTCCGCTCCAGTGAATCGTATATTGGGGCGAGCACCACCCCGGCAACCGCTAGGGCGGCTGCCAAGAGTATTTCAAGATACATGCACTATCACCAAAACCATCAAGCTAACCACGGTTAGGACCCCCGCGAGTAGGGAGGCGAGGGCAAATGATTTCTCGATGGAGCTTTGGAAGGACACTATCCCTCCGGCCGTGCCCCGCAACGCGTTGACGACGTAGTACTCAAGACCCTCCCACTTCCCAGGGAGGTTCACAACCTTCTCGAGTAGCGAGGAACCCTTACCCTCCTTGGGCTTGTCCTCCTGGGCCAACTCTAGGAGGGCCTTCTTGAGGGATCTGGAGAGAGGAGCTGTCTTAGCTAACATCCTGTTAACGAGCCTAGATAACCTGTAAAGCAAGTTGGCGCGGACGTGACTCACGGTGCCGCCCCTCCCAACCAAGGAGTATGTTTTCTTCCCCTCTTAAGTATATCATTTAATGCCGCTAGGATCACCAGCACTATCATTAACGTTATGCCAAGCACTAAGTACAGCACGGGCATCGCCAACCTACTCACTATTATGGGGGCTAGCCCCAATGGCAACACCAAGCCTAGGGCGGCCGCAGCCATAACCGCTTCGCTCATGACGTGCTCGATCTTCTGCGGCTTCTCGACCTCGGGGTTCTCCACGGAGCCCAGGTGAACCAGTAAGTACCTCACACCGTAACCCAGCGCTAGGACCATGCCGGCAAGGATCACTGCTAGCGCACCTATGTAGATAGCGCCGAACATTATGTTGTCTGCTAGGGCGAGGAGCGTAATTAGCTTCGCAAGGAAGCCCATGGTTGGTGGAATGCCTATCAACGACATTACCGCCAGTAACGCCGCTAGGGTTTCACTAGGCGCTATCCTAGACACGAACCCTAACTTATTAATGTCCCTTGTGTGTAGGTGGAACTCTATGAAGCCGGAGTCCATGAAGAGGCCGGCCTTGTAGAGGGCGTGGGCAACCATGTACGCTATGACGGCAGCGAAGAACACATCGTTCCCTGAGAGCAGGAAGAGACCTATGAGTATCGCCATCTCGCTAGTGTGGGATACGGTGCTGTACGCGAGTATCCTCTTTATGTCGCTCTGCACCAGTGCTTGCAGACCACCGTAAATCGTTGTGAGGGCACCGAAGACTGCGAGCACGATCCAGTAGGTGCTGGACAGCACGTTAGCCATGTAGGGAAGCGCTAGTAGCGCGTAAACACCCATCTTAACCATGACGCCGCTGAGTAAGGCGGAACCCGGTGCTGGCGCTATGGAATGTGCGTCAGCTAACCAGAAGTGGAGGGGAGCTATCGCCGCCTTAGCCATAAAGCCCAACGCAACTAACGTCACAATTACTTGATTGCTTAGGTCGAGGCCAAGGCTGAACATCGGTACGGTGACCGCCCTACCCAAGCCAGCTAGGGCTAGTAGCGTCATTAAGCCCACGTCAGCAGGGATCATTGAAATCGCCAAATACCTTAGGCCAGCCCTCCAAGCCCTCGTCTCCCTACCTATTAAGGCATCGTACACTATCACGAAGAAACCTATGGCCTCTGCAAGCAGCCAGAACAGCACGAACTCAAGTAAGTAGTTGGCTACGAACACACCTATTATGGAGAGGGCGAATGCATCGATCAGTAGCTGGAGGGAGTTAGTGCCGTACTTCTTAACGTACGAAGCCGTATAAAGTGAGACTATCAGCGATATGGCTGAAGCTATGAAGATCATGAGGTACGAAACAAGCTGGATAGGGGAGGGAGCTCCAAAAAAGTACGTGGACATTAGGGGCAGCGATGCTAGCAGTAAGTACCCTGCGGAGCGTAGGGACGCCCCCACGGTTCTGTGTCTCCACCCTATGTATGATCCCGCCAGCACCGTGGCGGCCGAGACCGATATTACTAGGTACCTAAGCATGTCGTACGTTAGCGCGGCATTCATGACGGTTCTCCTCGTCGCTCAAGGATACTACTTACGGCTCTCCTCGAGCGCCTCAAGCTTAGGTAAAACTATCTTTTTGAGAACCCTCACCCTAACCTCCTTACTCACTTCTTCGGGAGGTGCAACAACTATTGCCTCCGCGGGACACATGGCTGCGCATGCTGGTCTTAAGCCCTCATGCATTAGCTTGCGGCACAGGTCACACTTAGTTGCGGTATTGGAGACCCTGGAGAACTCGGGTATGCCGAAGGGGCAGGCGTAGAGGCACGCCATACACCCAATGCACCTCGTTGTTTCGACGTAGACGGCGCCTGTCTCCGGGTCCCTACTCATAGCTCCCGTCGGGCACGCCTCGATGCAGGGTGCCTTACTACAGTGGAAGCAGGATATCGGCCTCACTAAGCCGGGGTATAACTCGTACAGCTTTATGTAGGGTCTGTCATCGTGAATGAAGCCGCAGACAGCCTCGCAGGTGCCGCACCCCATGCACCTCTCGTAATCTATTAGCCTTAACTCCTGTAGACCCGCCTTCCTAGAGGTCTTCCCCTCTGACTGTACGGACATTTCCTGTCACCCCTCATAAACGAGTTAAGCCCTTGCTCAGGGCGAGGTGTATCGCCTTAGCGGCTCTGAGGCCGAGGAGTGAAGCATCCCCTATCTTGCTTGGACCTGTGACTACGTCACCTGCGGCAAAGACCTTCGGGTGGCTTGTCCTGAAGTTCTCATTGACGACTATCCTTCCTTTCCTGTCGACCTCTATGCCTAGTTCACTGCATCCCTCACCTATTGGCGGGGTTGAGTATTCTCCTATGGCCTCGATGACCGCGTCCGCCTCAACAACGAACTCGCTCCCGGGTATTGGCTCGGGCCTCGGTCTGCCGCTGGCGTCCGGCTCACCTAGCTTCATCCTTATGGCCTCAACAGCCTTGACCTTCCCGCCCTCGGTGATTATCCTCGTTGGGTTAGCTAGTTCCATCCACTTCACTCCCTTCCTGATTAACCTCTTTATCTCGTACACCCCGGCAGGGGCTTGCTGGATGCTCCTCCTGTACATTAGGTAAACAACCTCGGATCCCCTCTCAAGCGATACCTCGGCAGCGTCCACGGCCGATAGTCCGCCACCAACGACTATGACCCTTCTCGGTACGGGCGGCTCGGGCATTAAACCGTACTCGTGAGCTCTAACCTTGAAGAGGTATTCTAATGCCGTCTCAACACCATCAGCGTCCTCGCCGGGTATCTTCATTTTTCTGGACTGCCATGTGCCGGTCGCTACCAGTACTGCGTCGAAGTCACTGACCAGGTCGCCCAGATGTACCTCGTTCTTCGCGAAGTCATCACCCTCGTCATGCCTCTTGCCGCACACGACCTTAGTGGATAGGTGGAACTCAACACCGAAGTTCTTCTTGAGATCCTCAACGCCCTCCAGCACTGTTGCGAGCCTTATCCTGTAAGACGGTATCGCGAAGGTCATTAAGCCGCCGGGTAAGGGTAGCTTATCAAACACCTCCACGTCATAACCCTTACACACAAGGAACCCGGCTGCCGCAAGGCCCGCGGGGCCCGCACCCACTATGGCTACCCTGCCTCGACCTTCGGAGCCCTTCTCCTTACAAAGAAATGCGAACTTCAATCTTCTACTCACCTTGTCTTTATTGGTAGCCTGTTAAAAATTTTGTTGGTTGCTCGTAAAGAATGTTAAAATCATTGATTGAATGTTTTTTCTTTAACATGTTCAAGGATGATACACCCCATTCATGGCGTATGCTCCTGAATCGAATACCATCTTAACTACTCCGTTGAGGTAGTGTATAACGTACTCGAAGTCAACACCGAGCAATACTATCACCGCGGTAATAAATGCTATGACAATCAGCGGCACGATGAGGTTCCGGCTCCGCACCGCTTCTGGAGGCCCGGAGAATAGGCCGCGCAGGAACCTCGCGTACCCTATCAACGAGATGCCCGTTATTACGAGGATCAGCACAGCACTCACTATGTAGCCCCTGTCAAGACATGCCTTGAAGAGCATGTACTTGCTGAAGAACCCCATGAAGGGAGGTAACCCGAAGAGGTTCAGAAGCCCGACGACCAAGCCTGCCGCGATGACGGGGTTACGTCTCAGTACGCCAGCATCAACTAGCGACCTGCCCTTAAGCCATATGGCCACACCGACACAGTAGAACAGTAGGGCTTCGCCGAAGGAATTTGAGAGCAGGTGGTAAAGGCCCGCCACCACCCCCTCCTTCGTGCCTAGGGTTAATCCCATGAAGACGAAACCCATCTGATTGACGGTGCTGTAAGCTATGAACTTCTTAGCGTCGTTCTGGATGTTAAGCACTAACGCGCCTATGAACGCGGAGACTATGCCGAGGATGTGGAGGAACACTAGGAAGTACGTCCTTAATTCCCCGCTCAAGACGCTCTGAGGTGAGAACACGGTGTACATGAACCTCACGAAGAGGTACACGCCCAGCACCTCAGCAACAGCAACGAATATCGCTGAGACAGGCGTGGGTGCCTCAGGCACGACGTCAGGTAACCAGAAGTAGTTCGGGAAGATCGCTGACTTGAAGGTTACGGTCCACATGGTGAGCGCTAACGCAACAGCCGAGGCAACGACAGCATTCCCGAATAGCCCACCGCTCCACTGATTAGTATATGCGGTACCGTCTATTGCCTTCGCCGTTAAGTCCGCTAGGTTGAGCGTGCCGAACGCACCGTACAGGAAGACGACCGCGAGGAAGTAGAGACCCGTTGCCACCGATCCCACGATAGCGTATTCTATGGACGCGCTGAGGGATCTCCCCCTCCACCTGTAGAATGACACGAGCCCGTATGCGCTTATGGAGAGCACCTCAAGCATGACGAAGATATTGAAGAAGTCGCCAGTGTAGAGCACACCGATGGAACCCGCCTCTATGCCTAGGAGTAGTGCGTAGTACCACTCAACACCCTTAACCCTCACGAACCACGCGCTGTAGACGGTGGTGATGAAGACTATGAGTGACGCCACTAGCGCCAGTAACGCCCCCATCCTGTCAACCTCGTACGCGATGCCGAGAGGCGGCGGGAACCCGCCGAAGTAGTACTTCTGTATGCCCTCCCTAGTCACGTCCATGAATACCTTAGCGGAAATCGCTAGAGCTATGCCCGCAGCCACGATGCCGTATCCCTCGAAGAACCGCCTATCCTTAATGAAAAGCGTGAACACAGGTAAGGCGAACGCGGCGGCGATCAGGTAGAGCGGGAGGATGCCCACGAACACGTTCACGTTCACGCCTCATTCACCCCCAAATGCGTGACGCGTGTTTCTCGAAGTCACGTGAGACGTGCTCACGCACGGCCTCGGGCTCCGTGGCCTTAACATCGATCCAGTGCACGTAAAGCACCCTCCTCTCCTTATCGACCTCAACGGTCACAGTGCCGGGAGTGTTAGTTATTGACCCAGCTATGAGGGTTATCGAGAAGTCGCTCTTAACGTCGAAGGGAACCTCAACTATGCCTGGATTTATAGGCATGGACGGGCTTAAAGCCCTCTTAATCACGTCTGCGTGTGCCTTAGGCTCCGCCACGAACATGTACCAGAAGAAGTACTTAATCAGGCGCCCAACCTTAGCGATGTCGGAGGGCCTCAGGTCCCTGCCATACATTATCCTAGCGTATAGTACCGTGAGTATTGCTGAGGCCACGCAACCCACGGTGATGTCGTAGAGACTGATGGAGCCAGAAAATAGTAGGTAGAATGCAAGGAAGAACAGGAAAGCCCCCACGTACGTCAATACCTTCATCACTCAACCACCCCCTCTTCCTTAACCTCCTTATTGCCGTGCTCAATGTGCTCGAGCTTGCGGACGCTGGTCGTTCCGTAGACCCTGTGAACCTGCATCGTCACCTTAACCATGAAGAGCGTTACGGCAAGCCCTATCACTATGGCTGTGAGGACCAATGCTTGAGGTAGCGGATCCACGGCAACCCTAGCTAGCTGGGCAGGTCCTTGAGGATTAGTGTAATTAACGACGACCGGCGGTGCCGGAACCCCTCTTGAAACCACCCTATAACCAACGAATATTGCCAGGCTGTTGAGGCTGTCGGAGAATATCGTCAGCGCTATGATCTTCTTCACAAGCGTTGGCCTGGCGAAGATGCCGTACAGAGCTATCACTAGGTTAATGACGAAGGAAACGAAGACCACCGTCAGTAAGTACGGGATTAACTCATTCAACACCCTCACCCCTCAAGGTCTCCTTAACCTCCTCCTCACGCAGGGACGTCACTATTATCGCCAGTGAGAGGCCAGCGCTCACGGCGAACGCCTCGAAGAGGTTGTAGAAGAGTAGTGACCCCCCGGTGGGTGTCCCGCTGAAGTAGGCTGGGAAAGCTAGTGGTGAGCCCACGCGTTCCTGGTTCTGGAAGATGTACGCATTAGCCCCCACCACTAAACCAACGATGAGTAACGCGACGGCCGTCAGCGCTATGCCTATGAGTCCCGTGCTCCTCATGGCTAGGAGCACCCTCTTACGTATGCCGTGCTTCGCTAGGGTGTCGATGGAGTAAGTAACAAGGGCTAAGACCGTGGCCACGGCTATCGTTGCGCCGCCCTGGAAGCCACCACCCGGGGTTAGCCATCCGTGCATGGTTATCGATATGCCGGCCAGTACTATGAGGGGCATTAATATCCGCGTCGTGGTCTTAACTATTAGTGACATCCCTCCCTTACCTAACCCTACCTTCACCTTACACCCGTGCGTTAGTGCGACGACTGAGATTATTGCTAGGAACATCACGGCCGTCTCGAAGTACGTGTCAAGCCCTCTATAATCCCACACGATAGCCGTAACACCTTCAGGGGCTAGGGCGCTGTAGACAATCTTCGCTGGATTGTAGGTCAGTAAGATGTAGTTCAGTGCTAGAGTCCTTAGCTCGGATCTCACGGGCACCGGGCCTATCCCGCCCAAGAACATCGCGTAGCTCAGGAGGAGGGCGAGCGCGACGATCGAAGCCGCAACAACTAGGTCTGTGACTCTCATGGCTACTCATCCACCTTATCAGTTTTCTTAATTAGGAGTAAGACAATGGCTGGGTATATGCCGACACCCACAGGGAGGTAGACCAGCACGATGTCTGGGGCCATTAAGAGGAAGTAAATCAACGCGTACATCGTGCTCTGCACGGCGGAGAACACCACCGCCTGAACTAAGTTCCTCTCAACTATGGCTAAGTACGTGAACACTATGGACGTTACTGCGGCCACAGCCATTAGGAGTGCGGCAATA
Source organism: uncultured Desulfurococcaceae archaeon (assembly GCA_964399035.1). Lineage (GTDB taxonomy): Archaea > Thermoproteota > Thermoprotei_A > Sulfolobales > NBVN01 > WAOL01. Next base: position 22,636 of record CAYNPH010000027.1, read on the forward strand.
AGCCCTATCATTTACCCTCCACCTCCTCCCTCTTCCTTAACGCGTTATGCACGCATGGTTCAAGCGGTGCCGCCCTAGCCTTCAGCGTGGCCCTAGCCAACGCGTGCGCGCCTGCCTGCCCTAGGATCATTATCATTAAGCCCGTGGTGAAGGAGACACCGGCAACGAAGAACCTGTAATCCCCTAACTCAGGGGATCCTAGGGCTATCAGGCCAGCCCCGAAGGCTGGAACCACGGCACCCCCGATGGCTCCGACAGTGGCGGCGTGGAGCCTAACGAAGAAATTCGGAAACCTGTTGATCCCTATAGCGGCCGCTATGTCGCAGAAAGCGCCTACCGCCACGAGTATGAGTCCAACCACCGAGCATACGGTCTCCCACAGCACCTCAATCACCCATCTCCTTAGACTCAAGGTACTTGGCCACGTAGATATCTAGGGCGTAGATCCAGAGCGCCAGCACTAATGCAGTCGTTACCATTATGGGTGCCTTAAACAGCACGGAGAGAATTGTCAGGAATGCCGCTAGGTCAAAGCCTAAAGCATCAACAGCTAGAACCCTATCCGATACCGTGGGACCTTTCAGCACCCTAACAGCGTACAGGACTAGCGCGACGATGTACAGGGGGATCAGGCAGGAGAGCGCTAGGCTCACAAAACCCTCCACTCAAAGGACACCATGAAGTGTAGAGTAGGGGATAACTAAAAATATTTTTCACCAACACGACAATCTTTTCTCAACCCAGCACCAACAGCAACGCACTTAAGCTAGGTAGTAAAAGACCTATGTCGGTCGATAGGTTGGCGCCAGAGAGGAAATCACCCATCGAGGTCGAGCGGCTGAGGCTACTCGTGCTACATTACTTAGAGAAACAACCAATGCATGGATACGGGTTAATGAAGAGCATAGGTGAGTTATTCGGCGTAAACTCACCGAGTCCAGGATCGCTTTACCCGTTACTTAAGGTCATGCGGGAGGAAGGCCTCATTAAGGTGGTTGAGGAATCTCACGGGAAGGGCAGGAAGGCCGTACGCGTTTACAGCCTCACGAAGAGGGGTAAGGAATACCTTAAGAAGCATATGGATGAGCTGAGAGACGTTCTACTCAAGGCTTCAGCCATCCGCCAATTCGCTGAGTTAGGCGGTATGGAGCTCATGAAATGCTTAGGCACGATAATGAAGTCCCTCAGTACATTAAGTGACGAGCAGAAAGAGGTATTGAGTAGGGCGTTGGCGGAATGCTCAGAAATACTGAGGAAAGCGATGAAGGAGAGCGGGCTTAAGTGTGAGTGAGGGGCGTGATGCCCTACGCCTAAGGCCTACGTCGGTACGAGCGGGTGGATGTATGACTGGAACCCTGACGGGTTCGACTGGTACGCTAAGTATTCAAACCTAAACGCGGTTGAACTCAACGCAAGCTTCTACAGGTTCCCTTTCCCCAACCAGGTTAAGTCGTGGGCCAGTAAGACAGAGCGCTTAGCTAGAGGCAGGTTAAGATGGGCAGTAAAGGTAACTAGGCTAGTAACTCATGTCCACCTACTCAATGAGCGGGCGCTAAAGCCTTGGAGAGCTTTCCTAAGGACTATGAAACCCCTAGACAAGTACGTAGACTTCTACCTCCTCCAGCTACCGCCCAGAGCGAAACCCACAAAACCCTTCGTTAGGAGGCTCGCGTCCTTCCTTGAAGAAGCGGTTAAGGACGTTGGGAAATGGCGCGTAGCTATTGAATTCAGGGATGAGGCATGGTTCAGTGATGAGTGGGTGGAGTACTGCGCCTCCCTAGGGGTGACGTATGTTAGTGTTGACTCCCCCCAAGCAACATACGTGCGGTCTTCCGGGCCGGTAGCTTACGTGCGCATGCATGGCCGGGAGTTCTGGTACGCTCACTACTACACTGACGAGGAACTAGATGAGGTAGCGTCGGCTCTAAGCAAGTTAAGCGTTAAGGCGGCCTACGTGTTCTTCAATAACGACCACGACATGCTTGAGAACGCCCAAAGATTCATGATTAAGTTGACGGGGGAGTACGGCTTCAAGCCAGGTTAGTTTAGATTAAGGTAAGAGCTTCATACAGTGTAGGACTACTTAAGCGAAAAAGGAGAGTCTGTTGGTGTTAGTTACTTACTCCTTCGCGCCAGCACTAGGGTTAGGGCCGCTAGAATTAGCGCTATTACTGCTAAGGCTATTGAAGCGTTAGCAAATGCTCTAACACTCGACGCTTCATCCAGGGCTTGCTGCCCTGCTTGACCCACCTTGCTTATCTCGCCCTTAACGTAGCTCTTTAAGGACGTTAAGTCACCCTCAAGACTACTTACCTTTGACTTCAGCGTCGTTAACTCGTCATGCATGCCAGAGCACGTTACCTCGAGCTCTCTGATCTTGCCAGTGGCTTGACTTAATTCGTTTACGTTCTCTGCAATTGATTTAATTGAGGTCTTCAGGTCCTCCAGGAGCTTCTCTAGGTTACCTACCTTGCTCTGCAGGTTGGATATGGCGGTCGAGTCCTTGTAGGCTATCCCAGATATTTCGTTCTCAAGCTTCTTTAGCTGCTCCTGAAGCGACGTTAAGGCTCCCTGATTACTTGTGGCTGAGTTCAGGAGTATTATGGCTGGCACCACCTCATTTACAAGGTTAGAGAATGGCTCAGTAACCTCGCTGAGCTTGCTTGACGCGCTCACCTTACTAAAGTACTCGTTAGCCCTGTCAAGGACGAATTCATAATACCCTGTGTACGGAGCTCCAAGCTTCTTTACTGCGGGCTCCAGGACTTCGAGTTCAGTTACTAGTTTACCGGAAAGCTCCTTAACTAGTTCTAAGGTCTTCGCCTTTGCCTCGCTTGCTAGTGCCTCAGGGTTCGGCTTGAAGTAATCGGTTCCTGCCGTACTGAGCTCCTTCAAGAGTGATTCAGCCTCATCCTTAGCGGTAGCGTATTCCGTGATGCTTGTAGCAAGCATGATTGGGCCCTTAAGTAACTTCTTGGCGCTGTCCAGCTCCGCACCATACTTACTTATGAGAGTTGACCATGCTAGGTCGCGGTACTCGTTCCACACGAAGTAGACCCATCCGTTAGCGCCTGAGTTTAACGCGTAATTTATTTCTGCCTTCACGTCCTCGTACTTAACCCCGCCGTAAGCTTGGAGCCCGGCTAGGACCTTGTCAGAGGGGTTAACGTTATTCACGACGCTGAGGGCGTACTTAACCACTCTACCTACCCACGCCGGGCTCTTGCCCCAGTCCTTGTAGTAAGTCATCGGTATGAGCCAGTACCCGAGCTTAGCGAAGTCGGCGTAGTGCTGGGAGTAATGCACCCACTGCCACGCTTGGCCAGGTATGACGGCGCAGTACTCATGCCCAGTCTCTAGGTCGGTGCGGCACAGCGTTATGTTATCAGGGCCTTCCTCAGGCATGACCGCTGCTGATAACGTAACCCTCTTACCTGTTGAGTCCACCGCATCCTTCACCTTCTCAAGTATGTTCACTACAGCCTGCCTGCGGAGCTCGAACCACTTAACCACGTCCGGATCCTTCTCAACGTAGTACTTCTCGAATATTAGGCCGGGCTGAGGAGCTATGCTCTCATTCGGCATGCCGTAGTATGTCAGTATGACGTACCTCTCAACCTTAGTCAGGTTTATGCCATGCTCCCTAGCTAGGGCGTAATCCTTCGGTCCGAAGCTGTAGACAACGTGAGGCCACCGTATGTAGTCTAGGTGTATCCCATCAACGTCGCATTTGGTAACCAGTTCCTTAGCTATCTCAGCAATATACTCCTGGTACGTGGTGTTGAATAACCGCACCCTGCTAGTTATTGGGTAGGGCGGCTTGAATTCACTTGGTGAAACCCATTTACCGCAGTGCCACATCGGGTCCTTGGCGCCCCAGAACTTATCGTACCACACTATTATCCACGCATTGAGCCTTATGCCGTACTTGTGTAGGGCGTCGGCAAACAGCTTAACCACGTTAGTTAGGTTGTAAGGCTCCTTCCCATCCTTACCTGCTAGGGTTGGGACACCGTACTTCTTCCCCACGTCACTAGGCCATAGGAGTGTGCCACTAAGCAGCTTAACCTCTAGGAATACGTCGGTTATGTTATAGCTCTTTAACTCCTTGGCCAGGTAATCCAGTGCTTCCTTTAATGCGTTGAGCTTCTGTTCTGTACTGACGCTAGCGGTGCCGTACTTCTCCCTAAGCACCGCTTCGTAAGCATTAGTTATGAGTGAAGGCCACATCCAGGTTCCAACGACCCGGCCTCCAAGCACGACCCTCTTCCCAGCCACGAAGTATATGGCGTTCCAAAGCATGCGCCAGTTATACTTACTCCCTAGGCGTGCTTTCGGCGCGCTACTTAGGTCGCCAGTGAGTAACTCTGGGTGCACGCTAAAGAGCACTATCTGGCCCGACCCATACGTTGAGTACGTTATAGCATACCCTTTACTCATGACCTTATCAGCATACGTGATGTTCAGACCTGATCCAGGGGTAAAGTACCCGTTCCCTAAGGTCTTTACGTAAGTTGCTAGTGGTGTAGGTGGTTGCACGTCTATGCCTAGGGTCGTGTCCTTGCCTAGGTCGTAGGGTATTAGCACAGGTCCATTCCAGTAGATGAACTTCATCACGCCCTTGAAACCGTATGTGATCGGCATGTCCGCAGTTATGTTAACCTCAACCATACCCACGCCTAAGTACCATGTAGGCCAGTTCTTTAACGTGGCGTCAACCAGCTGTATCCATGACGTTGGTTCGTTGTAACCTTTTATGACGGCGTACGCACCAGCACATATGCCTATGAGTCCGCCGCCAGAGTAGACGAACTTAGCAACTACCTTGGATCCGCCCGGCCCTAAAGCTCTGGCGGTCGCCGTGCCGCTACCTGGAGGAAGTATTAGTAAGTCGTACTTACCCTTAAGTAGGTCCTCGATCGTTGAATTGCTTACTACGGTGTACTGGAAGTTCATGTCCTTAAGCACGTCAGGTAGCGATATCTCGCTTAACGCACCATTATCGAACAGTGCTATCCTAGGAGGCTTAATCACTACGGCCGAGGCATGAGGCAACGACGCTATCTCCACGAGCTTAACGGACCCCCCACACTTACTTACGAGGTCTTCAATGGTCTGCAAGGTATCCTCGCTAAGATCCTTAAGCACTACGGTTCCTGGGGGGAGTTCGACGTTACCGACCTTAGCCGAGGTCAGCAGCCAGTAAAACTCGCCCTTACCGGAGCTAGCTAGTTTATTCAGCGTTATCAGTAGATCAACGGTTGCGTTAGCAACGCCAGTATCTGATGGGGGAGTATTAGGTAGTATTAGGGCGTAGACCCCACTGGAGGTAGCCTTAGTAGTCACTGTTATGGATAGACTTAGCGTTCCCAGTAGCACTAATGTAATTAATACTAATGCAGTAACATACGATTTTTTCTTCATTAGAACGCACCGTGAGGAAAATGTGTTACCTTATCATAAGGGTAACTTAAGTAAAGTTCTTCACAGGCATGAAAAATCAGCACTAATGCGAATCGCCCTTATCACCGTGCAACAAGCTTTAATTCCCGCACGCCGTAAGTCATTGATGACTCCACGCGCGGGCCTCAGGAAAGCACGTGCATGGGCGGAGATCATCAGGCCGGGGAACTCCATAGTTATTGGTATGGGCGCCTTAACTGGGTACTTCGTGTCTGGCGGGCATAACTTGCTGGAGGCGCTGTTGCTTGCACTATCAGCCGCGTTGATAGGTGCTGCGGGGAACGTGATAAACGATTACTTTGATGTCGGGCCGGACACGGTAAGTAAGCCGTGGCGCCCAATACCCTCAGGCAGGATTTCATTGGAGGAGGCGAGGAGCGCTTGGGCCTCACTGACGCTCACGGGGTTAATTATAGCGTTATTCGTTTCTTTGAAGTGCTTCTTCATAGCGCTGGTCGCTGCCCTGCTTCTCTACGCTTACTCATGGAGGTTGAAGAGGTTAGGGCTCCCAGGTAATGTAGTGATAGCATCCCTTTCACTCCTCGTCATTATTTACGGTGGCGTTGTTGCGCCTAATCCTGCGTACTCATTAATGCCGGGCGTGTATGCCTTCCTCGTGATCCTTGGGCGGGAACTCTACAAGGGTGTTGAGGACGTGGGCGGTGACTCCAGGTACGGCATAAGGACCGTCGCATCAAGCCTAGGGATTAGCGTGGCGGTGCTCTGGGGAACGGTAGTGCTCTACATGCTCGTCACGATAAGCCCATTGCCCGCAATCGTCGGATATTGCTCAAACACGATCGCGTACTCTGTACTCGCTTTCCTCGGCGTTGACGTGCCCGTGCTTGTTGCTTCCGTCATGATGTTATCTAACCCCGTACGTAATGCGTGGAGAGCAACTAGAATCCTGAAGTTACCGCTTCTGGCGGGCTTACTAGCCTTCATCGCGGGGTGCTTGCCGTGAGTAGATGGGGTGAAGTGGTGCGGGAAGTGAGAAGGAAGTCCATCCACATAATACCGGGGGTCATGGCGATCCCCGTAGTTGTTTGGGGCGGGAAGACAGTCTCGGTGCCAATAGCCGCGTTCTTCTTCACCTTATACTTACTTCATGAAGTGAGTCTGAGGATGAACCTGAAGTTTAAGGTTCCCATAGCGTACCACACCTACATGATGATGGCTCGCGAAGAGGAGATTAAGGGGAAGCACTTCCGAGGAGCCACGTACTTCTGGGGAGTAACGTTATTCCTAGTAGCGTTACTCCCACCCATACACGCTGCTGCGTCAGTCATGGTCTCGGCTTTCGGGGATGCTGCAGCGGCGATAGTTGGTAAGGCGGTGGGCGGGCCAAGGCTCCCCCTAGTTCCCCGGAAAACCCTCGCTGGAACCACGGCCATGTTCTTAGCTGGGACGGCGTCGTGCTTAGCAGTCGGTTTACCGGTACTCATCGCCTTACTTACCGCAATGACGTCAACTATCGCGGAGTGGCTCTGCAAGAGGTCGGTCGATGATGAGTTAACGGTGCCTGTGGTGGCAGCCGTAACGATCACTATTGCCGTGAATGTACTTAAGTAGGCAACTACAGGGGCATTAAGGTGTGAGGCAAGTAAAAAGAGTATTTGGGTTGAAGTTTAACCTCCCTTCTCCTTAACGAGCCTCCTTAGCTCCTCAATGCGCTCCTCAACACTCCTCAGCTCATCCTGCAGATCCTTTAGACTAGCCTCGAGCTCCTTCTTGTACTCCTCCAGCATCGCTAGTTCTTCCTCGGGACTCTGAGGTGCTGGAGGGCCATAGGGGTATGGGTAGGGCGCTGGCGGTGCTGCCCACCATGGTGGCGGGTAGTAGGGCGGCGGGTATGGTGGGCCGTACCAGTAGCCTCTCTGTATTGTGTCCTCCTTGCTTTGGGTCTCCTTCTCCGCGCTCTCCGTCTCTGGGGGTCTCTCAGCCCACCAAGGCCCTGGAGGGCCGTAGGGTGGACCGTACTGCCATGTTCTCCTTCTCCACCAGCGCCTCCATCCCCATCCGTAACCGTAGCCGTAACTCATGATTCACACCTCCTACTTTATTGTCTTAGTAGGGTGGGACTCCCCAGTACGTTACCCACCACGGCAGTGGGTAGTGTGTGTAGGTCGCTGGGTTAGCGGCGTAGTAGGTCCATAGCCACCTCCATCCCCAGCCCCAAGCGGGCCATCCCCAGTATCTCCAGTACCACCACCTAGCGCCCCACGGGTACCTGAAGAGCCACCAGCACGCGCCTCTACCGAACACCCATCCAGGTCTTAGCCATGGCGGTAGGTAGCTGAATGGGCCGTTTCCAGGCCAGGGTCCTCTCCATCCTCCTCTCCATCCCCATCCGGGCATGTTCCCACCATTTTGTGTTATGGCACAGAAATTAATAAGGATTACGTGCAATAACACGAAAGTATCCTTAATGCGGATTAAAGAGGTTGCGGTGATTTAGTGTATCATTAGGAGGAGAACGGTCGCGAGGCTGGATGTGCCTATGATGTCGGCAAGGCTCGTAAGCACGGGTGCCAAAACGTTATCCGGATCTATGCCGACCTTGAAGGACATTATTGCTGCGTAGTACGTCAGAACCGATATTATCGCGGTGAGCATTAACCCTGCAATCAGCACTGTAGTGAATACCTTGAAACCCCATGCGGGCGTCGCGCCTCCCCAAAGCGCGATCGTGTAACCGAAAACGCCAAGCGCCCCAAAAATCATTACCGCGTGGATCACGTTAACGATGAATTGTGAGATAACCCACTTATCCCTTGGGACGACCTCAGCACGCACCTTACCTAGGTGTAGGGAGGTTGAGAGCCTCGCGGAGAACCTGCACGCTATGGCTCCTCCATCTTCTAGGAACGCGGGGATCACTGCGAGGACCCCTAATCCCTGAATTATTGCTTCAATGTTTACCAGCAGGATTATACCTGCAGCCATGCTGAATGACGTTGCCAACATTATGACGGGTAAGTTCTGCTTTATGATCCTCCAAGCCCTAACGTACGTTCCCTTGCGTTTGTACTTAATTATGATTAACGCTGTAATGATTGACGCAAGGGTAAGAAGCGTGGCAACCACCATAGTCCTTAGATGCGGAGGCAACCTAACAGCTACCTCGTAACTAGCTATTATTGTCGGGACGGTTATCAAGTCACCGAAGAGTGTCGCTATTGGTGCAACGAGGTTATCCGGGTCCAAGCCTCTCTTGAAGGATGTGAAGGCAAGCCACGTTGTTGCGGGTATCATGAATGCGGCGGAGAAAATCGCTGAGGCCATGGCAGTGAATATCGTCGTGGTTGGTTCGATGCCTGCCTCGGCGCTGATAATCCAAGCCACGGTTGCGGTTAGCGCACCGACCCAGAAGTTAATGCTTATTAATACCGTTACTAGTGCGGTTAGCTCCTCCTTAATCATCTTCTTGGCGAGTCCCAAGTGAAGTAGCGTGCCTAGCCGAGATCCGTAGCTAGAGTAGACATCCCCCCTAGCATCGCTTGCCGCAGGAAGTAACGCGATAAGGATCGGCGCGGACTGAATTATCGGGGAGAAGACCTGCAGGAAGAAACCGGATATATAGTCGCCGAGGTTGCAGAGGATGAGTGAGAAGGCACCTTCCTTAAAGTCCTTCTTAACCTCCTCAGAGATATCCACACGCCACTCCCTGATCCTCCCTAGCCTCCTCAGCCTCAGCGCCCTTCGCCGCAACCCCCTCGACCGTAATTATTGTGAGGGTAACCTTTAATACTACAACTAATTGGTGATGTTTCCTCAGTAACCCTTACTTGAGGGCAGTGACGCGGATGCCAGCAACGGTATTAACAGCAATGACGCCATAGCCAGCATGAAGCACGACGCTGGAAGCGTGCCTACGGAAATAACGCAGCCTGACATCACGTCATAGAGGTGCCCAGCAATTAACGAGCCCAGAACCTTACCAGCATTGCCGGTAGCGTTTATCACCCCGACAGCGACTCCCCTCCTCCCGTAGTAAGTTACGGCAACCTTCCTGCTGACGGACATTACCGCGGAGCCGCCTACGGACGCTAACGCCCTACCAGTGATTACTAGGGGAAGCGACGGCAACGCCATCATGGACGCCCCAACTAACCCAACCAGTATTGACAGCCTTAGGGAGACCCTATCACTCACTCTGTCAGAGACCCAGCTAAGCGTGTAGGTTCCGAGGAGGGCGACGATGCTTGAGACAGCGACAGCATCAGCAACCACGTACTTAGGGATACCTAGGAACTCCTTAATGTACACGTACGTCAAGTCACCGCCGATCACTGAGCCAATGATGCTAGAGCCAGCCACCACTACCGCCAGCGGAACTATGGCGATCAACCCAAGCATGGGGGAAGGCTGTGCCCCCGTAGCCCCACGCATCCCGGGTCCCCTAACCTCGTCCCATACCTTAACGTCCCTAACAAGGAACGAGAGCGAGGCAGTCAACGCGGATGCAGTGAGGAACAGGAGCGATGATGCCGCAAGCGACGCGGTTAGCGGTGCGTTGGAAAGCATTGAGTACAGTGCGTTGCCTGCGACAGTGCCGAACGTGCCGGCAGCGAAGTAAACTGCGAAAGCACGCCCACGAACGTCCTTAGGGGCTAACCTACCAAGTATGTACTGCATTGACACCCACGCTAGCCCGTTGAGGGCTCCCTGCATTAACCTGACGATGACGAACCAAGTTATGCTGCTTGAGAACCCATACAGCTGGACAGCAAGCGCGTTCAGCGCGAAGCATACCGCGGCTAGGAGTGATACCTTAAACCCGTACTTATCCGCCACGCTGCCTGCTGCGATGGCTGAGAGAGCCCTAGCGAAGAAAAACGCGGAGGTCAGCATCCCAACCCCTAACGCTGTCGCTTCAAGTACGCTCCTAGCGTAGAACGATATCGCCGGTATGCTGATCCTGAAGGCGGCGGTGCCTGTGAAGCTTATGGAAAGTATCACTAGGATGCTAACTAGTTGAGGGCGATTCACATCACATCACGCTCTTGGTGCTGCCCTAGAGCCCTCACTTACCGATGATGTACGAGGGTATTATGACTGACGGAACGATAACTAAGCCCGCGCCAACGTCCTCGAAGTTGAAGCCCTTAATCACCTCAGCATCTCTTCTTTCCCTAGCCAGCAGCGAGAGCGGATCCACGTACGCGAGGAAGGGTTGGGGCTCCTTAAGCGCCTCGGTCTTACTAGTGCCTTTCCTCCTACCCTTACTCGGTTGTGTGGTTAGGCGCCAGTATCTCTTAGAGTCCTTCACGACCATGTCCTTACGTAGCTCGACGAATTCCTTACTGCTTAACTCACCCTTCCAGAGCCTCTCAAGTAGCTCCAAGTTCTTGACGTAGTAATCAAGTATGCTGTAATCCGCTATCCTCATGTGTAGCTTAAGCAACGCGTTATTCAACTTGACCGCGGTCTTAACGATGCGTGTGGCTAGGTTCAGGACAGTCCTAGAGGGTTCCCCGAAGACTATGAGAGGGGAAACGTAGGCTGACGCCATCACGGCAGACTCAACAACGTCTTCAGGGACATCACCGAGCACGCTACTCAAGCACCTCACGAGCTCGGAAAGCTCCTTACTCGGGTAGTGAAGCGGCTTAACCTGTCTCGTCGGCGAGAGACCTCTTCCTCTGAGTTCCTTAAGCACGAGGGGTGATATGCCGAGAACCCTGTACTTGAACCTACGGTTAAGCCACCGAAGGAAGTTAGGGGTGAGGTCGTCATGCGGGTCTAACAGCACGACGCCACGAAGGTTCTTTACGAGCGCTGCGTACCTAGAGAACGAAACCGACAGCAGCGACCACCCCTAAATTAGGGGGTGCTTAAGCTAAAAACATGTATTTCGTTTTAAGTTACCTACTCCTTAACCACGATCTTCTTTACCATACTGCAGCGCTTGACTAGCGGGAGCTTAGGTATGTGCTTAGGTATGACCACCTCATCAACTAGTTTTATTGCCCTAACCTTCCTTTCGATGACCTCCCACGTCACGTCGTCAGCGAACACGAGTCTACTCATGTTTGTGAACACTACGGGCTTATCGAGGGCTTCGAGGTCATCCTTACTTACCTCGAGTTCACTCACACCCGATATCACTTCGAAGTCCTTGATCTCCTTCGTGGCTTCCTTAGCCGCCTTTATAGGTGCGGTAGCTATGACTAACCCCGTCTTACCTAGATCCTTGCTGACCTCAACCAACGCTATCACGTTCTTCATCGCTTCATTCATTAGTGCCCCGATGTTAGTGCCTATTTCCTTCGCTATCTTGCTGAACTTCTCGTAGAGTTCCGGATCGAGGCCCCTTATGGTGTATATCCTGGTTCTGTAGGTGCGTTCCCTTTCGTCTTTCTCCTCCCCTGTCATTTTGTTGACCCCGGTATTACAAGTATTACTAGGATTAAAAAGTATTACTCATATTGCAAGAACTACTTCCGGGCACGCTTATAGGTCAGCAACAACGCGAGTAAGACAATCACGATAAGCAACGCTAACGTTATTGCGGCAAGTAACCTCGTTACGTCGTTCGACGCCATCACAGTGACGGTCTTAGTTGTTACGGCGAACTTAGTGACCGTAATCGTGTAGGGGGAGCACGTAAGGAACTCTGTCGTGGTGACGGTGACTGTAGTGGTGCTAACGCTGTTGCTGGCGTTAACGACGTTCTCCGCCCATGCTGGGGCGTAAGGAGTAGGTAGCATCACCGCAAGCAGCATCATCACCAGTAACACAGTGCCTAACACTTCTGCGGGGAACTCGCACCGACCCATGGTGATTTCGCTTAGTAAATGTGCTAATAAACTATTTAACTGTTTAACTATTAATTACGAGTTCAAGACATCGTTACTCATTAATTAAGGACCTTACGGAATACAACACAGGTGTTCTAGATTGAGGGTATCAAGAGCATCCGAGGCCGTCCGAGAGTACGTGATGTCCCGCCCCTTCCTTAGGGAGTGCCTTGAGAAGGGAGTCGTTAATTACAGCGCCCTTGCCCGGACGATCGTGGACGAACTTCGGAAGTCAGGTATAGACACGTCGGTCGGCGCTGTTAAGATGGCCTTGATTAGGACTAGGGAGGACCTTCTACGTATTAGGGAATCACTTGATGAGAAGATAAAAGAAATAATAGCGTCATCAGTCATCGAGTTACAGACTGATCTCGTAGTCATCAATGCCTTCAGGAACGCCGTGATTCCGAAGCTCGCGTCGATAATTAACGTGGTTGGAGGCGCTAGGTTTTTCCAGTTAACACAGGGCACGGTGTCACTCACGATAATAGCTGCTAGGGAGGTGCTGGACGACCTCGTGAAGCTGATAGGTGAGGACAACATAGTCGAGATACTCGAAGACCAGACCGCCATAGTCATGGTTAGCCCCGAGGAAATAACGCGCACGCCCGGCGTGATAGCGTACATGACCTCAGCCCTAGCAAACAACGGGATCAACATAACGCAGATAATCTCATGTCACAGGGAAACCGTCATAGTATGCGACAGGAGTGAAGCATCCAAGGCATACACAGTGCTCGAGAACCTCATCTCATCCGCGAGGAAGTAGGTTTGGGTTACTCCATTTGTTGTATATGTAACTTATAGTTTTTATTTAGTAACATATGTTACAGAATATATTTAAATTTTACATAATGCTAGAGAAAGGTGCTAAACCATGAAGGTAGTACTCGCGTTCTCAGGCGGTTTAGACACCTCCGTGATCCTGCACTTACTTCAGGAAAGGATGGGTGCGGAAGTAATCACGGTAACTGTGGATGTCGGTCAAAAGGAGGACTTTAACGCCATTAAGGAGAAGGCGTACGCCCTCGGAGCCCTCAAGCATTACTACGTAGACGCTAAGCAGGAGTTCGTCGAGAAGTACGTCGCACCAGCAATAAAGGCGAATGCCCTCTATGAAGGAGCATACCCACTCTCAACAGCCTTAGCCAGGCCTTTAATAGTTGAGAAGGTTGTTGAGGTCGCACTCAAGGAAGGAACGCCCTACATAGCACACGGATGCACAGGGAAGGGCAACGATCAAGTGAGGTTCGACATTGCGGTCAAGGCTCTATACCCGGAGGCAGAGGTAATAGCCCCTGTTCGGGAGTGGGGCCTAACGCGGGACTGGGAGCTGAAGTATGCCTCAGAGCACGGCATACCGGTCAGCCACGGCATATACAGCATCGACGAAAACCTGTGGGGCAGGAGCATAGAGGGCGGCGTCCTCGAGGATCCCTATAATGAGCCGCCCGAGGAGGTGTTTGAGTGGACTACCGCGCCGGAACTAGCGCCGGACACCCCCGAGTACTTAAGCATAGAGTTTGGGGGAGGAATTCCCGTAGCCGTGAACGGCGTGAAGTTGCCGCTGACGAACATCATATCGTTACTTAATGCGGTGGCAGGGAAGCATGGCGTCGGGAGGATAGACCACATGGAGGACAGGACCGTAGGGATAAAGAGCAGGGAGGTTTACGAAGCACCCGCAGCCATCACGCTGATTAAAGCACACAAGGACCTCGAGAAGCTGGTGCTAACGAAGTGGGAACTAATGTTCAAGGAGCTAGCCGACAACACCTGGTCATGGCTCGTCTACAATGGGCTGTGGTTCGAACCCCTCCGAGAGGAGCTAACGGAGCTGATAAACCTAATGAACGAAGGCGTCGAGGGCGAGGTTAAGCTGAAGTTATTCAAAGGCACAGCAACAGTGGTCGGCAGGTCCTCTCCCTACGCGCTTTACGACCTGAAGCTATCGTCCTACGAAAGCATAAGCTCATTCGACCAAAGCCTCGGCAAAGGATTCACTCAGCTCTGGGGCCTCCAATCAACCGTTGCCGCAGCACTGAGGAGGAAGGTTAAGGCAGAGGCGGTGGCGCCAACTTGTACAGGAAGGAGCTCCTAGGCGAGGTAAGCGACCCGGAAGTACAGGCGTACACGTCCTCCATGAAGGACGACGTAAGCATTGCTAAGGAAGTAGTGGAGATCATGATGGCCCACGTGAGGGAATTGAGCGAGAGGGGCTTAATGCCTAGCGACGCCGCAGCTAAGGTAACGCAGGTCCTAACCGAACTACTTGCGGACCCGTCCCCGCTCCTCGAAATCGAGGCGGAGGACATCCATGAAGCCCTAGAAAAGTACTTGGCGAACATGGTGGGTTCGGATGCAGGCTGGGTTGGTTTAGGGAGGAGCAGGAACGACCACGTAGCCGCCGCGCTGAGGTCGCGGATGCTTAAGTCAGTTAACGAGCTGGTCAAGGCGATACGCGGGCTGCGTGAGGCATTAATTCGTAAGGCGTTAGAACACCTCGACACGCTGATGCCTGCCTTCACCCACTTACAGCCAGCTCAAGTCACGACACTAGCTCACTACCTGGCGTGGGTGGAGGAGTCCCTCGCAACGTACGAGGGCGTGCTAAGGTTCGTCGCCAATGAAGTGCTGAGTGAGTCACCATTAGGTAGTGGTGCGTGCGTAACCACTAACGCACCGTTAGATCGTGAGTCCCTCGCGAAGAAGGCAGGATTCACGCGGATAGTTACGAACTCCATAAGAGGCGCGGGAGGGAGGGACTTCCTAATGATCACGTCAGCGATACTCACGTGCCTCTCCGTGACCCTAAGCAGGTTCGCGGAGGATCTAGTGGTATTCACAACGCCGCAATTCAATTACTTAGATGTACCGCAGGACTTCCTAGCAACCAGTAGCTTAATGCCCCACAAGAAGAATCAAGTGGTTGCCGAGATCATCAGGTCGTGGGGAGGCGAGAGCATAGGGCACCTCACGTCACTACTAGCCATAGTGAAGGGGGTGCCGTCAGGGTACTCGCTGGACCTTCAGGAAGCGAACAAGCACGCGATTAAGCTAGTAGATCGGACCCTAGAGACCGTGAAGGTACTACGTAAGCTCGTGGAGGGGATAGAACCCATTAAGGGCAGGTTACTTGAGGATGTTGAGAAGTACCCGATCCTAGCAACTGACTACGCCGAACTCATTTCCCTGAAGAGAGGGGTGCCTTACCGCGAAGCCCACGCACTCGTAGCTAAGGCCGTCAAGGAGTTCCGCGGTGTTAACGAGCTGTACGGGATACTGGCGAAGTACTTAGGACACACGCTAAGCCCCGGGGAAAGTATAGTGAAGCCGCATCCCGGCTCGCCTAACCCGGAAAAGCTCGGGCAACACCTCAGGGAGAGGCTAAGGGAGTTGGCGGGGACCTAACAACGTACTGCTCACAGAACTCAGTGAAGGACCACCTCCCGCCGCCACGCTTAATAATGTCGAGCACCGCGTTGACCTTCACAGCACGCATCGACGCAACCGCGTTAACGCCCTCAGCGAAAAGCGGGATCGGGTGCACGCCTGCAGTAGGACCGACTAGGACTAGGGTGGAGCCCGCCTTCCTCAAGGATAGTATATGGTCTAGGGTATCGTTAACGAGTGTCGCGCCAGTAACCACTAAGGTGTCGACCTCCGGAGCTAATCTAGGGAGAGCCGAGTCGCTTAACGCGCCACGACACCTCATCGCAGCGCATCTCTCAACAACATACACTTCCCGAGCACCGCGCTCCTTCAGTGCCCGCACTAAGGGACCCATATGCCCGATGACGAGAACCTTACCGGAAGCCACGCGCGGCACCGCGGAAATTATGTCAGTCCCAACCTCAATACTGAGTTCCCGGTACTGACCAGCACCCCAGAGCAGGTAAGAGGACACGGCGTTAACCGCGGCCACACCCACGCTCTTCTCCAGCGGGTTAAGGGAGGAGACAAGCGATAATACCTCAGTGACACTATTAACAAGCTTTACCGGCGTGACCCTCACGCCAGCCACGTCCTCAAGGGGCGTCAGCGCCACCCCCAGGTACTCCTCCCCGCCACACTCGACTAGGACGTAGGAATACATCACCCCGACACCATACTCAACAATCTTTAAGGATGCACCCACACGCTCAAGTTGCTTAGACACCCACGAAGCTACCCTATCAATGAGCACGTCACGTAACCCCCAAGTAAGTGAGTAGGGCAACCTAGTAAATGATGCGTTACGCCCTCAACTCAGGCTGAGCATGCGTGTATATTGTCGAGTAATTCACTCGCTCTCCTACCGCGCCACTCGAACTCCCCCTTAAGTATGCGGGACATGAACATGCATATCAAGGCAACGCCAATGTATGGTGCTGCAAAGGCGTACGCGGCAGAGTAACCGTTGATTTTAGATCCAGCGATGTGTGTCAGAGCGCACACCGCGTATGACGCGTAACCAGCCACTATGAGGAGGGGGTTCATGCTGATTAAAGATGCGGGCCCCAACGCAGGCGCCAGGTAAGGTAGGAGGAATAACGCAGCATACGCTAGGGAACGACCGCGCTCGCATATTATCCTTCTCCAGAATATTCTTGCGAGAACATTTACCGAGTCGCTTAACCTTGGGTGCCAGAGGGAAGCCACCCTTTCGAAACCGGCGAGCACCGTGAAAATCACGCCTCTGCGTTTAGCGGCCACCGCCAGAGCCTTATCCTCAACCACCTCATGCTTAACGGACTCATGAGTACCTAGCGTCTCATAAACATCCTTACGCACAGCCCAGCAACATCCGAAAAACCACGCGATTCTTGACTTCGGGTCAAATACCTTATCAAAGCCTAGGAACGCATGGGAAATTGTGGTCAGGAGCACCTCAGCTGCACGGCAAGCACGTGTACTACACATGAATCGCGGGGCGTATGACGCTAGTCCCGTAACCCACGCCTCACCCACCAATATCCGCAGGGCATCCTCCCTGGTAAACCATGTATCGGAGTCAAGGAAGACAATAACTTCAGACTCGTCTCTCACCTCTAGGTAACCTCGGAGGCAGGCATAGGGCTTAGGAACCCACCCGGGCGGGACGCCATTAACACTCACTACACTCACCCTCAAACCCTGACTAGTTAATTCCCCAGTAAGCGAGCGCACGACCTCGGCCGACCCGTCAGTACTCTCATCATCAGCAACGACTACCTTAACGGGTTTAACATCCTGCACAGCCAATGATTTGATAGTGGTCACTATGGTGTCGACGCAGTTGCGGCAAGGTATGACGACGGAGAACTTAGGTACGTGAGTAATGTTTGGGTTAGGCTTCCTGAGTGCTGAGAGGCTCTTCCGAAGCCCGTAGAGCCCGTACCCCCAGAAGGCGATCGTTAAGGCTAGGATAAGGGTAGTTAAGGCCTCACTAATGAGCATGGGTGTGCTTGCCGGCATCACGTGAGCCGTGAAGATAGGTGGGGCGTGGAGTTAAAACTGTGTTGACTTACGCTTCAATGTACTCCAGGTTGAGTTCCGTGTTAGGGTCAAAGTACTTGATGGCGTTGGGGTCTATGTTGACGTAGACCTTAGACCCTATGCGTAATTGCCTCACCTCTTTCGTGGGCATCACGACCTTAACCACGAACTCACCGATGATGACTGTGACCACCGCATCCCTCCCTAAGGGCTCAACCTCGAACAGCTCACCCGAAGGTGAGAACCTACCCTCCATGGGGTGCTCAGAGACCACGGCGCTCTCAGGCCTGAAAGCCATTAATATGGTCTTCAGACCTAACCTCCTTATCTTCTCTAGGGTTGCTGGCGGTGGTGTGAGGCGCGAGCCCGTGGTCTCTATGGTTCCGTCCTCCAGAACAGATCCCTTAACGATATTCATTGGCGGGTTACCTATGAAGGTAGCGACGAACACGTTCCTCGGGTTCTCGTATATTTGCTCGGGTGTGCCCTCCTGTTGAATTACGCCTTTGTTTATGACTACGATCTTATCGGCTATGGCTAGAGCCTCGGACTGGTCGTGAGTCACGTACACGCTCGTAATGCCTAGGTCCTGCTGCATCCTCTTCAGCTCAGCCCTAATGTAGACCCTAAGGAGGGCGTCCAGGTTGCTTAGAGGCTCGTCAAGAAGTAGGACGCTCGGCTCCTTCACTAGGGCCCTAGCCAAGGCAACTCTCTGCTGTTGCCCGCCCGATAACTGGTGGGGGTACCTATCGAGAAGGTTCTCAATACGGAGGAACTTAGCTACCTCGCGAACCTTAGAGTCTATCTTCGACTGAGGTTCTTTCTTCAGGCGGAGCGGGAAGGCTATGTTATCGTACACCTTCATGTGCGGGTAGAGCGCATAATTCTGGAACACTAAACCAACGTTCCTCTCGGCAGGCGTCAAGTCAGTCACGTCCTTCTCGCCGAAGTATATCCTGCCTGAAGTGGGTTTGTAGATCCCAGCTATGAGGTAGAGGGTAGTGGTTTTCCCTCCTCCGGAGGGGCCTAGGAGGACGTAGAGCTTGCCGTCCTCTATCTCCAGGCTGACGTTATTTATCGCTACTACCTTCCCGAACCTTTTCGTTACCTTTTCCAGCCTTACGCTTACCATTCCACCCTCACCCCTTTATACCGCTTAGGCTTGTCTGGAGCATGTACCTACGCACGAAAGTGAAGAACACTAACGTTGGGATTAAGTAGAGAGTGCCCGCCGCCGCAACTACCGGGAGGTGCACCACCTCAAGGCTCCCGCCAGCTAAGAGGCCAGCGATGTACGTTGCTAGGGTCTTCTCCGTTGCTGGGAGGAACACCATCACGTAGATAAGTTCACCCCACCCAGCGATGAAGGAGAAAATGGCTATTGCGGCTATGCCGGGCTTGACCAGCGGGAGGATTATGTCTTTCCACACCTTAATCCTCGAGGCACCGTCAACTATTGCCGACCACTCAATCTCCCACGGAACCTTATCGAAGAAGCCCTTCATTATCCACACATCCATCGGTACCTCCAACGCCGCCCTAGCAACGATGACGTACAGGAACGCGTAGAAAGTCCATGCACTGGCTGGGAGTGGTTGCTTAGAGAATATGTAGAGGGCGTAAACAGCTATTATTAGGGAGACTCCCGGGAAGGCGTGTAGCAGTATGAGTAGCTGTATGAGGAAGGTTCTTCCCTTGAACTTCATTCGGGAGCAGGCGTAACCTGCTAGGGTTGCAAGCACTGTTACCACAATCATGACTCCGAACGCTATTATGAACGTGTTGAATATGTAGCGCAGTATGTCCCAGAAACTCAGCACGCTTGCCGCAGTTACGGCGAGCTTGCCCTCGAAGAAGAGGATCCAGTTCTCGAGCGTGAAGGTGAGCTGACCTATGATCCCTCCAGTAATCATTTGATTCGTAAAGCTCGACGCTATCAGGACGAAGTACGTTACGAGTATCGGCGCTGAGGCCAGCAATACAACTATTCCTAACATGATGTTCATGCGGCGTCTCTCAATAGTTTCAACATCCGCGACCTCAGGCATCATATATCACCCTTAGGCTCCAAAATCATCTTCTTATAACCCAGCGCCTTGAGCGCAACTAACCCTAACGCGATCCCTATGACTGACAGGAACGTTGAGGCAGCGGCAGCAAGACCCTGATCCTTAACGGTAGTGAAGGCGGTTCTGAACACGTAGAGCGCCCATGTCTGACCCCAGGTGCTGTCAACGACCCTCCACTCAACGAGCAGGAATATCTGGGCGAAGGAGGTTAGCAGGGAGAGCATCTGCCACACCGTTATGAACGTGAAATGCCACTTCGTTAGCGGTAGCAGTATATGCCTTATGATCCTGCCCGTTGATGCTCCGTCCACCCTAGCAGCTATTATGAGTTCCTTCGGTATGCTCTTAAATGCTGAGTAGAATATTATCATTCCGTAGCTGACGCCAACGAGACCATTGACGAATATTATTATGAACCAAGCACCCCAAGGCAGGTACCTAGGGTCTAAGCCAAGCGCTATTGGGTGATTAATTAAGTGCAGACGCATCAGTATAGCGTTCAGTAACCCTATACCTGAGCTATGGAAGAAGTAGTACCAGAGCAAGGAGTACACCGCTACTGGAGTCATACGGGGCAGGAGCCAAAGTCCTTGATAGGCTAACGAGAGCTTCTCATCCATGAAATACGTTGCTAGGGCAAGAAGTAATCCACCGAACACGTTAATTACGAGCGTTACTGCAATGAAGACGCAAGTTGTTATTATTACTGCCCGCATGTCAGGGTCATACATCATTATGTGGATTAGCCGCTCATAGTTCTGTAGTCCGATGAATTGCGTTAGGTACCTGTTTATGTTCCAGTCTGTCATTGGTGTGAAGCTTATGTAAATCGAAAGAAAGAGCGGGACAATGTAGAAGAGTACAACTACAAATAATGCAGGTCCAAGGAAAAAGAGGAGAGTTAATTTTCTACTTACCTTCATCGTACTCACCAGCTACTTCACTTAGGGGAAGCTCCAGTTCGACGGTATGCTGCCAACGATCTCAACGTTAGCTGAGAGTTGTGGGTCGGCCTTGATCTTCTGTATCAGGTAGTTCACGGCGTCCTTCGGGGTCATCTCACCCATGAGCACCTTATTGATGGCGTCAGCGAAGAACCCTGCTAGCTTCGGGTATAATGGATGGCTTGGCGCTAGGTGCGTGTACTCCAGCATGTAACTCACGTTCGCTAGGAACTGAATGTTGATCTTGTTCGCGGTCCTCCGCACTATAGGCTCAATAGCCTTCTTAACGTCCGGGCTTAGGTTGATCTTCATGTTGATTAGGTCATTGACCCAAGTCTCGTTCTTCAGTAGGGCAGCCGCGGCCTTCCTCACCGGTACGTGGCCGGAGATCACGCTGTGAATGGCATTTATCTCTGGGTCGCTAGCACCCACAACCATTAGGAACGCTAGTTCGTGGTACACGTCCTTAAGCTGATTGTAGTTCGGGTTGTCCTTACCAGCATTCTCGGCAATCATCCACATGAATGGCTGGCTCAGCGTCACTGGCTTATCGCCGGGATCGCCAGCTGGGAATAGCGTGTAGTAGAATTTCTTAACCTCCTCCTCAGGCGTTAATGGTCTCTGCTTCTTGGTTGTTGGGTCGTAATAGTATGCCTTAGTCTGCCACTCAGTCCAGTGCCAGGTACCGCCGATGAAGAACAGCGTGCATCCGGTCGGGGAGCCCTTGCAGTCATTCACTACGGTTGGGTGTATCTGCTGTGCCCAGTCCCATGACATCATGTCCTTAGGCAGTAGCTTGTGCTGGGCGAACGCGTACTCGGTGGCGAACCACTTGTATACGGCGGGCACGTCTAGCACGAGCTTGCCGGTCTTCTCATCGTACAGCTTGCCGCCGTAGGCGAAGATGAACTGTATTAGATCTGGGTGTGCACTACCCTTCCTGTGGATTAATCCCCACTTAGCACAGCCCTTGCTCACAGCCTCCTCAGCCTTCTTGAACATGTCGTGCCAAGTGAACTTACCATCCTTAACCTGCTGGGCTAGGTTACTTATATCCCAACCCATGCATGCAGCCACGTCCTTCCTCACGTATATTGGCCTAGCCTCAGTGTCCTGAGGCACGCCGTAGTAGTGACCCTTATACTTAGCTGCCTCCATTATTGGTGTGTAGAAGTCCTTAAAGACGCTGTCCCAATACTTCTCTACGTAGCTGTTTATGTCGAGTATATAGCCCTGGCTCGCCAGGTTAGCGATGTAGATGTAGCTATTTACGAAGAAGTCGCCGTTAGTGCCCTGAGGTACTGCCGATGTGAACTCGTCGTACAGCTTCTTGAAGCTGCTCTCCCAGAACTTATCCATAACTATCTTGACGTTAATGCCGTTCTTCTCCCAGATCTTGTTGATCTTGTAGGCAGCTTCGTAGAGGCCATACATCCTCATGACGCTGTTGGGGTCTCCAGTAGCCCACACAGTGAACTTAACCGTGTGTATGCCCTTCGACTCTAGGTACTTACCGATAGCTATGACGTCCTTCTCGAAGTTCCCTGTGAGTACCGGCTTACTTGGTGCTGCTGACGTTGTTGTGGATGTGGTGGTCTTAGTTGTTGTGGAGGTTGATGTCGACGTCGATGTCGTGGTTGTCGTTGCCGGTGCTGGCTTCTGGGACATGTAGTATGCTGCTGCACCGATTATTATTATAATGATTATTATTGCGGCCGCGATGGCCAAGCCTTTACTAGCCATACACCCCTCACCCCCACATCTAGATCGGATTGACTTGCCTATGTTTTAACCCGCGCAGGTTCGGGCGGCCCTCACGGGCCACGCATCCCCCAGCCCTGCCCGTCGTGGGGACGGCAGGGCGGAGATGCTTTTGCTTAACCAATTTTTCACCATATACTTTACTTCGATTAATAGACCGAGGGCAACCCATAAAAGGTTTACTCATGGTGTTATGGTCTACGAGATTAAATAATCAGTACTCACTCTTAATACCTAGTTCAATTTCCTACGGACAGTTTGGATCGGTTAAGCGTCAACGCATTTTAATACGTTCCTCATGTAATGCTTGGGGATATTCTTTGCCCGAAATACGTGAGAAGAACCTCAAAACAATAAAGGTAACCTCAACTCTTGAGGAGGGCTTTAAGGTCGTTACGAAAGCCCGCAAACACGTAATAGTTCAGGACTTACCCGAGTTCGCAGGAGGTAAGGACTCCGGACCATTACCACCGGAACTGTTGCTGGCGTCGCTGGCCGGGTGTATAGGGATAGTTGCCCGTTACCATAGCGGGAAGTTCGGGATAGAGATAAAGGGCATGGAGATCGAGGTTGAGGGCGATTACGACCCTAGGGGTTTCGCAGGCCAAGATGTTAAGCCAGGCTTCCAGGAGATCAGGGTGAAGGTAGTTGTTGACGCGCCTAGCGCTAGTGAGGAGGACCTGAGGAGGCTTATGGAGTTCGTTGAGAAGCACTGCCCTATAGAGGATACTTTAGTGGATACCACGAAGGTAGTGATTAACGTGAAGAAGAAAACATAATAGACTCTCGTTTTTCCCTGTCCCGTATGCTCCTAGGCGTTGCGGCATCACCTAAAATTCTAGATGTGAAGTTCTTCTGTTAAACTTTTTAAACAAGTTAAGCAAGTATGACATTAAAGACACGGAGCAGGGATGGTGCGGAGCTCGTGGCCCCTGACGATGCGGAAGCTTTGGAGGAGCTGAGCAGGGTCTCCACGCTCCTAAGGTTACTCTCAAGTAAGGTTGTCCTCAGGATAATTGGGGCGTTGTCGGTCGGCGAGTTAAGCCCGCGTCAAATAGCTGAGGTAACGGGCACGGACGAATCGGTTGTTTCAAGGAAGCTGAGGAAGCTTAAGGAATACGGGATAGTGGAGTACTCGTGGGTGCGCTCCGGTGATAGGAACCTGAAGGTGTACAGGCTGTCTAGAAGGGCACTCACATTAGTGGCTACGTACCCCTCACCCAAAATACTGCTCAAGGACTTAAGCAGGGATACTGGGGCGCATCGAGAGGAGACCAGTAAGGCGTTAATACTATCCTACGACGCTCCACCACCCCGACTAATGGTCTTCGTCGGGAGAGATAAGGATCTGAAAGCACTACGGGACAGCTCCCCCGGGGCGGTCGTAGTCACCGGTATTTCAGGCGTAGGCAAAACTTCGCTCGTCACGGAGTACGTGCATAGGTACGGGCTAACGGGTAAGGTCATATGGTATGAATTCACCGGGCTCGAGGATTACTACTCCTTCATGAGGCACGTGGCGTCAGCCCTTGAGAGAAGGGGGTACGTAGCGTTAATTGACGCGTTACGGAGGGGAGAACGTAGTAGTGACCTCCTAGCGCGCCTCCTAGCTGAGGGCATGGATAGAACCGGCGTCATCCTAGTGCTTGACGACTACCATAAGTGCGGCGACAGTAAGGTCAGGTTGCTCCTGCCGGTAATTGCCACGAAGGTAAGGGCTTCCCAACTAATAGTGATTTCTAGGGTAGCTCCGCAGGAATTAATGACCTTAACGAGGCCGTTAAGGAACATCGAGCTGAAGGGCCTGAAGTTCAGCGAGGTTAGGAGCCTGCTCCGTAACTACAATATAGTCATGGATGAGAGGATAGCTGTTGAGGTTCACGTAGCCACGCAGGGCATCCCGGCCTTGGTAGAGGCATTCATCACCCTAGTAAGGGAAAGGGGGCTTGAGGAGGCGCTCAACGCATTACGTAGCGGTGCGATCGCGAGTGCTTTCTGGCTGAGGATATACTCCTCCCTAACCCCGGCTGAGAGGGGCGCGTTGAGGGTGCTGGCCCACTTCGACGAGGCACTACCGGCTGAGTTAATTGCGGAGATGGTCGGCATGAAGGGCGCGGTTAGGGCGCTCTATTCCTTAGTGGATAAAGGGATGGCTGAGGAGGTCGGGCCGGGCTTCAGGCTAAAGGACTGGGTTAGGGGCGTGATGAGGTTAAGGCACGTCAACCCGGCATACTACGTTAAGGTAGGTGACACCTACTTAAAGTCCGAGGACGTTGAGCTCTTCATCAAGGCCCTACGTTACTACGTGAAGGCTGGCGACGAGAGGAAATGCCTCGTAGCCCTGAAGCAAAGGTTGCTTAAGGTCAGGTACAGACTACTCGAGATCCTAGGTAGCTACAGGGAGGTGCTACTGGAAATCGACAAATTCGCTAGGAACCCAGCGTTGCTGGGGTATCTCAACCTAGAGCTTGGCATAGTGCTCATTAATCTAGGGGAACTCAGGGAGGGGCTGAAGCGCATGGAAAGAGCTGCTAGGATAGCTGAGCTACTGGAGGATAGTTTCCTACTCGTATACGCGAATTCGGTGGCGGGTAACGTGTTGGCGGAGCTGGGGAGCGTTGAGGATGGGTTGAGGAAGTGCTTGCACGCACTGGATAAGGCCTCATCAATAAGGGACAGGGAATTTAGGGTGAACGCGTTGCACTCGGTTTACGCTAACCTCGCTAAGATCTACGCGTACTTGGGGAACGTGGATGAAGCGTATAAGTATGTGCTCAAGGAGGCTGAGGTGGCGAGTAAGTTAGGTGACCCAGCACTCTACCTCTGGTCCCTTTCCCACGTAGCCATAGTTAAGGGGGTCATGGGTAAACTTCATGAGAGTGCGGCCATGCTCAAGCAGATCTACAGAGACCTGAAGACCTTGAAGATGAGGGGCATAGCCGCGGACATAGGGTTTGCCCTGCTTGAAAACCTAATCGAGATAGACGACGTCGATGAGATACTGAAACTAGGTCCAGAGGTGCTATCCGAAATGTATGAACTGGGTAGAACCTTCGTTTACTGTAGCATCGCGCCAACAGTAACGTATGCGCTTCAAGCCGCGGGTAAGGATGGTAAAGCACGTGAAATTGCAGAGTTAGCAACCCAGAGATGCTCCGAATACCGGGAAGTTCTATGCACGTTAGAAGCTGTGGCAACCTACTTTAGCCAAGGCCCCGAAAGGGCTAGGGAAACGTTCGCTGAATGCGTCAGGAGGATTTTCTCGGACGGCATGCTTGACGAACACATTAAAAACTTAATCAACAGGTTCCCTGTGCTGAAGCGTGTAACCGTGCGGCAATAGCAGGGGTAAATTACTCCCTCACGGAGTTCCTGAGATAGAACTTACGCTCGAAGAGGAGAACCTTGACAACGTGGTCACGCGGAATGTTGGTGGCGCTGACTATGTAATTAACTAAATCCTCGAATTCCTGGTCATTCATGAAGTGCTCAATCACCTCTTCCTCATAACCTCGTTCGTAGCCGCAACACAAGCCCTGCCACACCTGAGATTACTAATAAGGCTCAAGGATTAAGTCAGCTGGTTTTTACAGTAACTGTAAAAGTGGTGAGATAGCATAACTTGGTAGCACCACGCAAGCGTTTTTACTCTTCACACCCAAGCATAACAGGGTTATTCTGGTCATGGTACTAGAGAAACGTGAGCTCGGCTCATCCGGAATTAAGGTGACCGTGGTTGGTTTAGGTACTTGGCAGTTCAGCGATGCATGGGGGGTTAAGGACTACGCAACAGCCAAGAATATAGTGCGTAGGGCGTTGGAGGTAGGCGTGAACTTCATAGATACCGCCATGGTTTACGGGCAGGGCTTAAGTGAGGAATTCGTGGGCCGCGCGATTAAGGAGCTGGGTGCCAGGGAGCACTTCGTAATCGCAACTAAAATACCGGGCGAGTTCCTAGCGTATGGGGACGTATTTAAGGCCACGCAGAGGTCGCTTAGGAGGTTAGGTGTCGACGCGATAGACCTTATGCAGGTTCACTGGCCACCAGCCTGGCATAACATACCGACGTGTGAGTACATGCGTGCGCTGGAGAAATTAGTTAACCTAGGCATGATTAAGGCCATAGGCGTAAGTAACTTCGCCCCAGAACTACTGGACTCGGCCAGGGCATGCTTAGCTAGGGAGGACGTAGTGAGTAATCAAGTCAGGTACAACCTAGTGGAGCGGGACGCGGAGAAGGAGATAATACCGTACGCTGAGGCCGAAGGACTCTCAATAATAGCGTGGTCACCCCTAGCCAAGGGAGTACTGACGGGTAAGTACACGCCGGAAAACCTCCCGAGATTCAGTGACGTGAGGCAGACCGACCCGCTTTTCCAAGCAGAAAACTTCAAGATGATCTACGACACCCTAGTGAAGAAGCTCCTTGAGATATCGAGGAAGTATGGGAGGACGCCAGCTCAGGTAGCGCTGAAGTGGTTAATTCAAGCGTCCGACACCGTCATAGTGATACCGGGCGCGAAGAACGAGAAGCAGGTTGAGGATAACGCTGCAGCCGGTGAGAGCTGGTATTTAAGCACGGAGGACTGGCTAGCGCTGGAAGAGGCAAGCCGGAACTTAAGGATAAGCAGGGTAACTTGGTAAGAAGTTTGCTCCACCCTAATCACGTAACACACTTGAAGAGAACCTTACCCTCCTTCCTTATTTTCGCCTTAATCGGGCGCTTAAGGGAGAGACCCTCAATACCGTCACATGCCTCAGCAGTCCTCAGCAGGGACATCAGTAGCTGGGCTGAGGTCTCCGATAACTTAATGTTATGCGCGTCCGCCGCCCTTAAGACAGCGTCGATAGCTGATAACACATCCTTCCCCACCTCGAGCTCCACATCGATAAACCCCTTCACTGAAGCGTAGACCTCGAGCGTCCTGGAGCATCGCTTAACGACGTTCTTAGCCCTCCTAAGTATCAAGTATATGTCTGCCCTAGACTTACCGAGCTTCCTAGCTATTTCATCAACCTTCATCCCGCTGAAGTACATCTCCAGCACCTTAACCTGCATCTCGGTGAAGTACGTGTCACCGTACCTCCCAGGCAACCTCAACACCTGTGACGTGGCTTAAGGGCTACTATATTATTTCACGAATGACGCTTTAAACCTGATCGGCTGTTTAATGAATTCGATTGACAACTCCAAGTAAAATGTTAATCAGTAATGCATTACTGAAAATTAATAATTCTTCAAAACACATAGTGTAAAGAGGTGTACACTTCTTGCCAGGAGGTTATGCAGGCAAAATACTCAGAGTTAACCTATGGTCAAGTAAAGTAAGTATCGAGGAACTCCCCGAGGAAGTGCTCAAGAACTGGATCGGCGGGAGAGGTCTCGGAGTGTACTTAATGCTCAAGGAGGTTAACCCGAAGGTAGACCCTCTGAGCCCATCCAATAAAGCAATAGTTGCTACGGGCCCACTCACAGGCATACCCGGCGTCCCGTCAGCCGGGAGGTGGGCATCAGTAACTAAGTCCCCGCTCACGAACACCGTGCACGACTCCCAAAGCGGAGGTAAGTTCGGGCCAGAGCTAAAATTCGCTGGCTTCGACGCCATCATAATCGAGGACGAGTCGGAGGAACCCGTGTACCTCTGGATAAAGGACGGGAAGGTAGAGATAAGGGACGCCAAGCACTTATGGGGCAAGGACGTCCACGCAACAACCGACGCCATCCAGGAGGAGCTAGCGGCGGAGGTAGGTAAGGACGAGGCCAAGAAAATCAAGGTAGCGTGCATAGGGCCAGCGGGGGAGAACCTAGTTAGGATAGCATCAATAATGAACGACAAGAACAGGGCGGCAGGCAGAGGAGGACACGGAGCCGTATGGGGCTCTAAGAAGCTTAAGGCCATAGCCGTACTGGGGCACGGCAAACCGCCAGTAGCCGACCCAAGCAAGCTAAGGGACGCCCTAGTTAAGGCCATGGACAAAATAAAGAAGAACTCCGTAACCGCAGAGGCATTGCCGAAACTAGGCACAGCAGTCCTGGTTAACATAATAAATAAGGCGGGGATATTCCCGACCAAGAACTTCAGGACGGGCGTGTTCCCAGGTGCGGAGAAGATCAGCGGTGAGAGGTTAGCTAAGGAATTCGTGGACTGGAACAAGCAGCGTGAGGAGATCTGCTGGGGATGCCCGATCGGGTGCGCGAGGTACGCTAAGATAACAAACTCACCCTTCAGCGGTGAGGGCGGCGGGCCCGAGTACGAGACCATATGGGCTTTCGGCGCGCAGACAGGCACTGATAACCTAGAGGCCATCTGCAAGGCGAACTTCCTCTGCAATGAGCTCGGCCTAGACACGATATCCATGGGCCACACGATAGGGACGTTAATGGAGTTAGTCGAGATGGGTAAGGTGCCGAAGGAAGCGCTCCGCGGCCTAAAGGCAGAGTGGGGAACACCTGAAGCCATCGTCGAGCTGGTGTGGAGAACCGCTTACCGCTCAGGCATAGGCAACGACCTAGCAGAGGGGGCGCTGAGGCTAGCGAAGAAGTACGGAGCGCCAGAAATAGCGATGGTTGTCAGGGGGCAGGAGCTACCCGCCTACGACCCAAGAGGCGCTCAAGGACACGGTCTAGCCTACGCGACGAGCAACCGCGGAGGCTGCCACCTAAGGGCCTACATGATATCGCCCGAGGTGCTTGGCGTGCCTCAACTAGTCGACAGGTTTAAGACTGAGGGCAAGCCAGCCATGGTGAAGCACTTCCAGGACGTGTCGGCAGTCGTGGATTCGCTGGTTGTATGTAAGTTCACGACATTCGCTCTATGGGCAGAGGACTTCGCCGAAATGCTCTCGGCCGTTACGGGCATACCGTACACAGCTAAGGACATTGAGTTGGTGGGTGAGAGAATATACAACGCGGAGAGAGCATTCAACGTGCTGTCCTTTGGCGACGGGAGGGAATACGACACGCTACCCAAGAGGTTGCTGGAGGAGCCGATGCCTGAGGGCCCAAGCAAGGGCTACGTAGTGAAGCTAAACGAGATGCTTGACGAGTACTACAAGGTTAGGGGCTGGAGGGACGGCAGGCCAACCAGGGCTAAGTTAGAGGAACTGGGTCTTAAGTGGCTTGCTGAGTGGTTAGCTGAAGAAAAGCTGCTTCCGGAGTAAGGACGTTTTTAAACATGAAGAAGTTTTCCCTTACCATTAGTTCCTCTTTCTCGGCAAGACCTAACGTATTTTACCTAGTGATTACCTAGAATTAATGACAGGTATGTCATATGAGCATTAAGAACACCTTCAGGTTCTATGAGTGGGAGGTCAGGTACGTTCCCTCGAGACCGTCCGTGCTGGTGATAGAGGTAACGACTAGGTGCAACCTATCGTGCGTGCATTGCTTTAGGAGGGGTATGCGGGAAAGCGAGGGTGACATGGACTACGAGCTGTTCCTGAAGCTAATGCGGGAGGTGCGCGATTGGGGAGGTGTGGAGAGGATAACCTTAACTGGGTGGGGCGAACCCACGGTTCACCCCAACATACTCGACATGCTTAACGAGGCCAAGAAAGTTGCTAAGGAAGTATACCTAAGCACGAACGGCGTAACACTCGCTGAGATGGCTGACGACCTGATAAGGCTGAGGGTCGACGGGCTCTACGTCAGCGTAGACTCCCCCGAGGTAGAGACGTTCTCGAGGCTAAGGTTAGGGGGTTCACTCACTAAGGTCCTCGAAGGACTGAAGAAGCTCAAGGAACTGAAATTCGCTAAACACTCACCTAAGCCTGCAGTAACGATAATATTCACGATAACTAAGATGAACTACCATCAAGTGATTGAGGCCTCCTTGCTGGCTAAGGAGGTAATGGCTAACAGGTTAGTCTACAGTAACTTAATACCGCCCAATAAGGGGGTCGAGGACCTAACATGCCTAGGCGACGTTGAATGCACCGAGAAAGTACTGAGGGACATTGCTGAGGTAAGTAAGGAGGCAATGGACGGGAAACTATCAGTGCAGTCAACATACCTCAACGTCAGAAGCTACTTCCTATGCCCCTTCATAAGTTACGGGGCCACATACATCTGTAGCGATGGGGCGGTAACCCCATGCATGTACTTCGCCCACGACTGGAGCCCCACCCTATTCGGCGTAAGTAGACACGTTAGGAGAGTAGTGATGGGTGACCTACATAAGCAGGACTTGCTCAGCATCTGGCAGTCACCCGACTACGTCAGGTTCAGGTTCGCCGTGAGGTCCGGACAGATGCCTTCCTGCCTGGACTGCGAGCTCGCTGAGTACTGTAGCTACACCTTAGAGAACACTTACGACTGCTTGGGCAACGCACCCTCATGCGGGTCCTGCCCATTCGCTAAAAACCTATCCTTCTGCCCCGTCTAAGCGGGCCTCACCCCATTTTACTCAGCGTGTTTATGGTGCGTGTGTGGGTGGGTGCGGCCCCCTCCTTCAACAGCTAATAGCATTGTCCTCGCTATGTTGACTCCCCGAATACTGACGAGCTTGCCCAGAAGCTCCTTAATTTCTTCAGTCTTACCCCTAACAACTATAGCTAGCATGCAGTGATCCTCGTCTAGGTGAATGTGTAGCGTCGACACTATCAGGTCAAGGAACTCGTGCTGAACGTCTGTTAACTCCTTATCGGCACCTTTACGGGAGTGGTCGTAAATGACGCCTATGATGCCTACGGCATTCTCCGCGGTTTCCCATTTATGTTCATTTATGAATAGCTTGAGGGCTTCCCTAACTAAGGCCGATTTACTCTTAATTCCTAAGGTCTTCATGCACTCCTCCAACTCCTGGGCAAGTGATTCGGGGACGTAGATGCCGAATTTCCCCCTCAGGTTCAAGCACCGCGATTAGAGACGCTTAAGGAATTAATTAAGAAAACGGGTGCTAAGCCCTCCTGACTCTTCGAACGGAAACAAACTTAGATGACGTTAGGTAGAACCTGAAGGGCTCGTCCAGATCCTCGGTCACACCTACCCTGAAGTCACGCATGACGTCATCGTCACTCACACGCAACCCGACGTCCTCCACCCATAGCCCATTCGTTTTCCTAACGTACATTGGTGTTTTATGGAAGGACTTATCCACGCGTAGGGCGCGAGTTAGTCTGCCTGGCCCCGACGTGAGTAGCTTAGCGTTCGATAAGCTCCCCAAGCCGCGGAACCTCACCATGTGTTCCATGCCCTCCACTGGTTCTATAGCACGAAAGAGAACAGCGCCACCAGCACCGTCTTCATGAGCAACTACGTTGAGCATCCAGTGAGTGTGTATGCCATACACTAGGGCTAAGCCGCACTCCCCGTAAAGAGTTCTCCTCAGATCCCCACCCTTCCTAGCTCTCGAGGCAGGATCCTCGGAACCGAAGTAAGCCTCAACCTCGACAATGATTCCCGAGAGCCTCTCACCATCGATGTCGCGGACCAGTAACTTCCCCAGCAAGTCACGGGCAACGATATCTGGCCTCCTACAGTAGAACTCCTTACTAAGAACAGAACCTGGGATGTGGGGAACTACCTGTCTACTCACGCCGTTCACCACCCGCCACCTCGCAAGGCATTGGGTGAGGGTTCACGGCCTCAGCAACGCGAATGGAATTCATAAATAACCTCCCAAGTAGGCCAAGATCCCTCACGGCATTCCTTAGCGCTTCACTATACCTGATAACGGCCTCCACAAATATTGCCTCACCAACCACCCGCGCGGCGTGGGCGTTAGCCTCAGCCTCCTCAGCCCCGAAGGGGATCCACCGCATGAGCCTTGACTCAAGCCTCCGCACGATCAGCGACGCGTAAGGGAAAGCTGCTAGTATGATGAATGCGGTCAATATCGCGGCGAGAACCTCGTAAAGCGGGTTACCTGGTAAGGGTGCGCTAACAAGTAACCACAGCGGAACGGCTGTGATGAGTAGGACAACGTCAACTAGCAGTAAGTAACCGCAGGCACTCGTGAGTAAGTTACGTAGTAACCTCCTCCGATCCTTAATCATGGTTAGGTGGTAAGCCTCATGCGCTAGTATCGCCCTCAAATGCTCGTCGCTGAGACTCCGTGCAACGGCCTCGGAAACAAGCACGAGGTTCAGCCACGGAATTGCCGCAATGCCTGGGAAATACTTACTAACCATTACCTTAGCATCACCGCAACCAGCCTCCAACGCCAACCTCTCAACCCTTCTCATGAGGTCCTCATGTTCCTCCATTGATCGAGACCTCCAATGGCGCCTAGGAATACTTACCTCAAAACAAGTAATTAATGCGCAGTAACTACGGTATCAACGAAGCCATGACTAGGGTGAACCCCACGATTACGGATCCAGCCAGCCTGCCCCGCGTGAGTGCTTCACCAATGGTTCCCGCAGAAATGAACTGCGTTAACACCGGTGTGAGGGCGGTCGCTAGCGTAGGCACCAACACACCAATGTCCCTAATGGCCACTACGAAGAGTGAGAAACCAATGAAGTACGCAACCACACCCGACGCCATCCCGAAAAATACGCCCCGTAAGAGCCCTGAACGCGTCACGCCTTCCTTAACTTCCGAGCGCCTCCTAACCCTTAGGAAACCCACGGTGAGAAGTACTGGTGCGAGCACTGCCGACCTAACGAAGGCTAGGGTAAAGGGATCTACGCTGGAGTACTTAGCAACGTAAGATACGGCATCGACGCTAATCCCCCAAAACACGGCCGCCGCAACCCCGAAGAGAACTCCGGCACGGCTAAACCCGCTCTCCTGCCTCCTCCCTTCGTCCCGCACAGCAAGGTACACTCCGAAGAGCGCTATGGGTGTCAGCGCCAGCACCATGATGTTCTCTCGCTCCCCCAGTAAGGCAATGGCGCTTAACTGAGCCACTAGTATGTACTGGTACGAGATAAGGACTGCTAGACCAGTGCCTAACTCCCTTATGGCGTACGCGTAAGCGATGTCACCTAAGCCAGGGCCGAGCACGGCCGATGCAACAATCATTAACGCTATGACAGGCCTAAACACGTCGCCTGAGAAACCTAGGAGAAGTATGACCGGAGTGAAAAGGGCAAGCGAAGTAACGAACCTAATCCCAGCTAAATAATACGGGATCGTTAAGGTACCTAAGCCCCACCTTGATTAAGGCAGGCGTCACAGCCCACGCTACAGCTGCACCCACGCCCATTAACGTACCTAGTGCCATGACCTGCATCGCCGCTCCTCCCGTTCACTAACCCTGATAACCGTAAGGGGGTGGGTACTGCCGAATTAAGATTACTCCTTAACTACCTCCTAAATAATATACTTGGTACTTGGATGATGTGTTGGGGGGCCTTGAACCCCTGTGCAGGGGTGATGAAGTACGAATCCGGTCTGATGCTAATCCTTCTGGCGTAAACACTGTTTAAGGTGGGATTAGCAACCCACAGCCATAAAAACCCTTTGCATTACCATAACGTCTTAGAGGGTGTATTTCGTTGGAAATCGGCCTCCACTGGGAAGTCCTAACCCCTAAAAACCTAGTGCTTGAGGCGGTGTTCGCGGTAGTAATGCTTATCTACGCGGTCGCAGTGGTGCGGGCAACGAAGTTCGTGTATGACTTCATGCGATCGAGAGGGATGAAGCACAATGTCGCCGTCTACTACAACAGGAAGTTAATTCACGTTTTTGCCGGCGGTGTCGTGGCGCTCCTGGTCCCGTTCGTGTTCACATCACCGATAATACCGTTCATGATAGCGATGGTGATGGCGATCTTCACCTACATACCTCATAGGAAGGGCGAGCTGATGGACTGGTTCCAAGTTGAGGACAACATGTTCGAAGTTAACTTCTGCCTGATGTGGGGTATCTCAATGCTCCTAGCATGGTTCATACTAGGTAGCCCGATATACGCGTTAATCCCCATACTCTTCATGGCGTTCGGGGACGCGGTAACTGGCGTAGTCAGGAACACGATGTTCAAGAAACGCACTAAGTCATGGTGGGGCAACATAGCGATGTTCGCCGTCTGCGCGCCGATAGGTGTGCTACTCCTAAACAGCTTATGGGGCGTGCCCATAGCGGCTCTAGCATCTTTCGTTGAGCACTATGAGTTTAACCCCGTAGACGATAATGTGCTCATAAGCGCGTCGAGCTTCATAGCGGTATTATTACTCAAGATGTTTTTACTGCACTAGCATTCAAGTAAAGAAGGACATTTAAGCTCTAACCACACGGACCGTACCCATGAAACGTTACTCCTTACGGCATCACCAACTCCGTTAGGGAATATATGTTGTGCTGAACATTAAGCGCATCACTGAAGATCCTCACTAGCGGTGTGCATACTATGCTCAGTAAAATCATTGCCGCCATCAAGCCGTAGATAGCAAAGGATACTGTGAGGGGTAACTTGAATACTCCCACGCGCTTTACTGGGGAATGCCAAAGGTGCTCAAGTAACCTAACGTAGGATAGTGCGGCTATGCCGGAGGTCAGCACGAGCACTAGAGCCGATGGCAGGGACCCGTGAGTCATTAGCGCCCCATAAAGGGTGACCTTACTTATGAAGCCAGGGAACGGGGGAACACCTACTAGGTTCAATATACTGGCTGTCAGCGGTATGAGCACGCTGGGCACGGCCCTACCCATACCCTCTAAAACGTAGATGTCCCTAGACCCAACCCACTTAACTAGCATCCCGATAGAGAGGAAAGCCAGTGCCTTACCCAACGCGTGGGTGAGGGCGTGAAGCAACGCAGCCGAGGCGCCGCCCACACCCGCAGTTAACCCCATGAACAAGTATGCAGTGTTCAATACGGTGCTATAGGCAAGCATTCTCTTAACGTCCCTCTGCACGAGCATGGCTACCGCGGCGTAGAGGGCCCCAACCTGCGCCAATACCTGAATCAGCGGCGCTACAAAACCCATAGGGCTTAACCCCACCGCGGACAACCTGACCAGCACGTAGAACCCTGTGAGGACACTTACGCCGGAAAGTATCGCGGAGAACGGAGGCACAGCCTCGGAATGAGCGTCAGGGAGCCAGAAATGGTTCGGAAATAAGGCAGAGAAGAACGAAAGCGACCACACGGTCATTAACGTGGCGACACCTCCCGCCACACCCAAGCCAGCCACGCCAGCGAGGGAAACATCGCCGAAGTACATCGAGCCACTTAAGCCGTAAACCACGCCGGCAGACAACGCGAGCATCAAGCCCGCCAAGCCACCGAACACAGCGTACTTTAGGGCAGCAGCAACGGCCCTCCCCCTCCTCAAGGAAATTAAGGCGTATGAAGAAACACAGAGTAACTCCATCATCACGTAAACATTAAACAAGTCAGTAGTCAACACGACCCCCGCATAACCGGAAGCGAAGAGCAACATGAAAGCATACGCAGCAACTAAGTCAGCACCTGAGCCACGCAAGAACCACTTCAAAGCAACAGCACAGGTAAAAATAACGGCAGTACCAACGAGAAGGAACGCACCGGCAACACGATTAGCTACGAGCACCACGCCTGCCGGCGGGGGCCACCCACCGAAAGCATAAACAAGCACTTCACCACTGAAAACCCGTAGAGCCACCAGCACCGACACCACTAGCTGGGCCGCTAGACCGCTCCAGAAGAGAGTAGTAGCTAGTGACGCGTTACGCATGACCTTAGCCACGAGCAACATGAATACCGTGATGACTGGTGCAAGAACGGCGACGCACAGTAGCGGTGCTGGGGACACGGACTGCATCACTCACTACCCTCCTCAACCTCTCCCTCAACCTCCTCAAGCACTCTCTCGAAACTCAGCGTGCCGTAGTCCTCATAGAACCTCACGACGGCTACTGACAGGAACAGCGTGAACGCTACCCCTATCACGATGGAAGTAACGACGAGGGCTTGGGGCAGGGGATCAACGAAAACCCTCAACGCGTGCTCCAGCCCACCACCCTCCTCAAACAGCCAGACAGGAGGAAGTGAAGGGTACTTAACCCTAAAGCCTATGAACGCCAGCAGCACCGCCACAGCGTCACTGACCATCCCCAAGCAAATCACCTTCTTAACAACGTTTCTCCTAAGTATAACGCCAGCAATACCCACCCCCACCGACACCAGCAAGGAAGCAATAGCTAAGTTCAGAAGGAAGAGGTCTACCTCATTCACTACCCTCACCACCCATCGACGACCACACGATAAGACCGACGAGGGTGAAGGCAGCCCCCACAGCGATAGCCTCGAAAACGTTAAGCAACACAGTATACACGGGAACCACGCAGCACCCGGGAATCACTAACTTAGGCATGGGCCTCCCGGTTAAGGCGTAGGGACCCAAACCGTACAGCATCCCTACGATAGCTGGCGCTACAGCGAGCGCGGAGAGGGCCAGTAACGCGACGCTTCTAGTAAGGAGCAAGGTACTGACACGGTTAAACCAACCGGTAACTACGCCGTGAGCGGCCATGAACAGGAAGGCCATGACCGCTACGACTGCACCAGCCTGAAAACCGCCGCCCGGAGAGAGATGACCTTCCAGAGCTAACCCCCCAGCCACGGCAAGCGTTAAGGGAAGCGACAGCTTGAGTACCGTAGTGACGACTGGTGAGAGCCTCACCCCCACACCCGTGCTTTGCGTGCCCCCGCTTAACTTCCCAGTAAACGTTAGTGCGGCAAGCAACGCGGCGAATAGAACCGCGGTCTCAAAGAACGTATCCACAGCCCTGAAATCCCAGATAACGGCATTCACAACTGAGCGCACCCATAAGCTGAAACCAGTCACGTACGAGTGCGTGACGTAGTAGGCCCCAGCCTCACCCAACTCTACCCTAATAGGAAGTAACGTGGCGCCCCTCAGCGTCGCTAGGTAAGCGATGGCAAGCGAGGTAACTATGACCGCTAAAGCGGCAAGCAACCTTCGGTACCTCTTCACGGCACGACACCCCCTAAAAGCACTACCGCCACAGTAGCCACAAGCAGAACCAGTAGGGATAAGGTAGCAAGAAACCTCTCCTCCGTCTCAACAATCTCCAGCAGCTCAACGACCCTCTCAGCAACAAACCTGAATCTCCTCTCGAGACCCACCACGGCGCTAGGAAGGTGCGTGAAGGCCCTCCCCAGAAAACTACCTAGAACCTCGTGCCATGCAGTAAGCCAGGCACTAAAGCCCGAAACAAACCCTATTAAGAGCAACCACAGCATGAGCTGAACAGCGCTTAGTGAGAGCGAACCCAGCAACGACCACAGCAGGACGCAGAAGAGTATCAGGGTTAACGAAGCATTCACTAATAACGGTAAAGTTAGCGCAACCCGTGATCTCATCACCCTAAACTTGAGGGAATTAGTCACTGCCGCTGACATCATCACTACGCTAAGCACGAGTAAACCCAGTGTCGGCACGGAAGCCGAACCCTGCAAACTTGAAAGCATTGCCGCCAACAAAGCCCTGCCAAGGAGGCTTACCGACGGGAAAGCACCCGAGACCAGCAGCAAGGTCAGCACAGGAGGTCGCGCGAAAGTTAGAGTGTGCCCGACCTCCAACCCCGCCTGGCGAGTGACGGAAGGCAGGATTGCGGGCACAAACATTACTGAACCCGCACCCAGAATTGCGGCAGCAAGCACGGCAGTATCGACACTAAACAACATCAAGACACTGGTGAATGACAGGAGGAGCCCCGCGGTTGCCGAGACGTAGTACGCGACACACCCGCTTAAATCACGCCTCGCAAAAGCATGTGCGGACGCGTAAAACAATGTCACGAAACCCAACATACTGAAGGCCCAGAGCGCAACGTCCTCCACAACCTCACTTAACCCTAAGATCAAGCCGAGGTAACCCAGGTAAACAACGCTTACCGCCGACGCGACCATAAAGACATCATCACGCTCAGTAATCACCCTCAAAAACCATGGGTGGGCAGGCACAGCAACAGCGAGTACAGCGTATCCGAATAAGGAAATAATCCTGAGACCGCCCCCGCCAAGTTCGGCCCCAACAACGCTGGATGTATGGATGAGCAAGGACGCAGGCAACAACACAGCAGCCACAAAACGCCCCAGCCCATGAGGTCTGCGCCCCCTAGACGCAACGCTAATCCCCACTAAGGCGATAACGCAGGCATCAATTAACACAGCATGCAGCGTGCCAGAGCCAATCAAGATCGCTAGCAACACCAGCACGTAGAAAGAATGCGCTGCAACGAGAAATACCGACCCAACGTTCTCGCCCTCCCCCAATAGAAGCGCGTGCAACGTAGCCGTAGCCCACACCATGCAGAGTGACGCGATAAAGATAGCCTGTACCGCCACGAACCTTGGAAGAGCATTTAAGTGAAGCAACAAATAAGTAACCCTCACAAGAAGAACTAAGATCCCAATAAGGAAGAGGGTGTTACCCCACCTCACCCACCTCAAGTTAAGTAGGGAACCCACTAGGGTCAGCAGTATTGACAGCACCACAGCTAAGTCAACAATTATCATTCTAGAACCGCGTTAAATCAGCACGAACACCCTAATAAAGGAGATCGTTCCCCGGGCTAGGAGGGCCCTCCCCGCTTTCTCCGTAAATACAGCGCGATTACAACTACTATTACTGACCCAAACACAGCGGCAACTGCCTCAAGTACGTATGCGTGACTAATGCTAATGGCGAGTTTAAGTGTGCCGACATTACCTGCCAGGTCTTTGGCGATCACCGTGATGTTATGCTCCCCGAGGCTCAAGCCGCTTAACTTGACCGCCCACTCATCACTCCCAATCCTAAGCACCTTCACCGGGTGCCCGTCAACCACCACTTCAAACGCGCTGAGCGACTCACTAACCCTAAACACTAACCTGAGGGTTCCCTCCGTGAACGACTTGGTTCCATTAACGTAGTATATCTTTGGCGGTGTATTATCGATGGTTAATG
This sequence comes from uncultured Desulfurococcaceae archaeon, assembly GCA_964399035.1. Taxonomy (GTDB): domain Archaea; phylum Thermoproteota; class Thermoprotei_A; order Sulfolobales; family NBVN01; genus WAOL01. The sequence goes on from CAYNPH010000027.1 coordinate 61,979, forward strand.
CAACGCTACCCTTACCAACATTCCCTGCCACGTCCTCAACCACGACAGCGATGCGGTGAGGCCCTTCCGGCAAGTCAGCTATGCTTACGTTAATCACGTACTTAGTCTGAGGTTGTGTGAGGTTGAATTCCTTAATTACCTTGCCGTCCGCGGTGATGTAGACGAGCCGCACACCGTAGTTGTCCTTGACGCTGGCCCTCAGCTGGAAGGGTGTCCTAACCACGGCACCCATTCTGGGCTTGATGAGCGTTACGGTTGGGGGAGTTAAATCTACGTGGAAGACCACATTGCTGGAGGCCTTATTTCCTGCGCAGTCCTTCGCGCTCACCTTAATGACGTAGTTCCCCTCGCCAGGCGCCTCGTACTTGCCTGACCCATTAACTAGCCTTACGGACGAGCCATTAACGTGAGCAGTCACTAACGCAAGGCACAGATTGTCGGCGGCGTTCACGTTAATCACTACGTCGGCGGTGTTCAAGTATGAGCCGTTCTCAGGCATCAGGACCCTAACCTTGGGTGGGGTCGTGTCCACATAGAACGTTGCGTTCCTAAGCACCACGTTCCCTGCTAAGTCGGCGGCAAGCACGCTGAGCACGTACCGACCGTCGCTGAGGGTGAGCGTTAACTTAAGATTCGCGTCAACAACCCCCTGAAGGGCTTCATGGTAGGCTGACACGTTGCTTCTCGTGAAGTTCCTTTCAAGCACTATTTTATTGTTGAGGAATATCTTGACGTACCTTAACCCGATGTTATCGTGCAACTCCGCCAGAACCGCTATCGATGACTTATTAACGTATTTTCTCGTAATTCCCAGCAGCTTTGCTGAGGGCGGGGTTGAGTCCGCGTAGAAGAGTAACGTAACGCGCCTGCTGTTTCCGGCGGTGTCGAAGACCGTGATCGTTACGTTATGTTGACCGTCACTTAACCTGCTTAAGTTAACGCTTTTTAGCTTGTACCTAGAGACGTTCAACGCGAGCTCCCCGTCAACGTACACCGTGACGTACGCGACCCTATAGTTATCGTTGCAGGTTATTAGTAGCTCCCTAATCTTGCGCTGATTGATTACGGAATTATTTATTGGTGGGTACACGTGTACCGAGGGCGGGGTTAAGTCAACGTAGAACAGAACTACCTCATGCGCTACGTTGTGGGCATTGTCCTCCGCCACGACCAGTAGCGCATGCGGCCCTTCATTTGATGGGATCGTGACGTTGAACGCCGCGCTTTTGCTGAGGTTCCACCTCCTAATAATTACTCTCCCGTCCATGCTGATCTCGGCAAACCTCACGCCGCCCGCGTCCTCAACACTAACGCGGATCGTGCCGCCGACCCTGTTCGTTGCCGAGGCATTGGCTACACCTTCAATAACGATCTTGGGGGGCGTGGCGTCTACTAGGAATATCCTCTCGATTGCCACGTGGTTGTCGTCGTTATCCACAGCACATACCTTAACTACGTAGGCGCCGCTTTCATTAATCCTAACCGTGATGTTTACCGTGAATTCTGATTTGTTCGGCGCGTATGTTTTAGTGAGGTTTAAGCCCGGCCCACTAATGATTACCCTAACCTCAGTTACTTTGCCGTCGGGATCGGCCACGTGCGCGAGTATGGGGACTGTGGTGCCGTAGACTGTTTCATTGCTTGGTGAACTTAAGTTGATTGTGGGCGGGGCCCCCATGTAAGCCACGTAAGCCTTCCTTAGTATATACGTGTACCCGTCCTTACGGGCTACTATGAACACCTCAGTATTACGCTGGAGGGGAGGGATGTTGATGGTGGCGATCCCCGATGAGTCCGTGTAATTGTATGCGAGTAAGTCACCAGTGTATGCGTTATATACTGCTACAAGAACATGTGCTACGGGCCTGCCTTTTGCATCATGGATAAGAACCTTACTCGCGGCGCCTGCCCTTAACCTCCCATACGTTATGTTCAGCCTTAGGGGCTCGCCTACCCATATAGTTACCGCTGGATCCCCTAGAAGGTTATAATCAAGTAAGTCTTTCTTACTCATGAACTTCATCGCTGACGCGTTGCCACCGTGCTCCTTAATGTACTCATACTTACTGAGCTCAAGTGCGGGGCCGGGCTTCCACTCTGCCTTAGTCGTTAGTTCCTTCCAGAAAAGATACGTTAATTCTTGATCAAGCCATCCCCCCGGCCCTGGCCACGGGACCTGATAATATGATACCCTGCTTGCGGCTATGACAGCTACTGCTGAGTGCCGGAGTAGGTACTCGGCTAGTGAGTCCTGATGGAAGTCGTAATACCCAGTCAAGCAACCCTCTAGGTAGGCGAGGAACCTTCTCCCGTGGTTGTCCACGGGATCCCAAACCTGAAGGAAGTACCTAAACACCACCTCATTCTTATCAGGTACGCCGTTCCCATTAGTGTCATTAAGCCATACCTTCATGCCCTGCGCTAACGGTATGCCGTGAGCCCCAGAATAAAGTAGCCCGCTCCCCTCGGACAGTAACTTCACAACATTGGAGTGCGTTAAGCTGACCTCGTGTGGGTAGGTCGTGGACTCTAGACCCTCATCTTGATACGCACGGATGACCACGTAGCCGTAGGGCAGGAGGAGGCCACGTATGTACTGCGCGACCTGAGCTAGGTCGACCTTAGGTAAGTTTGAGCCAGACTCGTTTCGGAAGTTCGCTATCGCCGCAATTAGAACCGCTTTCTTAATCCAGTTCCCGGGCGGGGGGTTAGTCAAGTATGATATCGTGTCATTGACTAGTGCCCTCATTTGCGAGGGCGTTGACGCTGGCAACCTACCCACGTACAGGTCAGGCACGGAGTCAGGTAGCGGTTCAAGGTTCTTGTCAGGCACGTCATCGCCGTTAGTGTCTAGGGTTTCAAGTAGCTTGCCGTTTCCGTTGGGGTCCCAGTTGCCGTCCAGGAAAGCGTAATACTGGTCGGTAGCCTTGTACGCGTCCTCACCAGCATCTAGAAAGAGATCCTCAGAGTACCAGTAGGCAGTGGGAACGATGTCCACGTCCCCAGCAAGAAGTAGGTAAACCGCTCCTAACTCGTAGTGGGCGAACCGTGCGAAGTCCCTCAGACTATCGCAGGGCTTCTTTGCTGGGAAATGAGCTTTGATCCAATCCATGGTGGTTACCAGCACGTTCATACCCTCAGCGGCATGGATCACCGCTAGCGGGATAACACTTCGTATTAGTGTAGATGAGGTAACTATGACGTACCTGAACCTCATGCCCAACGACTTCAGGTGTTGCGGGGTTAGGGTACCTTGAGGCAGGATTAATATTGTTCCGGGACTTCCAGGGTAACTAACGGGCTTAGGCACTGGCGGAGGGGATTGATCGGAGGTCGTCACAACCGCTGACGCGTTACTGGCGAGCCCAGTACCTGCGGACGTAGGTATCGGTGTAGGCAACGGGGCAATTGCAGGTAGTCCAAGGAACCCGTCCTTAGCCAACGCATAGCTGACGGGGTTATTACGTTGCCTTAAACTAGGCGTCATGCTGGGCGTGATGAGAGATAGAAGAAGGACTAATGCGATTGCAACGACGGGCACCAACGTCTTCCTCCTACGGAGCCCTCTCATCGCCGGCATTACGTCATTACCTAATGATTGAATGAAGACTAACCTAAATAAGTGGATAGTTAATACTAAGGGATTGTCTTTCTCTAAAATTAATTTTTAAAGTGAGTTGATTTAATGCTTAATAATTAATCACTCGAAAAAAGTGCTGGGCTACGACGGTAGGGCCTTTAATCCTGTTAGGGCTTGCGTTGGCGTTCTACGTAGCTTGGTCCATAGGCTCGAACGACGCGGCTAACCCCACATCAACAGCTGTCGGCGGCGGGGCCTTAAGCATCAAGAAAGCTGTTGCGCTATTCTCGGTGTTCGCTTTTCTAGGGTCAGTTATTCAGGGATGGATGGTTATCAAAACGTTCGGCGGAGGCATAGCGGAGATTGAGACCGTCTGCGATGCCTTGGCGGCGTCAATGGCGACTGCCTTCTGGATAATAATGTCATCGTGGAAGGGGTTGCCGATATCAACCACTCACTCGTCTGTCGGCGCTGTGCTTGGGATCGCGTTAGCTAGGTGCTTGATGATGGGGTACACGGGAATAAATTACGGCGTGTTAGTAAAGGTAGTGCTGAGCTGGATAACCTCCCCTATAGGGGCTGCGTTGCTTGCTGCAGGCCTTTACGTAGTTATCAGGTACTTATTCGGTAGAGTTAAGGATGACGCACGTAGGGAGAAGTTCCTGAGGGCCCTCCTCATTGCCGGACTTGCTTACTCCGCTTACGCCTTCGGAGCTAACGACGTCGGCAACGCCACGGGGGTCTACGCGGCAGTGGTTAGGGCTGGGGGGATTGCCACGGGCTTCGACTATAGGACCGCAGTGGGTCTTTCGATGCTTGGCGCGGCGGGAATAGCTCTCGGGGGCTTCATGCTTGGACCGCGCGTCATTAGAACGGTGGCCTTCAGGATAACTAGGCTTGACATGACGATGGCTGCTGCGGCAGTCATAGCTAACGCGTCCGTGGTGTGGGTGTACACCACCATACCGACAATGCTCTGGGGGTACGGCATGCCGATATCAACTACTCACGCATCCGTCTCGGCAGTGCTCGGGGTGGGCATGGCTAGGCATGGGGTTAAGGGAGTGAATTGGGGCGTGATGTTGAAGATCATGCTGTCATGGCTCCTGACGGTTCCCGCGGCTGCCGGCATAGCGATAGTATTCCGACTAATTATGTACTCTCTAACAGGTATTTCTTAGGGGTGAGACTAGGATGTGTGCGTCCACGTGGTCATGGCTCGGCAGGAGAGTTGAGAGGGAGGTGCTGAGGAAAGCCCGTGACCACCTCGAAGCAGTTAAGCAGGTGGCGGAGGCTGCAGAGTCACTCTTCAGGAAGTTCAGGGAAGGCGACGCTAATGGCGTAGCCGAGTTCTATGCTAAAACCTACGAGCTAGAGAAGAAGGCAGATGACTACAAGCGTGAGGTCATAAGGGAACTCAGTGAGGGTTACCTGCACCCCATAGATAGGGAGGAACTGATAAGGTTAGTGCTAATAAATGACGACATAGCGGCGTACCTTAAGGCGGCAGGGAAGCGAGCCACGCTAGTAGACCCCAACGCGGTGCCGGAAAACATTAGGGAAATACTGGAGAGGATGGCTTCGGGCGTGAAGGAAGCCTCAACACTGCTACTTAAGGCCGTGGAGATAGTGAGGAGCGACCCTAAGGAAGCCCTCCGCCTAGCCGATGAGGTTGAGCGCATAGAGGAATCCATAGACGACATCCGCATGGAAGGAATGAAGGAGGTACTAGGGTTCTGCGACGAGGCAGGCAAGGTATCGGTATGCATCATAACTAAGGAGCTAGTTGACGAGCTGGAGAACAGCTCCGACGAATGCGAGAACTCCGCCGACGTGATCAGGTCAATAGCGGTGATGCATGCGTAAGCCAGTAGAAAATGAATTTCTACATAAGGTAATATTACGCGTACTCACCCCTGGTCGGTTGGCGCCTTAAGCCTCCCTAGGTTAAAGACGCGTTGCCCACTTCTTGACCACCACAGTGAATTAACGAGGATAACCCTGAACACACCATAACCTACACGGGGATAAGAGCATGAGGAAGGTTCAGGTACAGAGCATGTGGAGCTTCAGGCCAAACCTTGGTGCTCTGGACTTTACGGGAGGGCCTGAGGCTCTAACGTTTATAGGCTGTGAGTGTAGGGGAGGAAAGGAACCCCCTTGCGGAGGACGGGAGCGTGATTAACGTTGTCACGACGCTCAGACTCAGCGATAGTGGTAAGGGAATTAAAGAAGACATACTGGACGAGTAGCAAGAAAGGATTGCTTAGGTCCGAGAAGCAAGCCGTTGAAGCTCTAAAGGGTGTTTCCTTCAACGTCAGGCATGGTGAGGTGGTTGGTCTACTGGGCCCTAACGGGGCCGGGAAAACCACTACCGTTAAGATCATATCAACGTTGCTTCTCCCCGACAGCGGTACTGCGTTGGTGGAGGGCTTCGACGTAGTTAAGCAGGCTAAGGAGGTTAGGAAGCGTATAGGGATCATGCTGAGCGTGGAGAAAGGATTCTACGGTAAGTTAACCGGTAAGGAGAACCTACTGTACTTCGGCGCCCTCTACGGCATGGAAGGTGAGAGGCTAAGGAAGCGTGTTAACGAGCTGATGGAACTCCTAGGCCTTAAAGCCATGAAAGCAGAGGACAGGCTATTCGAGGAGTACTCCCTAGGCATGAAGGCTAGGCTAGCCTTAGCCAGGGCTCTACTAAAGGATCCCCCGGTACTCCTCCTAGACGAGCCTACCCTAGGGCTGGACCCGCCCACAGCTAGGAGGATAAGGGAGTTAGTAGCTAACCTAGCTCATAGGGAAGGTAAGGCCATACTATACACAACACACAACATGTTCGAGGCGGAGCTAGTCTGCGACAGGATACTACTCATAAGCAAGGGCAGGATCGTGGCGGAGGGGCGGCCAGACGAGCTGAAGGCAAGGATACCGGGGCTACGCCTACTAACCCTCACAGTAAGGGGTAACGGGTCCAACGTAGCCAGCATTCAGAAGGTAATAGAGTCCATCATAGGGGTCAAGCCTGAGGTCAAGGAGGTTGAACCATCGATCCTCGAAATTAAGGCTAAGCTAAGCAGACTTGAGAACGTGGTTGATGACGTCATCAAGGCGATCACGTCAGCAGGTCTGGAAATACTGAGGTTCAGGGTGGAGGAACCGACGCTTGAAGACGTATTCATTTACTTCACGGGTGGCGGTGATGAAGTTCAGTGAGTTCGTCGAGCTACTTAAGGCGGAATTCATGTTCGTGTACGGCGACGTCTTCCGCAGGAAGTCCCTCCTCCTGCTAATAATTGTTTATCCTTACATGTTCACTTTCTTCGTCCTACTCCTAGGTTCGGCAATGGGGTCCACGCAGGTCTTCATCTCCAGGGTAGGCGTGGATCCTGTGGAGTTCTTCATAGTTGCTTCGTTCGTCATAATAGCTGTGTTGAGCGTGACCGACGATATTCTCTGGCGCCCTATCTTCGATGAGAACATGGGCACGCTACCCTACATAATATCATCACCGGTATCAAGGATAGCTCTCTACGTGGTGATGCCCTTACCCAGGCTAACCATAACGCTAGCCACGGGCGCCGCAACGGTGCTTCCAGTACTGACTTACTACCGCGGGATTGAGGGCGTGGTGATGGCCCTAATAGTGATCGGTATGGCCGCTGCTGGAGGGCTCTTCTTCTCCACGCTAGCGATGCTGATCATGGGCGCTATCTACAGCATGTCAGGAGAGTCGTGGAGAGTGCTGAACGTCATTAGGCCCCTACTCATGATCCTCCTTGGCGCGTTCTACCCGCGCTACCTAATGCCTTTAGGGGCACGCATGCTCTCATGGATTCTCCCACCATCGCATCCTGTCGCAGCGATTCAGCTAATGCTCGCAAACGGCTTAAGCGCGGAGGTCTCAACTGCCTTAATGCTCTTAGGGGTGGGTGCGGCGCTAGCAGTTCTCTACGCACCCCTCGGAAGGTCCGCCGTGCTGGCGTGGGAAAGGAAGAAGCTTGAGTCGGGGGTGAGTGCGTAATGGGGAGGTTTGAGGCAGTTAAGCAGGTGTTCCTAGCATACCTCAAGGCAGAACTCATCAGGAGCCACGGGTTAGTCATAGGGATACTGTCGCTCAGCGTATGGTTATCGCTATTCATAGCGCCGCTCCTGCTCTTCAGACCGCCAGGCGTGCCGCCCGAGCGTATCTCGGGTTTAGCGCTGACCGCCGTCATGATATTCATAGCTTACTCAGTAGCTACGTGGGACTGGGCGTGGGAGCTTAGGTGGTTAATGTTTCATGGTGTGCTAGAGCACGTCATAGTCAGCGGTAACAGCATATTCCTCCTGTACGCAGGGGTGATCCCGGCCTCGCTACTCTGGTACGGTATCTCGGTGGGCACGTCAGCATTACTGCTTACGGTCTTCCTGGGCCCGCCCGCCATCTCAGTGGCGGATCCGGTAACCTTACTCATTGCCGTATTAACAATGGTCGTGGTGTTGCTTGCTTACGCCATGCTATTAGGGGCAACCACGATAGGCGTCGGGTCGGCGGGACCCGTGCTTGAATTAGTAGGCTTCATACTCCCCATAGCTACCGGGGGTCTGGTGCCGCTGAGCTACATGCCTAAACCCCTCCAGACCCTCGCACTAGCAACGCCCTTCAGCTACCCAGCGGAGCTAATCAGGTATTCCCTAGGGGTATCAAACACGGTGCTCCCACTATGGGAGACGGAGGTGATTGGCGTGGCTTACTCGGTAACCTTCCTTCTGGCGGCGTACGCGTTATTTAAGGTTCAACTAAAGAGGTTGTTGAAGGAAGGTATAAGAACGGTTTCAATGTGGTGAAGAGCTATTGATCGTTCGCGCCAAGATATACCCTATCAGGAGGGAAGTGACTATCAGGAAACCCGGCCGCAAGGTCATGAGGGTAATGACGCTCTTACGCGAGCTCGGCTACGGGGTCTACGAGGTAGTGGTTGTTAAGGGTGGGAAGCCGCTCACGGAGGATGACGTGGTTACGGACGGCGATGAGGTTGAGGTCTATGAGGTTAGGTCAGCTGGGTGAGGTGGGGTTCTGTGGCTAAGTGCAGTAAGTGTGGGTCTAAAGCAGTGATTAAGATACCTTACGCCAGGATGAATCTCTGTGAGAAGCACTTCATAGAATACTTTGAGGGTAGAGTCGCCGCCACGATAGAGAAGTATGGCTTACTCCGGGAAGGTGAGAGCGTACTGGTGGCGGTCTCCGGCGGTAAGGACTCGGTAGCTCTCCTCTCAGCATTAACTGCAATTGCCCCTGAACTAAGGCTTAAGATTATACCATTACACATACACTTAGGCCTCGGCGAGTACAGTGACGAGAGCTTAAGTGTTGTTAAGGAAGTTTCAAGAAAGCTAGGCGTGAATACCTACATCCTAAACCTAGAGGAGGCAGTGGGCGCGGCAATTCCTGAACTCTCAGCTAAGTCAAACAGGCCTCCATGCGCTGTATGCGGACTCGTTAAGAGGTACGTGCTCAACGCCGCCGCGATAGAGTGGGGTGTGGATGCCGTCGCGACAGGTCACCACATAGACGATCTCGCCCCCTACGCGCTCAAGAACATGTTGTTAGGAGATATGAGCGCGGCACTGAAACTAGCTCCAGTAACAACTGGTGAGGAGGGATACTTAGCTAGGAGGGTGAGGCCCCTCTACGAAGTCACTGAACGTGAGTGCCTGATTTACGTGATCGTTAAGGGCTTGCCGTTCGTTAGGACGTTATGCCCTAACACGTTCTTAGGTGGGATGGACGCGTTAATCAGGAAGTTCCTTTACGAGCTTGACTTAAGGCATCCGGGAGTTAAGTTAAGGTTCATGAGGTCGCTGGCTAAGACGGCAACGGGACGCAGCACCGATCAAGCACGAATCCAGGCTGAGTTAACCCGGTGTAAGTACTGCGGCCTCCCATCAAGGAGTGACGTATGCGGCTTCTGCAGGTTAACTGAGAGAGTTCTGGGCTCGCCCGCAGGGCCTAGGGTGCGTGAGGTGCTGAGGAGGCTACAACCGCTTCACGCTAAGTAACTCCACCTTAACGTCCATCCCGTTGATCTCCGCTAACGCGTAGAACCCCTTGTAGTTCGGGCCAGGGTTAACCAGTACCGTCCTACCTAGGTGGTCAACGTTCCTGGATTCGTGAATGTGCCCGCTAACGGTTAGGAGGGGCTTACGCACTTCAATTAGGGTTCTTAACGCCTTTGACCCAACGTGCTCCCCAGTGTACATTATATCTAACTTAGTTCCGTAGGGAGGTGTGTGCGTAAGCAGTATCCATGAGTAGGGGGCTAAGCCCCCGCCATGCTTCCTTAGAAGGAGGTCCACAAAGCCTGCAAGCTCGTTATCTGTTAGTTTCGCGATTCGCTGGAAGCTGAAGCCTAATCCTCCACCAACTCCGGCGATGATGTACTTATCTAAGGTGCCTGCAGAGGCATGTAGGATCTTAACGCACTCATACCTAGCGCTGAGTATGTTTGGTGGATCCACGTTACCTGGAACTACGAAGGCTGTAGCACCTTTCTGCCTGCAGTGCTTAGATATCGTGTCTAACACGTCAGCCCATTTGAGCCCAGCGTATGACGACACGTCACCCGCTACTAATATGGCGTCAACTTCCCCGACTTCCTTGAGAGTTCTCTTGAGTGTTGATGTCTTACCGTGTATGTCCGAAATCAGTAGCAACCGCACGGTGTGAGCACCAAGCCTAAAGTATGGTTTACCTTATATTGCATAACCCTGTAGCTGGTCGCGAACCTTATTGCTCGCAGTGAGTAGGAAATAATGGTGAGTACTGCGTTGAGCGAGAGGTACGTCCTCGTAACGGGAGGGTCTAGGGGTATTGGCAGGGCGATAGTCCTCCGCTTCGCCGAGCCGGGAGCGCATATTGCGTTAACGTACCGCAGTAGCGAGGAGGAAGCCCGGAGGACGGCGGAGGAAGCCCTCAGGAAGGGGGCTACGGAGGCGGTAGTGCTTAGGATGGACGTCGCCAACCCGGAAAGCGTGAGTGCGGCGTATAGGGAACTAAGCAAGAGGTTCCCGCGCTTAGATGTGCTGGTGAACAACGCAGGCATAATTAGCTGGGAAGGGATAAGGGAGGAAACCCTGGAAGGCTGGGAGAAGGTCATCCGGGTGGACCTAACGGGCGTGTTTCTAGTGACTAAAACGTTCCTGCCGTTACTCGAGAAGAGCGAGTCAGCAGCGATAGTTAACATCTCGAGCATCGTGGGGCAGACTGCAGGAATAGCGGGAATAGCATACCACGCGGCGAAGGCCGGGGTGATAGGGCTGACCAGGAAGCTAGCCTTAGAACTAGCCCCTAAGATAAGGGTGAACGCGGTCGCGCCCAGCATAATTGAGACGGACCTAGTCAAGAAAGTGCTTGACACCCCCGAAAAGAGGGAACGCGCAGCGTCGCTCCACCCACTCAAGAGGATCGGCCGCCCAGAAGATGTTGCCGAAGTAGTTTACTTCCTCGCCAGTCCAGCAGCCTCATTCATAACTGGGCAGACAATCGGCATTAATGGCGGGCGCCTAATGTGCTAAGAAGTGTAGGAGGTCATGCAAGCACTAAAAACAGGTTTTCCCCTAATTCCTAAACGCGTTAAAGCATCTTAGAGAGATACCCGCTGCATGTACTTTGCCCACTCGCTCCTGTACCTCATGACCCTAGAATCGGTAGACAGCGCCGCCAGTACCTCAGGGCTCCTCTTAAGGGATACGAGCACGGTCTTCTCACCGCCGCTGAGGTGCGTAGCCCTAATGCCGGGTTTAACATCGATCAGCCCAGCATCCTTAAGCTTCCCCACAGCCTCCTCAAGCACCTCCTTCCCCACAGGCTCCTCTCCCAAGGTTCTCACGAAGCCCTCGTACTCACCGATTAACTCCGGCATCCAGAGGGCGCCGGAGAACAGGAAGAGCGTTCTGAGAACATCACCCATTACCTTCTCAATGCCTTCCTCAGCCTCAAGCACCTTAGACAGCAATTTCTACGCCCCACCACAACTTGCTTAAGAAATAATTAAAGGATAATGAGGCTGCAGAACAAGTGCTGACTCATCTCTAGTGCCCGTAACTAACCACCAAGACACCATAAGCGAGTACATGTCCTCTGACGGCGTTAAGGAAAGCTCTAGCGTCTGCATTACTAGGTAAGTTCAGCTCAGTATTCAAGGCTAAAACCACGAAAACATACCTGTGTGTCGAGCCATGTGGGGGGCACGGACCCCCGTATCCGTATCTCCTAAAGTCATTAACGCACTGAAGCCCGAAAGATGTCCTGAAGGTCTTCGGAACGCCCTCGGGAAGTGCCGTGATATTGGGCGGGATATTGTAGATGACCCAGTGATAAAACGTACCTCTAGGCGCGTCAGGATCATACATCAGTACGGCGTACGAGATGGTGCCTTCAGGTCCCTTACTCCAACTCAGGGGAGGTGACTTATCTGTGCCATCACAGGTATATTGCTTAGGTACAGTGGATCCCGCACTAAGGCTGGGACTCGTCAGTGTCAGCGAGTCTGGCGCATTACTAAGTACATCCTTCAGCGGGCTTAATGGATCACGATTCACCAAGCCGTAATTGATGTAGTAATAAGCAACTACCGCCGAAGCCACGATAGCCATAACGATAGCAGCGAGTAAAGCACGACGCATTACCGGGCCCCACTGCGGTAATGTTGCAATAACAGTAATAAATCACGCATGCATCACCTTCGCTAAGCTCAGAGATAAAATCCTAACCGTATTCTTGAATCAGAGGCGTAGCTACGTAATGAGCGACGTCAGTAACGATGAGGTTGAGTACACGCAGGAAGAACTCGCGAGTATTAGGGTCAGGTACTCAACAATAATGAATTACATAAGCGAGATGTACAGGCTCATATTAGCAATACTCTTCACCTTAGTCATAGTAAGGAAGCTGACGGTACCCGAGTACGGTCTTTGGACCACCATAATGGGTGTAGTCAGCATCTTATCAGGTGTGCATAGCATCTGGTGCACCTGGTCCCTAAGGTACTACGCTAGGAAACGATACGATATGGTGTCGTTTGCGTACGCCCTTACGTTAATGTACGCCCCGCTCTCCTTAGCAGTGCTATTACTGATAGGTTATCTCTATAACAGTATCCTAGGATGGGGGTTCATGGCTTTCGCCTTAGCATCCTTAATGCTGATTAGCGAGTCCTTCAACATGTTTCTGCGCTCGTTGATCCTGGGTTCTAGGCCCTACATAGAGGGAAGAATCCTCATGGTAAGAGTTACTATCAGGCTGGTAGTTGCTTACGTGCTAGTCGTTCTCCTTCACATTGGTTTACTGGGCGTCGTGCTAGCTGTTATAGTGTGTAGTTCAATAGTGGCTTTGCTGAGGTACGTAGTAATGAAGCGAAATGGGATTGTAGTCCCTAAGCCCCGCATGGAGTATGGAGGAATAGGTAAGCTACTCAAGAATTCCTACATCTCACTAATGTTATACCTATCCAACCTAGTCATAAACCTAGACAGGCCGATGGTAACGGCGTTGACTTCAACAACGGATCTAACAGCCTACCTAGGCGTGGCGTATATCCCTAGGAACGTTATCGTGCGTAGTTCAGGGGCTTTAAGTAGTGGATTGGTGTCTAAGTTACTGCGTGTTCCCTCCGCTAAAGACATCGAGGATGTGCTTAGGATTGCCTTAATACTCAACGTTGGCATGATATCGCTTCTCATAACACTTGCTAAGCCCGTGCTTAGCGTGTTTAAGGTCGCGTACGTTAGTGCATGGCTCTTACTAGTGTTAATGGGTACTGAATCTCTGATCTACACGCTAACCATACTCTTGGGGAATGTAGCATCAGCGAGTGAAACAGCGGACATTCACGCCTATGGATTAAAGCTCATTAAAACCCCCATATTCAAGGTTCCGATGCTTCTGTTCATCCGAGGCGTTATTGCGCTAGGGTTAGGGAGTGCCGGAATGATATTCCTACTTAATGAAGGGCAAGGACGCATGACCGATCCATACGCAGTTCTCCCTTACCCGATTGCTTGGGTACTCACAGGTATTCCTTTACTAGCCTACATGTATATGATGGCGAAGAGTAGGGTGGCATTTTCCTTTCCCGTTCGTGAGTTCCTAGCGACCCTAACGGGGAGCGCGCTAATGGCGCTCTACCTGATTCTTAGTAATACTATTAATATAGTGATTAGGGAATTCTGGCGTGATGCTCCTGTGCTCGTTCTACATGCGTTAATCGGATTAACTATCTACGGTACTGTAGTCCTAGCTTTATCGCCATGGAGTAGGGAATTCCTTAAGTTATCCATTAAGTTCGTGAGGAGTAGGGAGGAGTGCTAAGCTTTAAGCATGGCTACTGCTCTCCTTAGTACCTCATTGAGTGAGTGCGTTATTAGGATGTCCACGCCATGTGTTCGTGATAGTCGTTGTGTTTGAGTTATGGATCTTCTAGCTTCGCTGACGTTGCTGAGGTCCTTATCGCCGCCAGCGAGCCTCAGCATTGGTGGCGGGGTCGCTATCGCTAGGAACTCGTGGCCTTGAGCCTTAACCCACTTCTTAAGTAGTGTGAGCATCACTAGGTCTGACTCATCCACTACGTCGAGGACGGCTATGACCGCTATTGAAGGGCCTGCCCGCGTTGATTGCAGGACTTCACGGATGAGCCAGCCGAGCACGCGGTTAGCGGTCACAGCGTGTGAGGGTTCCTTAGGCCACTCAACCGAAGCAAGGACTTGGAGCACATTACTTATTGTTGAGGGGGACGAGGCTTTCTCGCCTATGATTACCCCGTACTCGGTACTCACCGCTAACCTAACCCACAGGCCAGCCTCAACGAGGGAGGATGCAAGATTAGCTAATTCCCTCGCTAGGA
>CAYNPH010000028.1:0-2554 GCA_964399035.1 uncultured Desulfurococcaceae archaeon
GGCGAGATGAGTTTAATCCACAGCACTCAAAGGACTTACAAGCTGATAACGGTAAGGGGAGGTCACCCCTATTGGATAGATGAGTTAAGAATAAGGAAGTGGATTGATGAAAGCAAGGTCTACGGTAGGTTCAAGTATAAGGTAGAGACTGAAGTATCTTCGACACCAATGGAGATAACTAAGAAAATCGCTATTCCGCTGAGTCCCGGTGTCCACGTAATAACTATCCACTTCTTCGACGCTATAGAGACCGGATACATAAAGTTCAGTTTGAGCGATGAAGGAGCTGGCATATTCTTCAAGCCGCTCCTTAGCGATTACGGATACGGAAATGCCGCTGGATGGGTCACCGTAGAAATACCCTACACCGTCCATCCCAAAGAGACTGTAGAAGGGGGCGTATGCCTTTACGTGAAGTACTGGCCGTTAGAGATCTGGAACAGCCTAGGAGGTCCGTATAGTGGCGTTAAGTACATGCCACCGGTGGTTGTGGAGCCTTCCAGCAATTACATACCACCACCACAAGGAGATTATGGAGTATACTATGCCCCACTAGAGAGGGGCTGTTACGACAACATACATCAGACTAAAACGGATTGCCCCAACCCACTGTTGAGGAACTTACACGGCGCCCAGCCGAGCGTCTTGGTAAACATACCTTATACCGAGAACTTTGATGAGCTAGGCATCGAGACGTTAACCAGAGGTAGAATGAATCTCCTAGAAATGACGGACGAGGGTAAATGGAATGTATTAAGTAATACAGAAGCATATATAGAGGATATGGACACGTATTTGAGACAACTAGGTTATAACATACCTCACGACGAAGGCGATATGGAATTAGCAATAATAAACGGGGGTGTAAGGCTCAGCGACATAGTAATGGAAAACATAAGAGATGACCTCATGTCACCGTGGGTAGTTTGCTTCAGGATACTGCTGGCCACGAAGGGCAACTACAGCGGCGTAAGCTCGTTAGGAGGGCCCGGAGAAGGCGCTACCTTTAGCTTCTACAAGAACTTCGCGTATGTACCCGGAAGCGGTGCGCCGCTCAGCTTCTACGGAACGGGCGACAGCTCCGGGTTCGGATTGGAGTTTGATACGAAGTATACCGGACTACCTCAATTCGATGGCACGAACGACTTTTGGAAAGATAATGAACCACTAGCCCCTCACATAGCGCTGATGTACAGAGACATGTACACTACATGGCTGCCAGGGGAGACCATACTGAGTAGAGAGTTAACATTTGACAAATTGCTAAACAAGTGGCAAACCATCTGTACAGTAGTAAATCCCGAGGCAATAACAGCTAAACCTCAGTACTACGCGCAAAAGATTTCCTTCGATGTACTAAACATCACGGGTAGTACAGTAGACAAAATGAAGATTGAACACCTACTGAGGGGAAGTGCAGAAAAGTTAACCTACGGCGGAGAGAGCGGCATAGGTACGGACGTCTTCGTATATGCCGAAGAGGCCCTTAATGACACGAAGGTAGAATACGCTATAAAATGGTACGTCGCAGCATATCAGTGTAGCGGAACGACGTGTGCCACATATGATCCCGCAACGTATTACGACCTCCCAACTTCTGCTACCCCAATAGACTTAGATGAAAATTACGTTACCAGCAATTCAACGTACTTCAAGGTATCTACAGACCAATTCCCGATAAACTTAGACATAATGCCTAACAGTTACCTAATCTTCTACACCATGCCAGACCAAGGAATAACTGTCTACGACGGTCCCAGCGCAGGGTACATATATCAGTTTGATTACCTAGCAGAGAACCTAATATGGACCCAAGTGGACGTTAGTAGCAGTAGAAGTGACAGAGCAGTTATAGTTGCCGAATTTAATGCCTCATCTCCTGGACTCGTAATGCTAGAGGCCTACGGTAGCGACTACGTGGAAGTATGGCACCAATACACCGTATACTCAGGGGATACCATAATTGTAAAGACTGAGCCAATAAGTAGCGGCTGGTACGTCATGGCAGGGAATCCAAGGATCGTGTGGCCAGTATACGTGAGACCCGGGCTCAACAGGGTAATAGTACAATGGGGCAACGCGCAGGGGGACGAACCAATTACGTTAAAGCTCTACAGCACGAAGGGCAAAATACCTTGGCAGATAAGGCTGTTCTACGACGATAATTTCGACAACTGTCCGGGCACTGATCCGCGAATACCACCAGATCCGACGAGGTTCATAGTACCGGAAGTGCTGAAGAAAATGGGCCAGAGCGTTTCGGAAGACGTAGTAATAGTCACTAATCCTTCAAGCCAAGCTCTGTATGATTATCAGGTAAGAGTGAGGCTACCGCCCAGTCTGGTAGGAGTACCCATATCCATACTGAACGGTAGCCAACAAATACCGTTCTGCTATGAAACTGTAACCGGAGAGTGTACAACAGATCCAGCGCAGTGTGGCGGTTACATATGGATAAAGGTACCCTATCTACCACCAGCTGGAAGGGTGACGTTAAACATCACTACTGGAACCAACGGCGCTGTTAGCGGAGAGCAAGTGTTTGAGTTCTATG
>CAYNPH010000029.1:0-50019 GCA_964399035.1 uncultured Desulfurococcaceae archaeon
GGTTCCTTCCCTAAGCGCTACTTACCCACCTTCAACCTAACGCCCGTCACCGGCGCGCTATTTCCGACCCCAAGGGGTCCCGAGGCAATCATTCACTGGGTCATGAGGAAGGAGGGTGAGGCCTTCAGGGTTAGGAGGTTCGTGCTTAGGGACGGGGTTGGGGAGGCGGATGAGTACTGGGTTGAGTCACCGCCTCCAGCACCCTACGTTAACGAGTCCCCCTACTTCTTCACCTTGCAGGCACTCTCAAGGCTTTACGTGAGGGACGGGAAGCTACTCTTCACCGACACCGTCACCGTGCTGACGGAGGACGGGGAGGCCGTGATGCTCCTCGGGTACCCGCACACGGGGAAGAGCACGTTGCTCGCCATGGCCCTAGCTGCGGGGATCACCCCGTTAACCACGGAGAACACTCTGGTCGAGGTTAGGGGCGGGGAAGCGTTAGTAGTTGGCGGTACGGGCGTACTCGTCTACGACCCGAGGGTGGAGAACGTCTACGGAGTCAAGCTACCTAAGGGTGAGGAAGTCACTAGGCACGGGTACGTGATAATAGACCTAGACAAGGCCACGTCCGGCACCAGGAGCGAGGCCCTCTCCAGAGGTATTAAGGTGTCGAGGATCTACGTGCTCCACTGCTCCTTCGTTTCGAGAGGGGCTGAGGCGAAGCCCGTTAAGGGACGTAAGGTCGCTAAGACTCTCTGGCACTTCGCCACCGCAGTCATTAGGGGCACGGACTACTACGACCCCTACCCGCCCTCATTAACGACGCCCCCACTAGACAGGTTCATGGCGGGAGCCATGAGTGAGTTAAGCAAGGAATACTCGGGAAGGATGTGGGAGGTCTTCGGCTCCCACTCGGAGGCGCTTAAGCTCATCCTGGGCGAGGGCGGGGAACCAGCTCAAGTAGGTTAACCTTAGCCACCCTCATTAACGCTTCATGGAGCCTAGCTAGGGGTAGGCCCACGACGTTGTAAGGGTCTCCCTCAACGCGATCAACGAGTAAGGCACCTAAACCCTGCAGGGCGTAAGCGCCTGCCTTCCCTAAGGGCTCACCGCTCCTTAAGTACGCCTCGAGTTCCTCATCGCTGAAGCACCTCATCCTCACCCTAGTCTCGACGGTGAACACCTCCTCAGCAACCTGCTCAGCCCCCTTAACCACGCCCACCGCGACGCCAGTGAGTACTGAGTGCCACCCGCACCTAAGCGCATTAAGCATCTCCCGCGCCTCACCAGTGCTTGAGGGCTTACCTAAGACCTTCCCGCCCGGCGCGAGGACCACGGTGTCCGCAGCCACGACCACAGCATCGCTAACCCCGCTGGCCATGACTTCCTTGAGCACCGCGCGCAGCTTGGTTAGGGCATTGCGCTTAACGACCTCCTCAGCCGGCCCCTCGAGAACCTCGCTGACCTTCCCTGGCTTCACGATCCTGAAGCTTAACCCTAGGTTCTGAAGTAGCTTAGCCCTCCTAGGGCTTGAGCTCGCCAGTATTAGTTCGAAGTCACTCAAGGTTTGCTGGCCTCCTTCACGGCCGTAATTATTGCTGGGTACGTTCTCAGCATCCTTGACTCAAGCTTCTTTACGGAGGACACGCTTAGGCCTGAAGCCCGTAGGATCCTTAGAATCTCGCTAAGCCCCCACGGGTTCTCCGGGCCCTTGCTCAGAGCTACCCTGATGGTCCTCCCAACCCTCATTAAGGCAGCCGTTAGTGAGGGCGCGAACGTGTCAGCTATGAGTAACCCGCCACCTCCCCTAAGTACGCGCGCGACCGACTCCACGAATAGCTTAACGCTCCCCACCTCGTGAACCATCCCTATACTCATGACCGCGTCAGCCGTGCCGCGGCGCAGGGGAAGGAACTCGGCCGACGCCCTCACGGGGATTGCCTGAGGGAGCATCACCTTAAGAGCCTCAAGCATGAGGGGGTCATGGTCAACACCTACGAGGTGAACGCCATCACCACCTCTGAGTGAGGGGTGGCTAGCGACTAAGGCGAGGGCAAGGCCGGACCCGCACCCCACATCCACGAAGACCGGTGCGTGCCCCTCACTCCCCGCGTTCCTCAAGGCCCTCCCAACTAAGGCATCGACTTGACGGCAGAGGAGCTCAAGCGCTTCAGACCTCCTTAAAACCCCCTTAACGGCTTCCTTAATGACTTCCTCGAAGCTTAACTCCCTCCCGTCCTCAAAGCCCCACACAACCATGTTGGCTGCCCTGAATAGGGTTGCTTGAGCCACGCACCGATAGCGTTCACCGGCAATGCCATTAAGTCCGTGGTTGCGGGCCTCGTTAATCCCCTCATCCCTTATCCTAGCTAGTAAGTTAAGGAAGTCACCGTAATTCATAACGTATCACCACTTAACCTCCTTAATCCACCTACTGTAAGCCTTAACCGACACAGCCACTAAGACACCCGTCGGCACGAAGATCATCACTAGGGACGCGGGCACGAAGAACTGCAGGGGGACGGCGTGGGCTCCGTAGACGTTGTAGTGTATGGTGTCGTATATCGCCACGGAAATCACTAGGAATACTGACGCAAGCGTGACCTGCAGTGCGTGGGTCAGCACCGTGATCTCCCGCTCCGTGAGCCATGGCTTATAGAAGGACTCAGGCTTCTTGACGCTTAGTAACATGAAGAGCAACGCTAACCCGCCGACAAAGGCGGGGGCGAGGTAGAGTGCTGGGAGCTGGGACGCCGGCATGAAGCCATTCGGTTCACCCGAAATCCCGAAGTGAACGGCGGCCTCCCCACCCTGGATGCTTGGGAGGAGGGTGGCTGAGTAAGCAAGCACGAGTACACCAAGGAACATTAGGGCTGCCGCAAGCGGGTTAATGCCGTACCCCCTCACCGGGACGGGCTTACCGGGCAGGCCCTCCGGCACGGCCTCCGAGATGAGTTCGGCCTCAGCCACCCTCTCACCATACAGTATTAGGGCGGCCGTGAGGGCCACTAACTCAACGCCGAAGAGAAGTACCGTGAGCCCGGCATCACCCAGTAGCAGGTATTGTGGGATTAGGGACGCGCCCAGGGCGCTCAAGCACGCGCCCGCCAACCTGTTCAGCTTGACCCAAGCCCCCCTCGAAACGTAAGCGTACCCAATCCTAAAGCCGAAGATGGGGTTAGCCGGGATCCTCCCTGCCAGCAACGCCAGTAACGTGCCCGAGGCCAGCATCACTAGCGCGACGAAGTACACGATGACGGCGTCACCCCCACTCATCGCTGAGTGCCCCATCCTATTAAGGGTAGTTAAAGGTAAATTAATGTAGGTTCCCTTGGAGGGTGGGGCCCAGCACACCTTATAAGGTCATTAAACCCCTTAACGTGGGGGTTGCGGGCATTGAAGGTCAGGTTCTACGGGTTCCTCAGGGACTACGTTGGGGGCAAGGAATTCGAGGTTAGCCTCAAGGACGGTAGCGTTAAAGCGTCCGAGCTCCCCGAGGTTCTCGCTTCACTAGTGCCCGGGTTCGTTAAGGTACTCGACCTAGTTAGGAAGGGGGAGGTGGACATCATCTACTTACTTAACGGGAAGCCCTTAAGGGAGGGCGACGTCGTCAACGACTCCGACGTCGTGGAGGTGCTCCCCCCAGCGTCAGGTGGTTGAGTTGGTTGTTAGGGTAGGGATCATTAAGGATGATGTGGAGCTGGACTCCACCCTTAAAGCATTGGCTAGGGCGGCGGCGGGGAAGGGTTGCGGAGCCCTAGTAGCGTTCATGGGGTTCGTGAAGGGGGTCGTGGAGGGCTCTGCCGTGAGGGAACTTGTTTACGAGGCGCACGAGTCCTACGCCCTAGAGAAGCTCAGGGAGATAGGTGAGTGGGCAGTGAAGGAATTCGGCGTCGAGGACGTGGTGATCCTCCACAGGGTCGGCGCCTTGAGGCCGGGTGACCCGACAATATACGTTATCGTCACAGCCCCGACCAGGGGGAAGGCATTCGAGGCCGCCGCACAGGTCCTTGAGAGGGTTAAGCATGAGGCACCCATATACAAGCTTGAGGTAAGGGAGGACGGCGAGTACTGGGTAATAGGGGACGGGAGGAGATTAAGGAGAGGCGGTGCCGGGGTCGAGGGCGCTGAGGCTTAACCGCAGGAAATTAAGAGTAGCTCTACTCGCCCTAACCCTAGTGGTCGCCGCGGCGACGGCGATCGCGTTGATGCTGAATCAATCCAGCAACTTAACCGTGACTAAGTACTCGGTGGGTGAGGGGAACGTAGTCATTAGGATCACCCAGCTCTCAGACACGCACTTCACTAGCTGGTCGGAACGCGTCGCGCGCCTAGCCAACCTCGTCATCAGCACCCACCCAGACATGATCGTGATAACGGGCGACGCGGTGAGTAATGCTGAGGGGTTAAACACGCTCCGCAAGTTCCTCGCCCTAGTGAGGGAAGGGCTACCTAACACACCCATATACGCGGTCCCCGGGAACTGGGAGAGGGGCTTAGGGTTGACAGGGAAGGAGGCTAGGATCCTTAAGGAGTACGGCGGAACCATGCTAATCAACCAGTACGTAACCCTACGCGTCAAGAACGTCAACATGGTGGTCGTGGGGCTGGACGACATGATCTACGGGCGACCGAACGCAAGCATAATTAAGTCCCTACCCAACGCCGACACCTACGTGCTCCTAGTACACGAACCCGAACTAGCTTTGAAGGCGGCGAAGGAAGGCTTCAAGGGGCTGGTGCTGGCGGGCCACTGCCACGGAGGTCAAGTCAAAATCCTAGGACACCCGCTCCTCCTACCTCAAGGGTGCCCGAGGAACATGTTCGAAGGAATGCATAAGGTAGGCAACACCACCTTAGTAATCAGCAGGGGGATAGGCACCACGATACTACCCCTAAGGATAGGGTCTGAACCAGAGGTAGTCGTGATCAACCTGCGGGTCAGCAGCGGCCAAGAAAGCATCACCCCCTCACCGGGCTAGGCGGTCAGGAGGGTAACCGCGTCGTCACCGCCACTAAGCGGCTCGAGGCTCCCCGAAAACTCATCACCCAATTAATTCAGCGCTTCAAGAAAGCTTAAATCATACTTTGACCAGACCCAACCCCAAGAGCCTCACCCCTTTTAAACGAAGTAAAACCCAACAAATACTACGGAGCTGGGGGCTGCGGGGAACAATAAGCCCTCCGCAGACCTCCAAGGGCTCCTGAGGACCCAAAGCCCGCACTCGGGTCGGGGTCGCGGGCGGGGGCTCGACAGCCCCGGGTTTCCCGGGGGCCCGGGACTGCCGGGTTCTCCGCGCGTCGACCCCTCCCCGGGGGCTCGGGTGCGGGCGGAGGGCCTCGGGAGCCTAAGGGAGGTTATTTGGAGGGCGGGAGTTCCCCCGCTAGCTACCCCGGCTTCACCTATTCCATTTCTATGGGTCTTTCATGTTGGGGATTTAGTGCTTAACCTTTGATTTTATCACCTAGGATATAGGATAGATTAAGATAAGCAAGCATTGACGTAGTAGTGCTGCGGTTAAGTGTTGGCGCTTACAAATTTCAGTGTTTCTCTGAGTATTCTTTCATGTCCCTCCTCGTCCATGCTTATGTCGAGTAATAATTCCTTTAGTAAGCTTAGTTTTGATTCTGGATTATCTGTTGACCCCATTGCTGAGCTTACTAGTAACGTTGCTGTCTCTAGCAACTCTTTATTCATTACTTCCTCTGCATACATGGACTCCATGCCGGAAAGTATAGATAAGTAATGCCTCATTAGCGAGTTATCGAATTCCTTAACGTTGCTCTTCTCTATCTCTTTCCTTAGGTTT
The DNA here is from genome assembly GCA_964399035.1 of uncultured Desulfurococcaceae archaeon. GTDB lineage: Archaea > Thermoproteota > Thermoprotei_A > Sulfolobales > NBVN01 > WAOL01. The sequence continues at coordinate 5,754 of CAYNPH010000029.1, forward strand.
CTGAGCTTCACTAGCCCCTCACGCATGGACTCCGAGCAGTACTCGTCTCCGTTCCTGTCGCTTACCTCTACATCAAACCAGTGGTGCAGTATCGCATTAAGCGTTCTTTCATGTCCAGCGGTTTCATTAGTTACGTAATTTAAGGCTACCTTCACCACTCCGGAAGCTTTTTCTGCGAGGGCTTTCAGCGTTAGGTATGTTTCCTTCTCGTAGGTTATTGAGCACATGAGTAATTGAATAGCGTGTCGGAGCTTTATGTTGTTTTTAGGTTGAGGCACTCCCACCTTGAATCCCCCTTATGCCGTTATCATTTATTTTTAATTCTTAATATGGTAATTTCTAAATATAATTAAGTTTAATTTTACATGATTAATGATTAATTTTCTTCTATATATTATTAAGAGTTTCTGATATTTTATGTTAGGAATTTAAATCCCTTCAGCAACTAGGGAAATACTTAAGTCATACGCCATACTTGATAAAGGTGCTTAGCTTGGGGAGTACGGGTGAAGGTGCAGAGAACACGTTACTAATAGACTACGGACTCATTGTTGTTGCCGCCACTCTTGCGGCGCTCCTTGTCGCGGCTGTTGCTACGGACTCCACTAGGTTATGGCTAGCTCTGACTTCCTTGGGTGAGGAGTCAGCTTACGTCGTGCTCTCCATAGCCGTCATGACCCTTGTTGATGCTGATGCCGGAGTCGCTTCCTTGCTGGCCGTGATCGCTTCGGGTGCCTTAGTCATCTGGTTGAAGGAGGTGTTCGCCCTCCCGCGCCCGCCTAGGGTGCTGTGGCGGGCGCCTGCTGAGGGTTACGGGTTTCCGAGCGGACATACGCAGGTTTCAACTTCCTTCTGGTCTCTTCTCTCCCTTAGGTTTAGGAGGATTGGGTTAACTGTGTTATCGGTTGCTGTCGTTACCGCGATAGCTACGTCGCGTGTTGGCCTGCACGTTCATTATGTTAGGGACGTGTTGGGAGGCGCCGCGTTCGGCTTGGTCGTAGGTGCCTGCGTGTGGGCGCTGATCACGGGTCCGGGAAGGAAGTTCCTCGTAGGCCCACCCCTCAGTAGGGTTGCCTTAGCATTGCCCGTGCTCTCCGTTGCTGTGGGTGCGTTCAGTCTCTGGGAGGGCCTCGCGTACGGGTTCGACACGTCCTTTAAGTTAGGTGGGTTGGCGTTCTCCCTCCTAGTGTACCCGTTCCTAGCGTGGAGGATTAGGGTGTTGAGCCACGCACCAGTGCCGGTTAGGGTTTCCGGCTTCATAGCCGCTACCGTAGTCGCGTTGGTGCTTACGGGCGTCTCTAAGCGGTTGGCTGAGGCCGCAGGCATTTGGGTTTACGGGCCCGCCTACTTCTTCGTGGGGCTAGCGATATTAGTCGTGGCTGCCGCCACGCCATCGTTGGTTCTCAGGAGGCTTGAATCGGCACGGCCTGGTTCGGGAACCTAACTTTTCTTTTGTGAATGATGCTTCTTCCCGCATATTTTCTGTGGCACTGGCCCGTAGATTGAGGAAAAAGTATATACGCCAAATTAAAAAATATTAATATGGGGTGGGGAGACATGGTAAGGAACGTTCTAGACGTGGAAACCCTCGAGAGGATAAGGAGGTACGCATTGAAGAACGACCTACAGGTCGGCGCGCTACTGGTGAGGTTCCTAAGGGAGGAGATACCTAAGGACGTGAGTGGCAAGGTAAGTAAGGTATTCCTTAGCTTCGGCGTGACCCGCGCCGTCGACCGCGAGATAAGCGTCAGTGCGTGAGGGTGAGAGCCGGGGTGAAGAGCAGCAACTACCGCTACCCAAGCGCGTCAAGCACCGCGGTATAACCTAAACCAAGTTTTTCCCCTTACCTTAAATGAGGGTTAGGGTTGGGAATCCTCCACTGCCCGCCTAAGTGCTTCGTTCTCCCTCAACTCCCTACCCATGGTCGTTGGGGAGCCATGGCCAGGCAGTACCCTCGTCTCCGGAGGTAATTCCCGCGCTAACCTACGTAGCGACGCCCCCATCGCTTCAGGGTCGCCTCCGGGGAAGTCCGTCCTACCGATCGTTCCCTTGAATAACGTGTCGCCCGTGAAGGCAGCCCTAGCGTCTAGGAAGTAGTAGGTCACAGACCCTGGCGTGTGGCCGGGCGTGTGGATTGCCAGGACCGCCACTCCTTCCTCCTCCAGAGGCTTAACTGGCTCGACGCCCTCACGCACCGTTAAGTACTCGTCGACCACCGGGTCCTCCCATTCAGCACCGAACCACCTAGCGGCTTCCTCCGAGATCCTGTACATCGCCTTGTCAAGTTCGTGGAGGACGCAGGTGACCTTAGGTGGGCCACCCAGTGATTCGCGGAGGCGCGCGGCGTCTGAGGCGTGGTCGAAGTGGGCGTGCGTTATGAGTATGATTACCTTACCTTCGAACCCCTTAAGGATGGGTGTGAGGGCATCGGAAGCCCCTGGCGCAGGGTCGATGACCACCGCTACCCTGCCGTCAGGGTCCGTTACGACGTAGGTGTTCGTGTTTAGGGGGCCCAGCACGTACCTCTGGAGGATGAAGCCCCCGTCAAGCATCGCTGAGGTCAGCCGAACTCACCTCCCCGATGAAGCGTTGCGTGTCCACGTTAAGGTGGTTGACCGCAGGTAATTAGGCTTCCCCCGCCACGCCCTTTAACCCGAGCCGCGATTAAGGGAGTGGAGGTGCTGTGAGTACGTGCGCGGCCTCAAGTAAGGCATCCGCACTTAAAGCGACGGTCCTGCTGGAGGACTACGCTGGGTACGACGCACGCGGTCTCCTAGGCCAGCACGGGCTCTCCGTGCTACTGGAGGTCACGGGTGATGACGGCGTTACGCGTAGGGTCCTGCTGGATGTTGGGCAGTCCTTCAGCGTTATCGTGAGGAACGCCTCCATCCTTAAGGTTAAGGACCTCCTAAGGCGGGTTGACTCCGTCGTGCTCTCCCACAACCACTACGACCACAGCGGCGGGTTGCCGGGTCTCCTCAAGTGGTTGCGCCTACCTCCCAACACGCTCCCGATCTACGCGCACCCAGATGCCTTCCTACCGTCAGTAGCGTTGAGGGAAGGGAAGAGAGTAGACGTGGGTGTGCCGGCCACGCTTAAGGAGCTTGAGGCGCTCGGGGCTAGCCCCGCCCTAAGCAAGGAACCCGCCCTTATCGAGGGAGTCCCGGGCACGTACTTCCTCGGTGAAGTCCCTAGAGTTAAGGGTCCCGAACCTAAGGTCAAGGACAACTACGTAGTGCTGAGTGACGGGGCCCTCAAGCCACACCCCCTCAGAGACGACACGGCCTTAGCCGTCCTCGTGGAAGGGTACGGAACCGTAGTGATCACCGGGTGCAGCCACTCAGGCATACTAAACATCGTCGAGCACGCCGCCAAGGTCACCGGGGACAACGTCAAGGCCATCCTAGGGGGCCTCCACCTCATATCGAGCAAGGGAACGGAGGTGGAGGAAGTTAAGCGAGGGCTTAAGGACGCCGGGGTGGAGGAACTCCACGTAGGGCACTGCACCGGGTTAAGAGCTGAGTGTGAACTTATGCGTGCGTGGGGTAAGGGCTTCAGAAGGATAAGGTCGGGGTACGTTGCGGAGTGGCGCGCTAGATGATGTGAGTGGGAGGAGGGTTGGGGAAGGGCTGAATTTAATCTAAAAACCGATTTCTTGCTCTCACTACTTCCACTTGCTCTCGTCGAGTTCGCCTTCTGTCTTGGCGACAATGCTCGTGCCCACTAGGTCGCCGGTTACGTTGACCATCGTCCTGCCCATGTCGAGTATGACGTCCACGCCGGCTATCATTGAGTAGGCTAGGGCGACGTTCGGGTCGGTTAGGGGTAGCCCTACGCTCTGGAGGACCATGGCGAGCATTATTAGGCCCGCGCCCGGCACGCCTGCCGTGCCTATTGACGCTAGGACGGCTGTGAGGACTATGAGTAGTTGCTGGCTGAGCGTTAGGTGCACTCCTAGGGCGTTGGCTATGAAGAACGTTGCTATGGCTTGGTACATGGCTGTGCCGTCCATGTTTATGGTGGCGCCTAGGGGTAGGGTGAATGAGAACACCGTCCTCTTAATCCCTAGGTTCTCCTCCGCGACCCTCATCGTTACTGGTAGGGTGCCTGAGGATGACCTGGTTACGAAGGCCGTAAGCATCGCTTCCTTAGCGCCCTTCAGGAACTTGATGATGTTTAGGCGGAACGCTGCTAGGAAGCCGCCGTACGTCACGAATATGTGTATGAAGAGCCCCACGTACAGGGCGACGACAGCTATTGCTAGTGGGCCGAGTACCTTCGGCCCGTACATGGCTACGACGTACCCTATTAGGGCGAAGACACCTATGGGCATGTACTCCAGAATGCCCCTAACGATCTTATACATTGCCTCGGCCAGCCCGTCGAAGACGCGGTACGTGATCTCGCCGGCCTTCTTCAGCCTCTCGTTCTTGCTGTTCATTAGGTACGTTAAGGCTATCCCGAGGATTATGGCGAAGAATATTATCTGCAGCACCTTACCCTCGGTGAGGGCGGCGAAGGGATTTGTCGGTATTATGTTTAGGAGGACGCTAACCATGGACGGCGGGGCCTTAACAGCTATCTCCTTATGGGTGCCTCCAAGCGCGACGCCGGCGCCAACGTTGAATATCCTGGCCATGAAGATGCCTATGATGACGGCTACCGCGGACGTGAAGAGGTAGTAGATTATTATCTTAACGCCGATCTTCCCCAGCTTGCTGGGGGCGATGCTCGCCGCGCCAACGACCAGGGAGAACAGCACGATCGGCGCGACAATCATCTTAAGGAGCCTTATCAAGAGGTCGCCGAGCGGCTTGATCGCCGCTATGCTTGGCCCCACAACTATGCCGGCGATGATGCCGAGCACGAAGCCAATCAGTATCTTGTATATTACGGGGAACCTCTTATACGACTCCCAGAACCCCATGCGGAACCCCCGAAATTCCTTGCTTTCCGGAAGGTTACCTTAGTTTAATTTCACTTAAGTAAGTAGCGGAAGAATTTTTAAGTTTAACTCGGGTGATCAATAACTAAAATATAGTGAAGAATGTAGGATTTAGTCCATACATTATACAATATTTTGTCACAGCTGAATGTTTTTCTACTAGATCACTCGAAAACAATTAAGTTCGAACACCCCAGCATGATGAAGTATTTCAAAACTCAAAAACATTCTTTATTTAGCTATGGGCTGACTGGAGAAGCGGGTCTCTCACGCTGGAGGTGGCGGCGGAGCGCTTGGTGGGGCCTGCGGTGTTGCTGGCGCCGCGTAGGTTCCTGTGCCGAGCTTGCTGAGCGCCCTCCCCGCAGCAACGAATATCAGTATCCACGCTATGAACGTCAGTATGTTCACGAATATCCCTATGATGAACAGGACGCCTGCCGCGGTGAACATTCCCTCGCCAGTAACGTCCTTCAGCTTGAACGACCCTATTATCAGGCCTATGAGCCCTATGAACAGCAGTATGGCGCTGATCCCGAAGAGTGCTAGCCCGCCTAATAGTATCCCTGGCGACTTAGCCACCGCCCCACCTATTAGGACCAGCATGGCTATGAAGAGAAGCGCGAAGCCCCCACCATAACCGATCTTAAGGAGGGTTGACGGCGTCCCGAACTTCGAGCTGTCGTATTCCTTGAATCTCGAAAACGCTGGCAGCAAGAACGCGAATAGTGACGCTAACCCTAAGATAGCGCCGATCAGTGCTGCGGCAAGCATCCCCACCGCTCCGGCGAGGGCTCCCGTTCCTCCGAAGAGGGCCCCGCCCATTAGGAGCGAGGCGAAGCCTATGCCTACCAGCAATGCCGATACTAGGTACAGTAGGGCTGCTTTCTTCAGCTTCTCCAAGCCCTCTCTTAACGCCATGACGTTCCCCCCGCCGTAGGGGGTAGTTGGTGCGTACGCCATTGTAATCCCTCAAACATCATTGTGCATGTACTGTTTAAAACATTACCAGTTATTATCGAGTGCTGAATAACTATTTTCGAGATGTTCACTACGTATTCAGAATACACCGTGAAGGTATTACCGCCGCTTACCCCCCAGTAGCGGGGTGAGGGAGGAGGCCGCCGCAATCATTAACGCTATGCTTGAGATGAAAGGCGTTGCGGGGCCTAAGGACGCGTAGAGGGCGGAGCCAAGCGCGGGTGCGGGGATCGAGAACACAGTCCTCGCGGAGTCGACGCCCGCCCTAACCTCACCAACGCTCTCAGGACCCCTCAGCATCGTCGTTAAGGTGTTATACCCGGCTATCCATAACTCGACGCTAACGCCCATGACGACCGCTGACGCGTAAGCCGCTAGCGCCGCACCCTGCCCGGCGACCGCGAGTAGCGCGGCTGAGACCGCCCCCACTAACTCATTAATTATCAGTACCTTGACGGACCCTATCCTGTCGGTGAGGAGGCCTGCGGGGTAGAAAGTCACGAGCATCGCCACCGCGAACAAGCTGTTGAATAGCCCCACCCCATCGTCGCCTAGGCCGCACACGCTCTTCAAGTACGCGTTAAGCATGGGTAGCCATAAGCTCCACGCGAACCTGTCGGTTATGGTGAAGAGCATTAGGGCGGGGTACTCTCTGAATAACTTACCCACCCTCACGTACGCAGCGAACGCGGACTTAAGGAACCCGCCGCCATCCCTGCCCTCACGCACACTCGGGTTAGCCACGCCCTTAAAGCCCCTCGTCATAGCTAGGAAGAGGGTTGCCCCGGCCAGCGCAAGGCCCGCGAAAGCCACCATAGCGTACCTGTAGCCGAGGAGCCCCGCAGCCCACACCGCCAGCACGGGCGACGCTATCCTGGCCACGGTGAAGGCGGCTGAGAGGGAGGAGAAGGTTCTGCCGAGGGACTGGGGGCTTACCTCCAGCGCAACTATCGCGCTCCGCGCCGGCTGCCACGCCATCATCCCGAGCATCGAGAGCGTGTAGGCCGCGATGAGGGCCACGTAGTTACTGCTGACCGCAGGTATCAGGAGGGATGCCGCCACCATCGCCCCGGAGGCCGCGCCTATCACCCTGGCCCTGCCGAGGTCAACTAAGTAACCTATTAGGGGGAGGGAGAGCGCTATCGCTACGGCGGAGTACGTGGCCATGGGCCCTAAGTCCTGAACCTTATACCCTATGCTCAGTATGTAGAGGGGGAAGAGCACCCGGAAGGCCGGGATCGCTAACCCCCTAATCATGGAGTAAGCGCCCACACCCACTAAGGTGAGGGATACCTTACTACCCACTAAGCCCCGCACCCTCCCGAGCTTTCGCGTTAAGCCCTAAATAAGGTTGAGGTACCCTCGCTTAACTACCGGAAGAAAATTCAGTCAATTCGAAAATAACTTACGTGGCGGGGCGCGTTACCCTCGAATTAACGTGCAGTAAGTCCCGCTACCCTGGATAACCACCATGAGCGCCCTTAACCCGACGTAGCTCCTCTCCCCTATGATAACGACTCTCGAGCCGGGCCTCAGCATGTGCGTTAACTCGGTGCCGCTAACCGGTGAGTTAATGCCGCTGCAGTTCCACGTACCAGCCAACGAGATGACCATGTCGTTCACTGTTACCTCCCTGAGCACTCCCTTGCTCTCCTCAACGACCCCGGCCACGGTTACGTTGGTGTTGGTCTCGGTTGGTCGTGTCTGCGTTGGTGATGCTGGGTTACCGATCTCCTCGCTCGGGTACGTGGTTATGGGGTAGTTGAGCGTGATCATCGCGGTGGTTAGCGCTATGAGAACCATGAGTGCTGAGGCAGTTATGAGTACCGCGCGCATCCGTTACCCTTGCGTATCTCCGTGTTGATGCTTTTATATGTAGCTTTTTTGAAATGTTGTATAAGTAGTTGGAAGCGATTAAAGCGTGTTAGAAAAAACTAAACATTAAGTAGCTTCAGCGCCTCACTAACGGTCACTACGGCCTCCGCACCCCTAACTAGGACAGCCACTGCCGCAGCCTCAAGCAGCTCATCTAGGCTTAACCCCTCCCTCATACCTTCCCTCAAGCACCCTACCAAGCACTTAACGCACCCTATCGACGCGTAGGCCGCTGTTAACGCCAACCTCTTCTCCCTAGCGCTGAGCCTAGAAGGTTCCTGCACGCCCCTCCTGAGTTCAGCGAAGGCCTTAAGCACACGCTCTGAGGCTCTCCCGAGCCACCGCATGGGCTCTGGGATCGCCTCACCCGTCATTGCTTTCCCCTCTCCCTCGCCGCCTTAAGTTCCTCAAGCTTCTTCCTAGCCTTCCCCACCGCCCCGACCTCGTCGCGCCACTTCCTTAGCTCGCCGAGGTGCGGGAATATTATCGCGTCCCTCGGGCAGAGCTTCGCGCAGGTGTCGCACCCGACCATGCAGTTGTATGGCCTAGCGACCACGGGGCGCATTCTCTCGAAGTCCCAGTCGTAGACCACGCGCCCGCCGCAGGTCAGGAAGCAGAGCCCGCACCCGATGCATCTCTCGTAATCTATCCTCGGGTACCACGGTATCTCCTGCCTTGGCTTGCCCCACCACGGCATGCTTGAGAAGTCCTTTATCACCCTGCCGAGCACGTCCTTACCTATGACCTCAGGTTTGCCTCCGGACGTTTTGCTCACCCGATTAAGTTTGGCTTGATATGAATTAAGTTTTATCTTATTTTTGACATATATGAAGTGGAGATACTTTTATTAATAGTTCATCATGTGGTTAAAAACGAAACCGGGGGTGTTGATGTTGAGCGGTAAGCTAAGCGAATTAGTGAGGGGCTTCTCACCCTCCTGGGGCGCTGCCGTCATGGGTACCGGCATACTCGCGGTGTGCAGTAAGCTCTACTCCTCGACCTTCCAACCGCTTCAGCACTTCGCGGTGGGGCTAACGTACCTGAATACCTTACTCCTCATCGCCATAGCGATTCCTTGGGTTGCTAGGTGGGTGTTCTTCACGGATGACGCGTTAAGCGACTTAAACCACCCCGTAAGGTCAAACTTCTACCCAACCCTGCCGATCGGTATGATGGTGCTCGCATGCGACTACCTAATAGTGGTACCTAACCTGACCCTAGCTTGGTGGTTGTGGGGCGTTGGGGCCGTGCTGACGCTTGTCTTCGGGGTCATAGCCCCCTACAACATGTTTAAGGGCGAGCACGTTAAGTTGGATCACATTAACCCGTCGTGGTTCATACCGCCCGTCGGACTCATAGTCATACCCGTGCCTGGAGGGCTACTGCTGAGCCACGCCACCAACATCCTAAGGGACTTAGTGCTTCTCCTTGACGTTGTTGGGTGGGGAGCAGGGTTCTTCATATACCTAGCGTTGCTGGCCGTGTGCGTGTATAGGTTCATACTGCATCACCCTCTCCCAAGTACGTTGGCACCGACACTCTGGATTAACCTAGGCCCGATAGGGGCTGGGACGGTGGCGCTCTACAACGTAATATCGAACGCCGCGTTCGTGACTAACTCCGCCAGAGAAGCCCTGTTCGTGTTCGGCGCCTTCTTCTGGGGCTCGGGACTATGGTGGTTCGCCATAGCTGCGGCGATGACGCTCCACTACCTGCGTAAGGTAGGGTTACCCTACGCCCCCTCCTGGTGGGCGTTCACGTTCCCCCTAGGGGCGTACGTCGCGGCAACATATAAGGTATCCTCCGTGATGTCCTCGGGGGCCGCGCACGTCATCGGGGTCGGGCTGTACGCGCTACTAACGCTACTCTGGATCGTGACCGCCGTTAAGACCCTCAAGTGCAGGGTGGTTTGCGGGCTTATCCGTGAGTGCCGAGGCAGGTGCTGAGCTCATTAAGCACTAACAGCGTTCAGCTCACCACACACCGGGTAAACCACCTCATCCTCCCGCACGCCGCAGGCCCTTAAGGCCTCCTTCAAGGCTTCCGACGCCCTGAGCGCCGTGCATAGTAGGCATGCCACGTTAACCTCTCCCTTACCCTTAATGCCCTCAGTGACCAGCATCCTTGCCACGCTCTTCACGACGGACACTACCTTAGGGCACCTGCTTAAGGCGTTGGCGTAAGGGACTTTCCTCCTGCCCGTTAAGTAGTAGTTAATGAGTGGCTGGCTAACACCCAGTATTCTGGACACCTCCAGCTGCGTTAGTCCGTGTCCCTCGATCAGTTCCTTGGCTAGGAGGGCCCTCAGTGCCGGGAGCAATCTCTTCACGAAGACCTCGCATAGTGAGTGCTTGCTTACGGTCTTGCCTCCCTTACGCGTATTCCTTAACGCCTCGTACAAGCTTAACAACTCCCCCGCTAGGGCAGGTTAACCCAAAGGATTATGCATGTGGAAGTATATTAATAATTATGTTTAAGGGGGAGGAAGCTGGAGTGCTGGACAAAAGCTACTTACGTTTCTTACCAGCGAGGAGTAGTTTGCCGGGAAGCGTGAATGCCCTACCACCTAGGTGTAGCGGGATCCTAGCCCTCCCTGCGACCCACCCGTAGGACTCATTAAATGCCTCCGCCGCGAGCACGTAAGCATCAAGCACGTCGCCAATCACTAACGCGGTCTCACCCACGTCAATCACTCGCCATAACCTGCACTCAATGACTGCCGCTGCGTCGGCGACCCTAGGCACCGCCACCTTCTTGGAGGGCGCCACCTTAATCCCCGCCCTCCCGATCTTGTCCTCCACCCTCCACCCGCTCAGCGTCCCGGCAAGCCACAGCGCGTCTAGGTGGTCGTCGAAGACCACGTTAACCGTGAATTCCCCGCACTGCCTTAGGAGGGAGTACGTGCGCCCCTCCTTATCCATCGCCACAGCTAGTCGCGGCGGCTCCTCAGCTACCGGCGTGACCCACGAGGCGGTCATTACCCCGGCATCCTCACCCGAACCCGACATTATCAGGTAGGCTGGCCTCGGGTGTAGGAGCAGGTACCACCATTCAGGCGCCTCCGTCAACGCTACGGCACCCTGCCCGCGCTTTTCAGTGCCCGTACGTCAGCGCTACCCACACCATGAAAACGCCGAGTAAGAAGCCTATCGCCACGCCCGCGGCGAAGAACTTAACGGACCTCCAGTCAATGTCCGTTATCTCCTCCTCCGACATCCGTGGTCACCTCCAATACAGTATTTCCCGCAGTGGCAAATAACGTTGTAGCTGGAGCCGCCGCCCCAGCCCTGCGGCACGGCAATGATTAAATAGCGTGCCAGCCCCCTACTAGTGGGTGATGATGCCCTTGCAGGAGCACGTGCTATACACCGTGCTTGCTAGGTACTACGACTACATATACGCTCAGTACTTGAGGGACGTCGTGCCTAAGTACGTTGACGCAGCCGTCGAGGCGTTCAGGAGGTTCGCTAGGAGGGATGTTAGGGAAGTGCTCGACGTCGCGTGCGGGACCGGGGGGCCGACCCTGGAGCTGGCTAGGAGGGGCTATAACGTAACGGGGGCCGACCTTCACGAGGAGATGCTTGAGGTAGCTAAGGAGAAGGCGGGTAGGGAGGGCTTCAACGTTAGGTTCGTTAAGTGTGACGCGAGGGAGTTGAGCAAGGTTTTCGGACCGGCATCCTTCGACGCGGTAACGATGTTCTTCACCTCCATAGCTTACATGGTGGGTTGGGAGGACCTGATCAAGTTGCTTAAGTCAGCTCACCACGTGCTCAGGGATGGCGGGGTCTTCGTCGCGGACACGCCTAACCCCCATCAACTCATGTTCGGGTTAGGGGAGCGCGGCATCAGTAAGGTGACGGCGTGGGACACGGAAGGCCCCGACGGTGAGGTGCTCGTTATGAATGACTGGAGGGAGGTTGAGGACTGGGTTAACTCGGTAATACTCTTCAAGCGTGAGGTCAGGGTGGTTAAGCCGGACGGCGAGGTGAGGTCCTACCTAGTGAGTGACAGGCTAAGGAACTACACCGCAACCGAGCTCAAGCTGGCCGCTAAGGAGGCGGGATTCAGGGAGGCTAAGGTACTGTGCTTCAGCTCTAGAGGGCCCGTGCTGCGTGAGCCCGGCCCAGGCAGTAGGTGCGGCAGGCTATTCCTCGTGGCGGTTAAGGGTTGAAAATCATATCTTTCCCGCTAGGTGGCACGCCACCTTATGTCCGGGCTTAACCTCCACTAGTGAGGGTTCCTCACGCCTGCAGCGCTCCTCAGCGTAGGGGCACCTCGGGTGAAGCCTGCAACCCTTAGGCACTTTAGAGGGGTCGGGTATCTCGCCCTTGAGCAGGACCTTCTTGCGTGGTTCGTAGTCGTCTAGGGTGGGTATCGCGGTCAGGAGCGCTAGGGTGTAGGGGTGCTCCGTGTTCCTGAAGATCTCCTCCGTTGGCCCCTCCTCAACTATCTTGCCTAAGTACATCACCGCTATCCTGTCTGAGACGAGCTTCGCTAGGGCTAGGTCGTGCGTTATGAATATCACTGCCTGCTTGAAGCGCTCCTGGAAGTCCTTCAGTAGCTGGAGTATGGACGCCCTTATTGAGACGTCCAAGCTTGATGTTGGTTCGTCAGCAACCACGAGTTTCGGCTGGAGGAGCATTGCCCTAGCTATCGCTATCCTCTGGAGCTGCCCGCCGCTGAACTGGTGGGGGCGCCTGTTGAAGTACTCTTCCGGCGGCGTGAGGCCTACGCGCTCAAACATCCTCAGTATCGCTTCCCTCGCCTCCTCCCTCGTGGCCACGCCGTGAATCACGAGGGGCTCGGTGAGGGCCTCACCCACGGGTATTAGCGGGTTGAAGCTGGCGTACGGGTCCTGGGGAACCATCTGCATCTCACGCCTCAACGGCCTCAGCTTCGACTCCGGCACGTCGGTTATGTCCCGCCCCTTGAAGATAACCCTCCCGCGCGTCGGCCTGTAAACCCTCAGCACGACCCGCCCCAACGTTGACTTGCCGCTACCGGACTCACCCACCAAGCCTAAGGTCTCACCCTCCCTGACCTCAACGCTCACGCCGTCAACCGCCTTAACAACCTTCTTCCTGCCGTAGGCCTTAACCTCGAAGTACTTCGCGACCTCCTCCGCCTTAAGTACGGGTTCTCCTGCCACCAGTCATCACCTCCTGCTGAGCAACCAGCACGTAGCGTAGTGTTCGGGCCCAACCTCAACCATGGGTGGTTCCTCCTTCTTGCATACGTCCATGGCTTGCCTGCACCTCGGGTGGAACCTGCAGCCGGGCGGCGGGTTAACCAGGTTCGGTGGGAACCCAGGTATCGGTTCCGGCCACTTACTGACCCTCAGCCCCGGCACCGAGTTGAGTAGGGCCCTCGTATACGGGTGGGCGGGGTTCCTTAGAACCGCGTCCTTAGGACCGTACTCAACGATCTTCCCTGCGTACATCACGGCCATCTTCTCGACCCTCTGGGCGGCTAGGGCTATGTCGTGCGTTATGAGTATGGCGGTGGTCCCCATCTTCCTCACGTCCTCTACCAAGTCCATGATCTGCCTCTGAACGACCACGTCTAAGGCGGTGGTTGGTTCGTCCGCGACGAGTACCGCCGGTTTAAGCGCGACCGCCATCGCTATGGATACCCTCTGCCTCTGCCCTCCCGAGAGCTGGTGCGGGTACAATTTAGCGAGCCTTGCTGGGAGACCCACGGACTCAAGTAGGCTAGGTATCCTCTCCTCAGCCTCCTCCTCGCTGACGCCGTGTTCCGTCATAACCTCCTTGATCTGATCCCCGATAGTCCTGACGGGGTCTAGCGTGGTGAACGGGTCTTGGAACACCATCGCTACTAGGGAGCCCCTAGCCTTCCTAAGCTCCTCCCCCTTAAGCTCGAGTATGTTCCTACCCCTGATCATTACTCTCCCGGAAACTACCCTGCCGGGCGGCGGCACTAGGTTTAGGAGCGCGTAACCCAGGGTTGATTTACCGCTGCCGGACTCACCCACTATGCCTAAGTAGTCTCCGAGCCCCGCCGTGAATGAGACGTTATCCACCGCCTTAACCTCGCCTTTCTGCGTGAAGTACCTGACGCTTAACCCCTCAACTACTAAGGCGTCCTTCATTCCAGCCCCGCCCACCTTAACCCACCTCCTTCCTCACCTGCTCGCTTAAGCCCTCACCTATGAGGGCGAAGCCTATCGCTAGGAGCGTAATCATTAGTCCGGGGAAGAACACCAGCCACCAGTACCCTGAGAGGAGGAAGCCCCTACCCAGGTAGAGGTCGTAGCCCCAGTCCGGCGTCGGGAACTGCACCGACAACCCAAGGAAGCTTAGGGCGGCCTCCGTCAGCACCGCGTCCGCGGCGTTCAGGCTGAACACAACCATTATCGTCGGTATTAGGTGAGGTAGGACGTGCCTTAGGAGGATCCTGCCCGTAGGCAGTCCTAGGATCTTGGCTTCCTCGATGAACTGCTCGGACTTAACGCTTAGTACCTGCCCCCTAACCATCCTGAAGTACGTGGGTATGTACACCACCGCGATAGCTATGGCGGCGTTCATGAGGCTCGGCCCTAACGCGACCGCCAACGCTATCGCGAGCACTAGGGACGGGAAGGAGTAGACGGCGTCCATGACCATGCTTAAGCCCCTATCGAGCTTCCCGCCGAAGTACCCGCTCAGGAGACCTAGGGGTATGCCTATCACCATGCAGACAGCTATCGCCAGGAACACCACGTACAGCACGGTCCTGGCCCCGTAGAGTATCCTCGACCACATGTCCATGCCTAACTTATTCGTCCCCATCGGGTGCTCAAGGGATGGAGGCGCGAACGGATTGCCCACGGTTCTCGTCGGGTCGTAGGGCGTCAGTATCGGCGCCGCTAACGCCATGAATATAACCGCCAGCACCACACCCAAGCCAAAGTAAACCATGCCCCTACCCCTCCTCGGGATGGTTAAGGGTAGGTTGGAGAGCCTGTCGAGGCGCTTCCCGAAGAGCTCACTCAGCATCATGACCAATCACCTCAGTACCTCACCCTCGGGTCTAGGTACGCGTACAGCACGTCCACCACCAAACTCATCAACCCAACGAAGAACGCGAACACTATCACCACAGCCTGAATCGCCGGGTAGTCCCTGTACGCCACCTTCTCCACTAAGTAAGTGCCTATTCCCGGCCAGTCGAACGTGGTCTCAGTCAGTACCGCGCCGCCCAACAGCAACGCGAACTGAAGGCCCGCGTAAGTCACTATGGGTATTAACGCGTTCCTGAACGCGTGCCTTATCACCTTACCCTTCCTGACGCCCCTGGCAAAGTAGGCGAACACGTAGTTAGACTCGAGTTGCTTGATCATGTTGTTCCTAGCTAACCTAGTGTAGGGTCCGCTAAGCACTAGCCCGAGCGTGAACGCCGGGAGTATTATGTGGCTCAACGCGCTCTTAAGTGCTGCCCAGTTACCGGTAATTATGGAGTCAAGGATGTAGAACCCCGTGACGACGCGTAGGTTAACGCTTGGATCTATCCTGCCGCTCACGGGGAGGAGGTTAAGCCATATGGAGAAAAACAGCTGGAGCATTAGCCCTATCCACGGTATGAAGAGGGCGTAGGTGGCGGCGCCGAAAACCCTTAGTGCCTTATCTATAACCGTATCTCTTTTTATAGAAGCGACTAGCCCTGTCAAGATCCCTATGCCGAGACTAATAAATAAGGCAAAAATCGAGAGCTCTATGGTGGCTGGCAACCGCTCAACTATGTCCTGCGTTATGCTCCTACCCCTAATCACTAGGCTCTTACCGAAGTCACCGTGGAGCACGTTCCAGAGGTAGTCGAAGTACTGCACCCAAAGCGGCTTATCTAGCCCTAATTGGTGCTCAAGCTGCCTTAACTGCTCCGGAGGTATGTTCTTCGTCCCTAACGCCGCGATTATGGGGTTCCCGGGAAGTATCCTCAAAACAATGAACACGAGGGTGTAGAGAATGAGTATCGTGGGTATTATGAGGGAGGCCCTGACCGCAACATACCTTGCAAGACCCACTCCCATCGCCCCCTAAACCAGCAACCACACCGTTTAAAACTTAAAACACATTTAAAGTTTACATGATACATACTATTCATGAAGCTATGCATACCTTTGTGAAAATTAAAACTTATTAACTGTTGGGAGGCTAGAAAATCCGTGAGGTGATTAAATGCCTACATCGAAAGCCGTGTACGGCGTCGCCATAATAATCATAATAATAGCGGGTGCCCTAGGCTACCTTGCTGGCTCAAGGGCAGCCGCCCCAGCAACCGTCACCTCAACAGTCGTCTCCACAAGCACGGTAACGAAGACCGTGACCGTAACCACCACCCAAGGAGCTACCGTGACCGCCACCCCGACGAGCACGTCGTCTCCCTCGCCGACGTCCACCACGTCAACGACTACGCCGTCATTCGTTACTGAGAAGTTAGTCATAGGCACTACGGATAAGGTGACGGACATCGACCCCGCCAACGCGTACGACTTCTTCACGTGGGAGTTGCTGAGCAACATCATGGATGGGTTAGTGAAGTATAAGCCAGGAACCGATGAGATAGTTCCCGCCATAGCTAAGAGCTGGAAGGTGGAGAACAACGGTACGGTGTGGATCTTCTATCTAAGGCACAACGTGAAGTTCTCGGACGGCACCCCACTAACCGCTAAGGACGTGGTTAGGAGCATTAAGAGGGTAATGACTATTCAGGGCGACCCTTCATGGCTGGTCACGACCTTCGTGAAGGACGTTAAGGCCCTCAACGACTACACCGTGGAGTTCATACTCAAGAAGCCTGTGAGCTACTTCCTAGCCCTCCTAGCGACCCCACCGTACTACCCCGTGAGCCCGAAGTACCCGAACGATAAGATCGTGAGCGACGCTACTTGGGGCGGAGCTGGCCCCTACTACATAGCTGACTTCAAGAGGGACCAGTACATAGTGCTTAAGGCCAACCCGTACTACTACGGCACCCCACCAAAGACTAAGACCATAATAATCAGGTTCTACAAGGACTCAACCACCCTGAGGCTAGCCCTCGAGAAGAGGGAGGTCGACATAGCTTGGAGGACGTTAAGGCCGACCGACTACCAGGACCTGCAGAAGAACGCGAACTTCAAGGTCATCGAGATACCGAGCTCCTTCATCAGGTACTTAGTGATTAACGTGAAGATATCCCCGACCAACAACGTCCTCGTTAGGAGGGCGTTAGCGGCCGCGATAAACAGGGAGCAACTGGCTAAGGTGGTGTTCCTAGGTACCATGGAGCCGCTCTTCAGCCTCGTGCCTAAGGGTATGTGGAGCCACGTAGACGTCTTCAAGGAGAAGTACGGTGACGGCAACATACAGCTAGCGCAGAAGCTCCTTAAGGAGGCAGGGTACAGCGAGCAGAACAAGCTCAAGATAACCCTGTGGTACACGCCGACCCACTACGGACCGACGGAGGCGTCTCTAGCGCAGATGATTAAGCAGCAGTTAGAGGCGACGGGCATGATTGAGGTGACGATAAAGAGCAGTGAGTGGGCAACCTACGTGGACCAGGCGAGGAAGGGGCAGATGATGGTGTACCTGCTGGGCTGGTACCCAGACTACATCGACCCGGACGACTTCCTCTACCCGTTCCTACACAGCGGTGCCAACAAGTGGACCGGGTGCGGGTACAGTAACCCGAAGGTAGATAAGCTACTGGACGAGGCGGAGGTGATCGTGGATCAGAGCCAGAGGGCCGCGATCTACAAGCAGGTGCAGGAGATACTCGGCGATGACGTGCCCTTCATACCGATACTGCAGGGCAAGCTATTCGTGGTGACGTGGAAGGACGTGAGCGGCGTTGAGATCGGGCCCGTAATGCTCATGCCGTACTACACCCTCTACAAGACCTCAGGGTAAGGAACACGTCAAACACCCCAACCTTTTTCCCCTCCCCAATCACTCATTACCCTTTAGGGACTTGGGAGAACAATACATCCTCACTAACCTTGACTAATACTAATGATGCTTAAGCCCCCCAAGCACCAACGGTAATTACGGTCTCACCTAACCTTACCACGGTGATTAAGAATTCAAGAAGCCCTCAGGCCCCTCAAGGACTTACTCGTGCTTGACCCGAGCCACATCCTCACAGGGCCCTTCGTGACCATGGTGCTGGCTGACCTGGGGGCACGGGTAATTAAGGTTGAATCTCCCGCAGGTGATGAGACACGGGCGTGGGCTCCCCACGTTAGTGGCTTCAGCGCCTACTTCGCGAGCGCGAACAGGGGTAAGGAGAGCGTAGTCATTAACCTGAAGCTCGAGGAAGGTAGGGAAGTGCTGTACAGGCTCGTTAGGAAGGCTAACATAGTCATCGAGAACTTCAGGCCGGGGGTTAGGGAGAAGCTAGGCGTGGATCCGGACACGCTCTTCAGCGTCAACCCCGAGCTAGTCTACTGCAGCATTAAGGGCTTCGGCCTCGACGACACACCCTACCGCGACCTCCCCGCCTACGACATAATCATCCAAGCACTAAGCGGGTTAATGGGGAGCACGGGTGAGGAGGGCAGGCCCCCAGTCAGGTTAGCTTCGCCCTCTTCGACATCATGACCGCGTACCTAGCAGTGATAAACATCCTCGCCGCCCTAAGAGCTAGGGCTGAGGGCCTTGCTAAGGGTCCGACCTACGTAGAGATACCCATGTACGACGCGGCCGTGTTTTCCATGTCCTACATACCCGTCATTTACCTAATGACCGGTAGGGAGCCGAAGCGCATGGGGTCAGCCCACCCCTCAATAGTGCCGTACCAAGCCTTCATGGGGAGTGACGGGAAGTACTTCATACTCGCGGCCGCGAACGACAGGCTATGGGTTAAGGCCTGCGAAGCCCTAGGAATGCCTGAACTAGCTCAGGACCCGAGGTTCAGGACTAACCCAGACCGCGTGAGGAATAGGGAAGAGCTAGTGAAGATACTGAGCGAGGTCTTCTCCCAGAAACCCAGGGATTACTGGGTGAGGCTATTCCGCGAGCACGGCGTCCCAGCAGCCCCAGTCTACAGCGTTGGCGAGGTCTTCAAGGACCCACACATCATCAAGCATGGGGTAGTGGTGAGGTTACCGCACCCAACCCTAGGTGAGGTACCCCAGCTAGCCTACCCCGCCGTAATCAACGGCGAGCGACCAATGAGCGAGAAGCACCCGCCCCTGAAGGGGGAGCACACCGACGAAGTGCTTAGGTGGCTGGGCTTCAGCGAGGACAAGGTAAGGGAGTTAAGGGCTAAGGGCGTTGTTACGTAACGTACTCAGGTAATCGAGGTTGCCGAGGAGGAAGGAAATCAGGTCGCCGCTAGATGCGTGGCTCCTCAAGAAGGAAGTTGCTGAGGAGTTAAGGAAGGTACTCGGGCCTAGGAGGGCACGTAGGGTAGCTAGGGATCCACACGCGAAGCGCAGGCCAAGGCCTTGCGGCATGACCGTGCATCCGGGACACGGGTGTAGCTTAGGGTGCCTATACTGCTACGTCCCCGACATGGGGTTCCCCGCCAAGCCCAGGCCCTACCACCTCAGCGGCGAGGAGCTCGCGTATGCCCTAGCCCTAAACCCTCACGTAGTCCCGGGACGCACCCTAGCCGCCTTCGGCTCCGTAACCGAACCCCTCCTGCCCGGAATAGTTGAGAAGACCCTAGAGTACTTAAGGGCTGTTAGGGAGTGGCTGAGCCTACCATGCCAGATAAGCACGAAACTAGTGATTGATGAGGGGCTGGCGGCCGAACTAGCTAAGGCGGAACCCAAGCTAAGCGTCCTAATATCAGTCACGACAGACTCAAAAGCAAAGGTGCTAGAACCCGGGGCCCCTGAACCGGGAGAGAGAATTGCCGGAGGAGGCAACGCCGTCAAAGCCGGGTTGAGGGTGGATCTATTCCTAAGACCCATCATACCCGGCATAACCTCGGAGGAGGACATACGCAACCTGCTGAAGCTGGCGAGGGAACACGGACTCAAGGGAGTCGTTACTGGCTCACTAAGGCTAACGGCGTCAAACCTACGCAGGTTACGTACCGCAGGCATAGAGACCGAGTACCTCCTCGAGCTAGCCAACCTGAGGAACCCTCCCAAGAAAGGAGCGCAGGTACCAGTAAGGACCGAGGAGCTGAAGAACATCGTCAGGAAGGAAGCCGACGCACTGGGTCTGCAGTACCTCCCGGCGGCGTGCGCCGCAAACATGCTGGCCCACAACCTGAACTGCCACCTATGCGGGTGGGTCCCCTGCGGTAGCTCTGAGGGAATCACCCGCGTGAATGAGGAAGGGGTTGCTGAGTTCCTTAACTTCACGCTACGAGTGCGTGGCATTGAGCTACGTATTGAAGGCGGCAGTACTCCTAAGATATTGGTACTGCTTCGAGGTGTTAATGACCTCGGGAGGAGACCCTCCTCACTAGCGGAACTGTCGAGGTTCCTCAGCGAGTTCTATAAAGTTAAGGTGCTTCTAAAGCTACGGTAGGCTTACAGCCACCTACTTACCTCCTCCAAGGGCTTCCTCGGCCTTAGCTTCGGCGTTCTCGCTGGGTATCCGAAGGCTATGATTGCTTGGAGTTCACATCCTTCCGGTGGTTTTAGGAGCGCGTTGAATTCGTCCGGCATCAGTAGTGGGTCGCCGAGCCACACGCTCCCTATGCCTAGGGCCCACGCGGCTAGGATCATGTTCTCTATGGCTGCTGAGAGTGACTGTATTGCCCAGACCCTTTCTAGCTCTGCGTACTCGTCCCTGTACTGGCTCTTCCTTAGGTCTAGGTAGGCGGCGACGTACATGGGTGCCTTGTACATTTCTCCCTTGCGTAGTGCTTCCAGCCACCTGCGCTTCACTTCCTCGGGCATGGCGCCTTCGCGCATGACTTCCTCGGCGTACTTTATGTGCGCCTTGAGTATGAGGTCATGTAGCTTGGCCTTCAGTTCCTCGTCGTCCTTGACTACGATGAAGAACCATTGCTGCTCGTTACCCGCTGACGGGGCCCTAATCCCTGCCTCCAGTATCTTCCTGGCTACGTCGCCCGGTATTGGGTCGGGTTTGAAGCGCCTGACGCTGACCC
Organism: uncultured Desulfurococcaceae archaeon; assembly: GCA_964399035.1. Classification (GTDB taxonomy): domain Archaea; phylum Thermoproteota; class Thermoprotei_A; order Sulfolobales; family NBVN01; genus WAOL01. The sequence continues at coordinate 26,602 of CAYNPH010000029.1, forward strand.
TAGTTAGTATTGCTTTGAGGGCATCCATAACGCATTCCTCGGTTATTATTCCGCGTTGTCCTTAAAGGGTGCTCCCTGACCTTCTAAGGGTAAGCGTTGTTAATGTGGTATTTGTTCGGGCTCGGCTTCAGGAACAAAAACTGTGTGGGGGTCTCTGCGGGTCCGCACCGGCTCCTTAGAAGGACCTCCTTCTCCTGAGCATTAGTATCGCGCCAGCTATCCCTGCTAGGGTTGCCGCCCCTAGCGAGGCGTTAGCCACCCCATACACCTGTATGTGGTTTGAGTTGCTGCTTGCTTGGGCCCCAGCTATGCTTACTTCGGTGCTTAGGCTGTCGTTCATCTTGGATATGCTCATCTGGATGTCTCCCTTGGCCTGCGAGACCGTGTTTATTACTTTCTCGAAGCTCTTGGAGAGCGTGGCGTTGAGGCTGGTTATGTTGAGGAGTATCTCCATGTTCGTCCCTTTAAGCACTCCTAGTACCGCGTCGCCCTTCCTTATTATTAGGCCAGTTATGTTGTCGGAGGTTCTCGCTAGTTGCGTGAGGACCTCCTTTATCCCGGCGTTCATGGAGGAGTTCAGGGTTCCTGTCTGCTCCTTTGTTACGTCCTCGATGTACCCTTTGAGGAACGTTACGTTGCTGACTATCGCCGCGCTCAACCCCTTGCTTAGGTTCTCGCTCCTAGCGTTGATCAGGTTCTTTAAGTCATTCGCTTCACCCGCTATGTAAACCTTCAGTTCACCCTCACTGTTCTTAACCACGGTCACTAGGTTGTTATGGGATTCCGTCACCGCCGAGATGATCTGCTTGTAGTACCTATTAATCGCTGATGAGAGCGTGTTGCACTTCGAGCTGACGAGGTTCCTCACGCCCTTGAAGCCGTCGTTTATCTGTGTGCTCAGGACGTTCTTAGCCATGATGATGTTATTCACTACGGTGTTGCCCGTGCTGTTCACGGCCAGTAAGATCGTGTTCGTTGAGTTCCCTACGTACCACGTTATGGATGCGTTGTAGTTAGCTAGCTGCTGTGTTAGGCTGTTGTAGTCGTTGGTTATTGTGTCGATTACCTTGTCGGTTGATGACTGGATGAGCGACGAGAGCGACGCGTTAATAGCGCTTACCGATGCCTGAACTAGGTTGGATAGCGACGCGTTGACTTCGTCGACCCTAGTCACTATCGAGTTGTTCGCCGCCTCTATCGCGGCTATGACCTCCCCTCTCGAGTCAACTATTAGTGAGGTTAGGGAGGCGTTATAGTTAGCTAGTTGCCGCGTCACGTTACTCAGGATATTGTTAGCGGCGCTTATGATTGCGTTGGTTATGGAATCGTTAATGGCTTCTAGCTTGAGCGTTATTGAGGTGTTAACGTTATCAAGCTTCGATAGAATATTGTTCTCCGATATCTCGATCAGCGTGGATAATGACGTGTTAAGGGCGCTTACGGATGTTTGCACTAGGTTTGATATGGAGGAGTTGACCGCACTTACCTCCGTTATTATCGACGTGTTAGCTGACTTCACGGTTGCTATGATGTCGTTCTTCGAGTTCACGATTAACGTGCTTAGCGACGCATTGTACTTTATTAGTTGCTGGGTTACGTTGCTTAGAATGTTACTGGCTTCCGACAGTATTAGCGTGGATATAGAGGAATTGACTGCGCTTATCTCCGTCGTTACTGACGCGTTGGCTGACTTTATGACGGCTATAACATCTCCTTCCGAGCTAACTATCAGGTTGCTTAGGGAGGCGTTGTAGTTAGCTAGCTGCTGCGTGAGGTTACTTAGTATGTTGTTAGCGGCCGTGAGCACCGAGGATGTTAATGATGAGTTTACGGCGCTTAGCTTCAGTATGACCGAAGTGTTCACGCTGTTGAGTTCCGCAATTATGTTGTTCCCTGCGGTTTGGATTAATGTTGATAGGGAGGTGTTGTAGTTTGAGAGTTGTTGCGTGATGTTCCCGTAAACGTTGGTTAGGTTCCCTATGACCGCCGCTACGGATTTGTTGAGGTTGTTATTTAGTGACTGGTTAATGGATAATATTAGGTTCGCTATGGAGCCGTTAGAGGTTCCTATTGCTGAGAGTATTAATTGCGTGCCGTTAACTATCAGCGTGGATAACGAGAGATTGTAGTTCGCTAGCTCCGTTGATACGTTCTTGTAGATCTGCGTGAGCGTGTTGTTTAGGGAACTGATGTTTGACGCTATCACGGATATGTTGAAGCTTGAGAGCGTACTGTTCACGTAGTTCAGTGTGTTGACGATTGTTGATACCCCGTTCTCTATGTTGTCTAGCTTAGTGATTATTGTCGCGTTGACTAGCTTGATGGTGTTGTTCAGTGACGTTATGTTAGCTACTATGTAGCCGTCCTGCGTCACTATCATGTTCTTGATGTCCACTGCCGTGTTCTTCACGGTGTTATTCACTGACGTTATGTTCGACACTATGTAGCCTGTCTGCTCCTTCATCGTGGCCGTCACGTTGTACATGATGGCTTCGGTAGCGTTATCCACCAGGTCCGTCACGAACCTCAGTATCCTGTGGATGACCTCGGTGGATGATACTGTCGCTGACCCGACGCTCGTCTCACCCACGCCGTTGGTTGCTTCGAACACCAGCGTGTACGGGCCTATGTTAGGGTACTGGAACGCCAGCGGGTTAAGCCTGTACTCGTACACACCGCGCGACAGCCTACTGATGTTGTACGGGTAGTACGCGGAGCCAACTAGTAACGTCACGTTACCTCCGTTGGGCGTTATGAGGATAGCCTTCCAGCTAGCTGGATCCACCAAGCCTGAGGAGTTCGACACTATTATTCTGAAGTCGAAGTTGGGGTAGTAGTCAATGCTCTCTAGTGTGAAGGTAGTTACCTGCACCTTGTACGGCTCGGGGATCACCGCCTTAAGCACCTTAATGGTGACAGAGTCTGAGGCCACTACGTTAGTGTGCGTTATGAAGACCCCTGAGGAGTTGTAGAGCGTTGTGTTAACGGCGATGGCGCTGATCTCGTATAGCCCTGGCTTAAGGTATGATGGGAGAAGCAGGTTTCCAGAGTAGTTCCCGAAGACCTTAGTTAGTAGCGTCCCGTTGATGTACACGTACACCGGCAGGTCTATGGAAGTGCCGTAAATCTTAACTGTGAACGGTATTTGATTACCCGCCCTCCACACACTATTCGTTAGGGGTTGCGTGATGTCCAGGAGGATGGAGGCAGCGCCAACCTTCTCGGCCGTTAGTATCGTACCAACCCCGAGAAGCACTCCGGCAAGCATGCTTAGCAGGATCACTGCGGAGAGGGAGGTAGCCAGTGCCACCTTCGCTATTCCGTACGTGATATATTTGCTCAAGCATACATCACCTTTAAATGTATCTACGTGGAATGTATTTTAGATACATTTATTTAAAATTTTTGCTTACGCCTGCTTAAAATTGATCCTTGATAAAATTACTTCCACTTGAAGGCGTATTTCAAAATAAGTTTATCGGTGCTGTGGGGTTTAACGTGGTTTTTATTCTGTGGAGTACCCTCACTCATCGCCAATGTTAAAGACTTTCATTTAACGATTTACTGAGGGCGGCGGGGGCGGCACGTACGGTGCTGGAGCGCGTCTCCTAACCTTTTTGAGGATCCCGTAACGTACTAAGATTAGGATCAGCACCGCTAACCCCGCTACGATTCCCGCGATTGTTATTACCTGTGTTACGTTTAGTGCCCCGCCAGCGTAGGGCGTCAGCCCCGGTATGTTGGTGTCCACTAGGCTTACCTCCGCCGTACCTATCTCCGGGCTTCCCGTGAATTTGGCGTGTCTTAGGATGCCTGTGCCCTCATCGTACGTTGCCTCCACCTTGAAAGCCCCGACAGTTGTTTTGACGACGCCGTTCTCGGGTAGGTCGCTGGGTGATGTCCAGAGGTCTAGGGAGCCCAGCACGACCATTAGGGCCTTGCCTACGTCGTCCTCGCTCGCGTCTGGGGGTTCTTCGTGTATGACTACGTTGCTGTACTCTGCGTTGTAAGGGTGCACTGGCCCGGCTCTATGCTGGCCTCGCTTCCGGCGATGCTGACTACCGCCTGCGTTAGGGTGATCGCCAGCAACAGTGCCGTGGTGAGCTCCCTAACGTGCCTCACGGTAAGCCGCATCAAGGAGGCCTACCATGCCGATAGTGATCTCAAACATTTTAAATGTTGATATTAAGTACAAAAGAACAATAAACAACCAATGAAGACCCGGGGAAGAACCTTACGGAAAACACTTGCAACTACGCTTAAAGGTCCTACCTCCCTCTGCTAACCCTCCCTTAACCTACCCCGGCGGCGGTGGCGGGGTCTGCGGCGGGGGCGGGTAGGCCGGACCGTAAGCGCCGTAGGACGGCTTGGCGCCCCTCTTCTTTTTAATCATGATGAATACCGTGACTATCGCTGCCACGATCACCGCGCCTATCACGGCAGTCAGTATCCCTCCGAAGCCTCCGCCAGCACCGCCTGGTGACGCGGCCTGCGCTTCTCCCTTGAGGGGCTCGTAGTTAGTGTCGGTTAGCTCGATGATCACTCCCTCGCCTTCAACACCGCTTTCCTTGGAGGGGAGCATCACTGCCTGCTTTAGGAAGCCTGAGTTAGTGTCGTATATCGCGCTAACTAACATGTTGCCTGAGGTGCTCTTGTACACGCCGTCACTAGGTAGTTGGTCGGGAGGTATCCACATCGGTATGTAGTTTCCTATGAAGCCCTCCAGGAATTTCCTGAATTCGTCCGCGGTGACGCTGCTTGGTAGTGAGTCTATGTGGGTGCTGAGGACCTCACTCCCCAGGTCCTCCGCGTGGTTGCCGTCGTAGCTTACCGTGATCTTAACGTCGCCGCTGGCTCTGAGGGTATCGCCTGACTTAGGGTCTCTGAGGTCGAATTTCAGGTTGTAGGTGAAGTAGAGTGTCCGTGATTGCGTCTGCGTGGCCGTGGTCTGTGCGGCTGTTTGTGTCGTGCTTGCCGCGGCACTCGTTGCTTGGTTGCCTCCTAGCCACCCGGGCTCGACGTTCGTGTCCACTAACTTTATCTCGTATATGTACTTGGTGGTTTCCTCACTACCTATCTTAGCGTACTTTAGGAGGTACGTGTTGGTGTCGTACACCTCGTAAACCGTTACGTTGTATACCTCCCTCTTCACTACCCCGTCAGGCGGGAGGTTCTCGGGGTCAGCGACGAAGTCTATGAGGTTACCCATTACTAGTTCCGCGCCTGACTTAGCTCCGGGAAGCATCGTCGGGTCGGACTCGTAGTCCCCGGCAACGATCTTGTACCCAGTTATGTTCACGTCCGGGAAGTGCGGGTCGCTGAGGTCCACGTACACGTAGAATATTATGTAGTCTGACTTGTCCCTATTGTAGCCGTGGAACTCGTACTTCGCCCAGTACTTACCGCCTGCAGCAGTACTTGGTAGGGTGGCTGAAGCCGCAATAACCGTTACTAGTAGGGTTAGGGCTAGTAGGGCCTGGAGGGTGCTCCTAGACCGTATCTTAGATCCGGACATTACGTACACCTGAGGCACACTCTTGGAATCCCTGCTCTACAGGTTTTATATGTGTTGTTCTTAAGAATAGATATAAAATAATTGGTGTTCAACTATGGAATACTACATCACTACATAACATAATCAACTTAATTAGTGGGCTGCTGCAATGTACGTACTGGACGAAAGCCTTGGCCGAGTTCTACGACCTCGTAATCCGCAACGCGAGGATTCTGGGGCGCGACCCGAGCAGGACGTGGGACATTGGCGTGTCGCGAGGGAGGATAGAGGAGGTTAGGGAGGGGATCCCCTCGAAGGGCGGTGTTGAGGTGGACGCTGGAGGCGGCTTAGTGACCCCTCCCTTCGCTAACCCGCACCTCCACGCGTGTAAGGTCTACACCTTCCTGATGCTTGGTGAGGACGCCGTTAGGGAGTACCAGTCCTCGGGCATGGGCGGGGCTATGGCGGCCATAGAGATAGCGTCTAAGGTTAAGGAGAGGTACGAGGAGTCCTGGATAAGGCGTAACGCCGCGAAAGCAATGCTTGACGGGGTTAGGTACGGCGCCCTGTACGTGCGCGCGTTCGTCGACGTCGACACTAAGGCGAGGCTTGAAGGCATTAAGGCCCTACTCAAGGTGAGGGACGCGCTCAGGGACTTCATGACGATCCAGGTGGTGGCGTTCCCGCAGGACGGCGTCGTGAGGGAGCCCGGCGCCGAGGAACTTGTGAGGAAGGCCGTCGAGCTAGGCGCGGACGTGGTGGGAGGCATCCCGTGGATCGAGTTAAGCGATGAGGACGAGTGGACCCACATCAACGCCATGTTCGAGATAGCTAAGGAATTCGATAAGGACGTAGCGATGCTCACTGACGACGCGGGAGACCCGGGCCTAAGGACTACGTGGAAGCTCGCCGTTAAGGCGTTGAAGGAAGGGTGGGTCGGGCGCGTGACGGCGTGCCACGCAAGAGCCCTAGCGACGTACCCCAAGCCATCCCTCCTTAAGGTGGCGGAACTGGCTAGGAAGGCGGGGATGTCGTTCGTGACGGACCCCCACACGGGCCCGCTTTACCTGCCCTTCAAGGAACTCCTCAGGCTAGGGGTCAACGTGGCGTTAGGGCAGGACGACATAGCCGACGCGTACTACCCGTACGGCAGGAACAACATGCTTGAGGTGGCGTTCCTAGCATCCCACATAACCTGGTCAATGACGTTAAGCGACATGGACACCTTCATAGATATGGTGACGTGGAGAGCCGCTAAAGCAATGAACGTGCGTGACTACCCAACCATAAGTCCGGGCGACCCAGCGAACCTACTGGTGCACAAGGGCAGAACCCCGTACGAGTTAATATGGGCTCACGAACCACCTAAGTACGTCGTGAGTAGAGGGAGGATAGTGACTGAGTCGGGCAAGGTGGTTGAGGAGCTAGCACGGCTAGTTAAGGAGATCTAGCCCGGCGTTAAGGGTTTCGGGCTTCATCAAATATTTTCATTAATTTCCGGGATTTCTTTGAATATTATGCATTAATTCACCAAGATATTTCATTCTATATTCTCTAACACGATTAACGCCTCGAAACATTTATTAAGGACTCCTCATCAATGATGGGCTTGAGGGTAGGTGATATGGTTCATCGTGGCGGAACCCGAAACACGTAATGCGTGTCCCTCAGTAAACAGGAACCCGATTAGGTACGCATACACAGGAGGACCTTCTAAGCCGTCCAAACCATCAAGGCCCACTAGGAGGTGGGGGTGTCTTGGTTCATAGAGGCCCAGCAAGAGCTAGTCAGGATCGTAAGGCTCTCAACGCTGAATAGGGACTCACTAGCTAAGCTACTGAGGAGGTTCGAGGCAAGCAAGGAGCTTGAGGCTAGGGTCAGGAAGGTAATCGGGGAGGTTAGGGAGCGCGGCGATGAAGCAATACGTGAGTTCTACGAGTCCTTCTACCGCATACCCCGGGACACTCCGGTAAGGGTCAGTGATGACGAGATTAGCGACGCGTACGGCAAGGTAAGCGAGGAACTCGTAGAGTCCTTAAGGAGGGTAGCGTTAAGGATCAAGGAGTTCTCCGAGAGAGTCATAGCGCCCGTAAGGCGCTCTTGGCTCGCTGAATTCTCGCCTGGCGTCGTGCTTGGACAGCTCGTCAGGCCCTTAGACATTGTGGGGACCTACGTGCCTGGGGGTAGGTACGCGTACCCGTCAACGGCGTTGATGACTGTGGTGCCCGCTAAGGTGGCTGGTGTCGGGAGGGTTATTGCGTGCACGCCCCCGCTAGGCAATGGTGACGCGTCCGTCAACCCGACCGTCCTCGTCGCCCTAGACATAGCGGGTGTTAACGAGGTCTACAGGGTGGGCGGGGCCCACGCGGCCGCGGCCATGGCGTACGGGACCGAGACCGTGCCTAGGGTCGATAAGGTCGTGGGGCCGGGTGGGCCATGGTTCACGGCCGCTAAGGCGTTAGTGGCCCGCGACGTGGGCGTGGACATGATTGCGGGGCCCTCAGAGATCCTCGTAATAGCTGATGAGTCAGCTAACCCGGCATTCATCGCTGCTGACCTAGTGGCTCAGGCGGAGCACGGGCCTGAGTCCGCGGCTGTGTTAGTGACTACTTCAGATGGGCTGGGGAGGCGCGTTGCTGAGGAGATCCGGAGAATCATTAAGGAGGTTGGTGACGGGGGCGGCGTCGCTGAGGAAGCGCTGAGGAAGTATGGGTTAATAGTGGTTGCTGACTCGCTCTCGCAGGCAGTGTGGTTCGCTAATGAGTACGGTGCCGAGCATGTCGAGGTAGTCGTTAACCCTAGTGACGTGCCGTACGTCCTATCCTCGCTGAAGAGGGCTGGCTCGGTCTTCGTAGGGCCGTACGCGCCTGTCGCGCTAGGTGACTATGCCCTAGGAACTAACCACGTCATACCTACTGGCGGGTGGTGCCGGGTTAGGGGGCCCCTATCACCGCTTGACTTCCTGCGGTTCATCGACATCCAGTACGTCTCTGGGGGCGGCTTAGCTGGCGTGGCGGAGGACGCGCTCAAGATCGCTAGGTGTGAGGGTTTTGAAGCACACGCATTCTCGATAAAGCTACGCTTAAGCTCCCTAGGAAGGGGCGGTCGCCCCGACCCTGCTGGTACGCGTATGTAATTAGGTGCGTTAGGAGGTGAGTCGTGATGGATAAGGTTACCCTCGCGTTAGGTGGTGTGTCCGCGTACATCGTCCTAACCCTAATCATAGGTTGGTACGCTGCTAGGCGGGTTAAGGGTTTGGCTGACTACATAGTTGCGGGTAGGAGGTTAGGGTACGCGTTAACGTACGGGACCATACTGGCGACGTGGTTCGGCACGGGACTAGCGATAGGCGGTGCGTCGATGGCGTACTCCTTCGGGTACCGCGGGGTGATAATGGATCCCATAGGTGCTGGGGTCTGCATCATACTGTTCGGGCTGTTCTTCGCCGCCACCCTGCGGAGGAGAGGGTACATGACGGTCTCCGACTTCTTCAGGGACAGGTACGGTGAGGGGATGGAGCTCGCCTCAGCCGTCGTGCAGACGGTGGCGTACATGGGTTGGATGGCCTCCCTCCTAATGACGTTCGGCACGATATTCAAGGTCTTCCTAGGGATCCCGTACTGGTACGGGCTACTGCTGGGCACGGTGGTCACGGTCATCTACACGACGTTAGGCGGGATGTGGTCCGTGGCGGTCACCGACCTGTTCCAGTCAATGCTCTTGATCGCGGGGATACTGATACTGCTACCATTCACTATCGAGGCGGCAGGAGGCCCAGGGGTCATAGGGAGTAAGATACCGTTAAGCGACTTCTCAATACTCCCGGAGAGCAACTGGGGTTACTTAGGGTACGTGGGGTTGTTCGGCGCCGCCTTCTACATATCGTCATGGCTCGTGCAGGGTATCGGGTCACTGTCCTGTCAAGACCTGGTTCAGAGGGCGTTATCGGCTAAGAGCGAGAGGGTGAGTAAGTACGCCAGCATAGGCGCTGGGGTAACGTACATACTGCTCGGCTTGGTGCCGGCAACAATAGGGATCCTCGGCAGGTTAATAGTGCCTAACATAAGCAATCCGGACGAGATACTGCCCACGCTCGGCCTCAAGCTACTTCCCACGGTGCCGTTCGTGATATTCTCCGTCGGCCTGCTGGCTGCGTTAATGAGTAGCGCGGACAGCGCCATGCTCATACCGTCAACAATGATAGTTAGGAACATACTGCCCAAGATCAAGCCCGGAGTTAGTGAGCGAACCAAGCTACTCCTGGCTAGGGCGCTAGTACCCATAATAACGTTCGTGTCACTAGCGATAGCCCTGTACGCCAAGACAATCTACTTCCTAATGAACCTTAGCTGGGAGCTGATACTGATGGTTCAGGGCATACCCTTCATACTGGGGCTGTACTGGTCAAAGGCAAGGAAGGAGGGTGCCTTGGCAAGCATAGCCGTGAACCTGACGGTGTGGGTGGCCCTAATAATCGCCACGCTACCGCAGACAATGGCTGTTGAGGGCGAACTCGACTGGGCTATCTGGGACTCCATATACATAGCCGCGCCTCCAGCGCTACTGGCCGGTCTAGCGACGTTCGTGACCGTCTCGCTACTGGCTGGGAAAGCTAATAAATGAAGAACGCATCTACGGTAATGCCCTAAGGGAGTTATTCTTTTTAATAAACGCCCACATTAGTTACTGCATGTAGGCTAAGGTGCACCGAATTGATTAAGCTAGGTGAAGGCAAGCCCGTGATAACCCCCGAGAAATGGATTAGTGAGTGGGGACGAAACATCGATAAAGAGTACAGCGCGGCGATACTGACTTTCTGGGGCTCGCCGCTAGAGCTTCTCGAGAGGTCCCTAACGAACGCTAAGGAGGTTAAGCTACGGAGCATACCCCTGATAAGGGCCTTGGAAGGAGAGGTCAACGGGTTGAAGGTGCTGGCGGCCCACACGTACTTCGGGGCACCCGCCACCACCACGGCGCTGGAGCTACTTATCGCGGCAGGGATAAGGAAGTTCCTAGTGTACGGCGGGGCCGGATCAATAACCCGTAAGCTGAGGATAGGTGACGTCCTCATACCTACGTGGGGCGTTAGGGAAGAGGGAACAAGCTACCACTACATGCCGGAGGACTACGTCCCCAAACCCTCGCCCACCCTAACCAGAAAGTTAAGGGAGGCACTCTTCAGCACCCTAGCACTGCGGGGCTCCAGGGTGATGGAGGGCGGGGTGTGGAGCACCGACGCCATCTTCAGGCAGACCGAGGATAAGGTGAGGAGGTACGCCAATGAGGGTGTACTGGGCGTCGACATGGAATCCACGGCCCTCATGACGGTGGCGGAGTACCGGGGTGCTGAGCTAACGATCGCGTTGGTGATCACGGACGAGCTAACGCCTCCGGAATGGAGGACGCCTAGCGAGAGGGAGTGGGGCAGGATAGAGGAGAGGGAGAGGATAATCCTCAACACCATGCTGAGCGTTCTTTAAGCACACGCCGCTAAACCCTCAGCCTACGGCTTAACCCGTGAATCCTCTCCTGAACCCTCCTGAAGACCTTGCCGTATCTAAGCAACGCCACGGGCAGCAATAGTGCTTGCGCTGTGGAGAACAGCATGAACTTCACGGCGGTTTTCAGTGCCTTACACGCGCTCCTCACCCTTCTGTATAGTGCCAAACATGTTAGGGCGAAGCCAATGAAGGAAAGCAGGGTCAGCAATCCAACAACACTCAAAACAGTTTTTGAATGCGTCGATAATGCTGTCGTGAACTCCGCCACGAAGGAGAGGGTCATTAGCGCGTACACCGTGACCCGCCTGCCATACCCGTCCCTAAGGAAGTTAGTGAGGGACTTAAGCACGCCCCCCTCGTAGTATGTGTACGCGAGCGCCACCACCTTCTTCCAGAGACCCCTGAAGTGACGTGTGAGGGAGGTGCTCACGTAGATGTCGTTTAACCCGGCGATGTTGACGTCGTATGCCAGCGTCCCCTGATTCCCGGCGAGCCGGAGAACCTTGACATCGCTCAGCCAAGCATGCATGCTGTAGACCCTGTCCTCGCGGAATGTTAGGTTCGGGTCGAACCTAAGCCTAGACAATGCCTTGACGGGGATTAACGTAAATCCCATTCCAACGTACTTCGATGGCCTCACGATCAGTTCCTCGCACTTAACGGGCATCCTACCAGACATTACGTCCTCAGAGAACCTACTTAGCTCCTGCGTGCTGTTGAAGAACATGTGTCTGTAGGGCACCTGTATTACGGATGGGTAATACTTTCTCTCTTTCTCGAGGAGGCACCCGATAAGGTTCCTCAGCGAGGGAACCACGTCCGAGTCCACGAAGAGCAGGTAGTCGAAGCCCGACGCGGCAGCCTCCTCGAGACACCTGTTCCTAGCTTCAGGTATGTTGTCGTGGGTAACCATTACCTCATGCTCCACGCCGTAATCCCTGAGGATCTCCTCCACAATGTTGACGGTCCCGTCAGTGCTGCCGCCATCCACGACCAACACCTTAATCCTGTCGAGGGGGTACCCGTCACTCAGCACGCTTCTTAGCGCGTGGGTTACCGTGTTGGCGGAGTTAAACGTTACCATACACACTAGTACCCTTGGGAGTTTCTGGCCGTAAGCCAGACCATTATTAACGTCACTCATATTAACGTGCATTGCACCATTCCTAATAGTATGTAGGAGAGCGGTAATTATAGGGTTATCTTACTAGAGATATGTTAACTTCGATAAAGCAACATTATAGTAACGTATCACGTGTAAAAGATTAAGAATGATGGAGTAGTTCTTGTCCCTTGCCTAGATAGGGGAAGGCTAACCGTTAAGCCCTCGTAATTCCCTAACGTACTCCTCATGCCTTTCCTCGTCCTTAGCTATTGCCTTGAAGACAGCCTTCATTAGCTCATTCTTCGTCATGCCAGCCAGCTCAATGTACGTTGCGGCGGCGTCCTCCTCGATCACTTCGTGCTCCTTGATTGCCCTGAGTATCATTTCCTTCACGTCCTCGTCTACCTTAATTACAGTCTCACTGCTCACGCTGTCAACGTACTTTCTAATGTCCCTTACCTCGCCTAACGTTCTTAGTATGGCCTCAACTAAGTTCTTGTGCAGAACGCTATCAGCTATTAATGACACCATGAAGTCCGAGTAGGGCTTCCTCAGCATGCCCAGCTTACCTAACGTGTTGACCCATCCTAGGTAGGAGAGTATTGCTCTCTCCTCAACGTCCCTTGCCTTTAGGAGCGTCCTAATGAACCTACTTTCCTCGTTAATTATGCTCACCCCGCCCAAGTACCCGAGTCATCGCCTTAAAGTAAGTCGGCACCTATGCTCCCCAGCCCGCCTAACCACTCTAGGAACCTCCCGACGTTCTCCCCCGTGAATATAGCCCCGTGTTGCGGCGCAATGACCTCGATGTCAAGTTCCTTAACCCTCCTCAGCCACACCTCCAAGGCCTTCCTGCAGGGTAAGTACCTGCGGTGGAAGGGCTCCATGAGCTTGGCGTGGCTCTCGAAGTCCTCAACGAAGAGGTACCACGTGCCTTCAGGGAAGACCGCTGCCCCTAAGTCACCGCTGAACAGCACCTTGACTACCGGGTCGTATAGGTTGAAGTTCCCGGGCGAGTGCAGGAAGTGCGCCGGTATTGCCTTAAGCTCCGCTTCACCAACCCTTATGCTAGTTCCCTCATCGGGAACCTCGACGAGCTTCAGCCCGGCCAGCGCCCCGAGGTGCGGGAGGAACCTGACCCACAGCGAGGACACGTAGATGGCGGCGTTCGGGAAGAAGTCCGTGAGGAGCAACAGTGAGCCGACCACGTCGGGGTCCTGGTGCGTGAAGAACGCTGCCTTAACCTTCCCCGGGTCTATGAATTCGGATACGTTCCTGTAGACCCTCTCGAAGACGAAGTATCCTCCCGGGTCAAGCAGTATTCCCTCCCCACCATCCACTATCAAGTACTGGTTGGTGAGGATCCCTTTCTCAGCCTCCGCCTCGTCCAGCCCTAACCATATGAAGGCGTGGTTCCCTTCCTCAGCTACTACGTAGGGCTTCATTACCTTGAGCGGCACGCGCATCACCTCAACTCACTTACGTCCTTAATCATCGAGCCGTAAACACGGACCTTAGTGAAGCCATCGAACCTATTTAACGCCCTCTCATCACCCACGAACTCCTCACCCCCCAAGTTAACGTAGGTTCCCGCCAACGACCCGTCAATGAAGAGCAACCTGAACGTCCCCTTATCGCTTGTTCCAGAGACGTACACGACCCTGTACTTCTGAAGTACTTCCTCAGTGATGAGGTTCTCAACATAATTCACCAGCCCTCCCTTAGGTATGGCAACGATCTCAGACTTCACTAGGAGTGACTTCATGAGTAGCTTAGAAACCCACGAGACTAGGGCTAAGTTCCTTGAAAGATCCTCGTGCCCCGCCGCGGTGGTTCCACCCGTCACTGTTTCAGGCGGCGCCCTAGCGGCGGCCTCCTTAATCAGTGCCCTCACTAAGTTGCTTAGGCAGGCCCCAACCACCCATGCCCTAGGTCCTTCGTAGGTCGCTACGGCGGTTATCAGGTCCTTTGAGGGGGCGCTGAAGGTCACGCGTATTTTGCTCCTCTCGCCGTTCAGCATGTGGTTCACGTTCCCGTCGACAGTGGTTATCAGTAGCTCGTAAGAGTCTTGAAAGTGGAACACCATCATCCTGCGGAACCTAAGCACTACCTTCCCCTTACTGACCCCGACAAGGTAGGGTAGGGTTGACTTAACGAAGTCCTCGTCCCTAAGCATTTGGAGCGCCCGCGCAGCACCCTCCACAGGTGCCTTGAGTTTCACGGATTTCTTACCCACTAAAGAGCACCGTTAGTAGTAGTTTTAGAGAAAATTAAAATATTTTCCCTAACTTGTTAATGTTTCTAACACTTAAAGTAAGCATTACGCGTAAGCAGTACTCAATAAAAACCCAACGGTTAAGGAAGAGCACGTCAGCTAACCTTAAGTCTGGGCGGGTAGTGACTCTGCATGTGGTATATCTGGGCTTCACAGGGAGCCACAGCGCCGTTATCCGAGCATAGGGCATCCACGCTCACGTCTATGAAGTACCCTCTCAGGAGGTGCTTGCTTTCAGTTGTGAAGGTTACTGTTAGTTCGAAGTACTTGGGTGCCCTAGACAAGTTGATTGCGTACGTCACCTCCCTCAACGTAGTGTCGGGTAACCACTTAATGTCCCTCCTCACGTATATGTGGAGCGTTACCGTGCCCTTCACGTCCTTCACCTTAACGAACCAAACCTTAGCGATGACGTTATCGTGCTTGCCTGCCCTGTACGTTTCCTCACCATTCACGTACCAGTACACATGCGTGACCCCCACAGGAGAGTAGCTCGGCACGTCCCCTAAGACGGGTGCGTTGCTTGATGATGCCGCTGGTATCGACGACGCATTGCACCCTGTTACGGTCACGTGCACGCTATTCTTCAGGTTCTCGCCTAAGTACGGCCCGACACTGATTGATGCTGACTTACTTGACTTGATGGGCACGGCGCTGACCTCGCCCACACCGTACAGCGTGACGGGAACCCGCCCCTCCATAGTCACCTCCAGGTTCATTGTGCCCCTGTAGACGGCTTTAGCTACTGCCTCGGCTTCACCTCCAGACACGTTCACACTCACGTGCTGGGTTAGGTTTGACTTAGCGGGCACCACCGTGTCACCCGCTTCAACCTCGCCGACCTTAACACCGTTCACGTGGATGACGTACTTAACGTCTCTTAGGGTTACGGCGGTGTCGGCAGTGTTGTTTAGGGTCACGGCAACCCTAATGTTGAACGTGCCTGGGGATCCCCGCACCGTATCCACGGACGCTAAATTAATTATCCCCACAGACGCGCTGTTAGCTAATCTCTCGGCTACCGAGTACGCTGATGCCAGCCCGCCCACGACTGTTAATACCGTGATGGCGGCTATCGCGGTCGCGAGTAGCGCGACTTTGCGTGTGTTCATTGTGCTACCACCATGTGTTGTCTCTTAAGTATTCCTATTAAATATATTTATTGGAAATATTTGCTCGACACTATCCAACAGCCGAGGCGAACCGCACTCTTACCGAGGGATTATTTATGCACATCATTTATTTTCCCTGACCTAGGGCTTAATGCTGGTGTGCCCGATGACTACCTGCGGCATCAGTTGTAAGGCAGTGTTCGTGCCTGTAGCCTCACCCCTGCATGACAGGGAAGCCGTGTCAGCCGTCCTCAGGGAGTATGTGAGGGTCCTTGAGGGCATTACCGAGCCCTACGGCGCGTTAGGTGCTGACGGCTTACCTGAGGTGTTAACCGATGTTAGGTCGGTTGAGCACGTCATGGATGAACTCCTGAGGGAAGGGCTGAGCGCGTTAGTCATTGGGGTCATGACGGGGGGTTCGGAGGAACTCGTGCTTGAGTTGGTCGGCCGCGTCGGTAAGGGCTTCCCTGTCGCGTTACTGGCTCACCGCACGCAGAACTCCTTGGCGGCGAGCGTTGAGGCACTAAGTAGGTTAAGGGCTGAGGGGTTCAGGGGCGTTAAGCTACTCCTGCTGCGGGAGGGCGTAAGGGATGAGGTTAGCGCGTTCGTTCGGGCGGCGCGGGCTAGGGAGGCTCTTAATAGGCTGAGGCTCCTAGTAATTGGCGAGCCTTCCCCCTGGCTAGTGCATAGTTCGGTTGGGTGGGAACACTTCGCCGAGTCCCTCGGCGTCAGCGTCGTTAAGGTAGGGCTAGATGAGGTCGTTGGGAGGTACTCGTCAATTCCTTACGAGGCTGTTAAGCCCCTACTCAAGAGGTTTGAGGGCGTTAAGGCCGTAGGGGTTAATGGCGAGGACCTCGTTAAGGCCTTGAGGATGTACGTGGCCCTCAAGGGACTGCTCAAGGAGTTCGGTGCTGGGGCCCTAACCATTAGGTGCTTCGACCTCCTCAAGCACGGCGTCACCGCGTGCCTAGCGCTCAGCATGCTTAACGATGAGGGCTTCGTAGCCGGCTGTGAGGGCGACGTCCCCGCCACCCTATCAATGACCCTCCTCTCCACCATTAGCGGGTCACCGGCATTCATGGGTAACGTGGCGTGGGTTGATGAGGGTGAGGGTACCGCGTTAATAGCTCACTGCACGGCCCCCACGAGGCTGGGCGTTAGGTACGTTCTCAGGACGCACTTCGAGTCTGGGCTTAGCGTAGCCATCGAAGCGTACCCTAGGAGAGGGGAGGTCGTCACCGTTGCTAGGCTTGACGGGAGGTCACGCACGTTGAGGGTCGGGGTCGGCAAAGTGCTTAACGACGCGCCCATCACCAGTAACGCTTGTAGGACCCAGCTACTCGTGCGTTTGAGGGATCCCGGTAAGCTCGTTAGGGAGCCCATCGGCAATCACTACGCCGTCGTGCCGGGCGACTGGGTTAAGGCGCTTAAGCACTTCGCGGACTTCACAGGCTTTAAGCTCGATGAGTTTTAAGAGTTCTTTGACCCCACCACATCATCCACCACTTCTTGAGGGGAAGAGCTTATAATATATCGACCGATATTTCTCTCAAGCGGTGCAGTCCCATGGGGTGGGGAAGGAAGTCAGTGCTGTCGTCATGGGAGGAAGAATACCGCAGGAGGGGGATAGGTAAGAAGGGGGCCATAGCCCTCCTGATAATAGTGCTCTGGGTAACGTCATTCGCGTCCCTAGGCTTCGTCGGCATAGTCGGTAAGGTTGCTGAGGGGTGGGCGTCCCTAGCGTGGGTTGAGAGGGGCGGCGCCGCGCTACTCGCGCTGGGCTTACTGCTGGTGCTGCTGGCCTTCCTCGCTAGGGGGGCTGGGAGGGCCCTCGTAGCGCTTGGCGTCATGCTACTGGTCATTGGCGGCATCGCGTTCGCGGTAGCCCACATAACGGTGCTTAACAACAGCCCATCACAGATCAAGATTGAGAAGCTAAGTGCCCCGATAGACACGACCTCCGCTAGGTTAGTGCCGCTACACACGGCGTACGCGTACGCCGTCTCCATGCTTCAGACGGCGACCCACACGATATATGAGGACGAGACCTACGTGTACTACGACGTCGGCGGGCACATCATATACAACTGGGTAGTGGAGCCTGAGGGCTTCTGGAACCAGATAAGTAGGGAGCCGCTCGGAATAGTGCTGGTTAACGGCTCGGTATTCCCACCGAAGGTCTACGTGATTAAGAAGCAGATGTTCTGGGGCCTCCACAGGTTACTGCTGAACCCGCTATTCATCGATAACCTATGGAGGGAGGTCAAGTTACGTGCCGGGCTAGGGGTTAGGGTGCTGATGGACTGCAACGCCGAGGTAATGTATGAGGGGAAGCCATACATCCTCATACCCCTAGCAACGTGGCGGGTCGGGCTAACAACCTCCGTGCCGGTGCCCGCCGGCTACGCGATCGTGGCGCCTAACGGCTCAATAAGGATCGTGAGCCTGAGCGAGGCGGCGGCGAGCCCCCTCTTCCGGGGCGTGCCGTTGGTGCCGGACGTCATCGCTAGGGAGTGGGTCGAGATCTACAGGTACCACACCGGGTTCTGGAACGTCGTCCTCTACCACAACACCTACACGATAAGGGACGTGGGCACCAACCCGCAACCCTACCTAATGACTGACGATAAGGGCCACCTGTACTGGGTCTTCGTCGCCGAGCCCCCGGGAATGACTTACTCGGCCAAGTACATATTCTACGTCAACGCCAGCGACCCCAACCCACACATAATGATGTACGAGCTACCTAACCCAGTAATAGGGATCTCGAAGCTAGCATCCCTCATAAAGCAGGCGCACCCGACCTACGACTGGACGGAGTTCATGGTTGAGGAACCCATGCCAATAATAGTTAACGGCACACTCTACTGGAAGGTCACCGTCATAACGAGGGACGGGAGGGGCCTAGTGTCCATAGACCTAGTAGACACGAGGACCAATGAGGTCAGGAGCATCAAGCCAAACGGCACGATAACCATGGGTGACGTGATAGCGTACATAACCGGCAAGCCGGTCACGCCCACCAACGTAACGGGGGCGAACACAACGATAGGGGCGATACTCCAGAAGATCCAGGAGCTCAAGCGGAGGATAGCGCAGCAGGAGGAGGAGCTAAGGAAGCTCTACCAGGAGCTAAGCACCCTCGAGCATATGCTTGAGCAGCTAGCCAAGAACCAGACCAAGGTAACCACCACGCCAAAGCCTTGAGGAACTTTTTTGACTTACCAACAAATATACACATCAGGTGCCTCGAATCATGGTCCCGCATAGCTTGGTTAGGCGAGGAATCAGCGCCTTAGTTGCTACGGTCCTCATAATCCTTGTCTCAATATCTGTTGGGGTAGTCCTCTACGCCTTCATGAGTGGTTACGTGGGCTCGAGGGTAAGTAATAGCGCGTCCCCCAACCTCCTAGTGATTGAGGCCGTACTGCCTCACGGGAGGTCAAGACCGTATGGCCTCGACTTAATCCTAGTTAACCACGACGCCCACCCCGTAACCCTAGGTAACATGTCCGCACTAATCGTCGCGGGGAGCGGGAGGGCGTACAGGACCATCCTAGTCCTCACGAAGTACCCGCTAACCATCCCTGTCGGGGGCGTTGGTAGGGTCATAGCGTACCCGCTTGAGGACGTGCCTCCCGGCAAGTACTACGTTAAGCTAATGAGTGCTGGCGGGGGCGAGGCCATCGCCTCCATAACGCTCAAGAGTAAGATCCTCGGCTCTAGGGTAGTCATAGTTAACACGGGTAACGACGCCGCGAATAAGGTCGTGACCGAGGATGACAGGTGCCGGTACGAGGCATGGGTTGTTTACAACCCCTCCGGGTACTATGAAGTGTGGTTTAACTTCAGCCCGAAGCCCGGCGTGACCCTGCACTTCTGGAGGGCGGAGCTACTTAACGCTGAGAACAACTACCCCCTGTGGATCTGGGGTAATCCCTACAACAACACTATCGGGGGTCTTAGTAGCCTCACCTACCCTAATTGGGACGCTCAGTACTGGACCCCTGTTTACCCCAGCAACTTCCCTGTTAAGGTGGTGTTCACGTCGTCACCGTGAGGCGTGACGCTCAAGCATTCGTTCATTTGCCAGTAAGCTAATATTCGCTTCACCTAATACGTCTCGGCGACCTGAATGCTTGCTTTAGGGGTGTGCGGCAGCCCTAGGAGGGGCGGGAACACGGAGGCCTTACTGGGTATCGTGCTGGAGCACTTAAGGAGTTACGGTTTCGACACGCAGGCACTCATGCTTAGGGACCTGGACCTCAAGCCGTGTACTGGTTGCAGGTGCTGTGTCGGTAGGGGGTCGTGCGTCATCAACGATGACTTCACACGCGTTATTGCCCCGGCACTCCTCAGCGCTGACGTCATCGTGGTGGCGTCTCCCGTGTACTTCAATAACGTGTCCGCCCTAACCAAGGCATTCATGGACAGGACCTGGTGCTTGAGGGGGAAGCTCAGGTTTAAGGTGGGTGGGGCCGTGGTTGTTGGTAGGGGGTACGGCGCGGAGCTAGCCATAACCGCCATCCACGCATTCATGCTTAAGCACGAGATCATCCTAACGCATAGAGGGGTTCACGGCGAAGGATACGAGGCCGGGGAAGTGCTGAGGGACGGGAGGGCTTTGAAGGACGCGGAGAGGCTGGCTGAGGTCTTGGCTAGGGTTGCGGAGGCCACCGCCGGTCTGAGGGCGCGTTAGCATGCGGAGCCCTTAATTCCTCCCCACCCCATACTGTTCAAGGGTGCTCGGAGACGGGGGACTTAGCTGCTAGGATTAAGGAGCTGTACGAGAGGAACCCGCTGGCGGGCAGGGTCGTCGAGTCCATAAGGGTTCTGGGGGAGGAGGTCTCGCGCGAGCTAGGCAGGCCCGTCAAGATCATGAACTTCTGCGGCACGCATGAGTGGACCATAACGCACTACGGGATAAGGACCCTAATGCCTGAGGGCGTCGAGCTGATTGCGGGGCCCGGGTGCCCCGTCTGTGTCACCCCCGGCCACTACGTGGAGGGGTTGGCGAAGCTCTCCTTCGAGGGCGTCACTATACTCACTTACGGGGACGCGTACAGGCTACCTGCGAGGAGGGGGTCTAAGTACGGGAGCCTAGCGGAGGCTAGGGCCGAGGGAGGGGACGTTAAGGTAGTGTACAGCTTCCTCGACGCGATTAAGCTAGCGAGGAGTGCGCCGCGGAAGGAGCACGTGTTCTTCGCCGTAGGTTTCGAAACGACCATGCCCTCAACCGCGCAGCCCCTCGTCGCTGGGGCGGTCCCCGACAACCTAACCATACTCTCAGCGTACCGCCTAACACCGCCAGTAATGAGGTACTTACTCGAAGCAGTCAAGGACGTAACCCTAGACGGCGTGATAGCCCCCGGACACGTCTCAGCAGTCATAGGCGCCAACACCTGGTCATTCATCCCGAAGGAATACGGCATCCCCACCGTCGTCTCAGGCTTCGAACCCCTAGACGTACTGATATCAATCCACGCGATACTCAAGATGCTCAAGCAAGGGAAACCAGCACTCATCAACGAATACACGAGGGTAGCGACCCCCGAAGGAAACAAACAAGCAAAGAAAGCCATAGCAGAAGCACACGACATAGTAGACGCCTACTGGCGCGGAGTAGGCACGATACCCAAATCCGGGGCAACCCTAAAAGAGAAACACGAAAAACACGACGCCACCACAAAATACGGAATCAACGCCCAACCAGACTTCACAGACGTAATGCCCGGATGCAAATGCGGCGAAGTAGTCCTAGGTAAAGCAAAACCCACCCACTGCCCACACTTCATGAAAACATGCACACCAACAAAACCCTACGGACCATGCATGGTAAGCCAAGAAGGAACATGCAGAATATGGGCCGAAAACCTACCCACACTACTAAAACAACTCAAGAACCTGGTAAACAAATAAACAAACACAAAACAACCCCAAATTCCCTCATTGATACTGAAACACCACGTAATGCTCAACATGAAAACCCTAGCTTTCAATTCATTCTTTGTTGATACTAAACATACGGACCACGCCACGACCCGGATTTACGGTACCTTTCAATTCATTCTTTGTTGATACAGTTTCCATTTAATACTACTGGAGGACCTATTAGGAAGCCAAACTTTCAATTCATTCTTTGTTGATACGCACGACATAAGGGGGCGGGATTCAGCGACCCCCGCCCCCTTTCAATTCATTCTTTGTTGATACTTGGAGGGCTTTGAAGTATATCTGGAGCTTCTCTGAGGCTTTCAATTCATTCTTTGTTGATACCCGTATCGTGGACTTAACTGACTTGCATGAGTATACTGGTCTTTCAATTCATTCTTTGTTGATACTGAATACTTATATACCCCCTTTTTAAATAAGGGTTTCTCTCAGCTCATTCCCGAGCGTGGAGACCATGAGAACACCATTGGAAGTAGTTACTAGGAAGCTAGATCATGCGTGAAACTTCCAGAAATGAATTGCTGTTCATTTAGGTTTGTTTTGTGTGTAGTGGTTGATTATTGTTTTTGTATTGGTGTTCCTTGTGAGGAGTTTTGTGAGGCTGAGTGTGTTTAGGAGTTCTGGTCTTGATTTGGCGAGTTTCCTGAGTTTTTGGCGTGCGGCTTCGAGTATGTCCTCTACTCGTCTGCCGAGGAGTTTCTCCTCGGCTATTAGTTGGAGGAATGCTGCTAGTCCTTCATCGAGAAGTCTTGGGGGGTTTCTCTACTGTGGGTATGTTCCAGAGGCGGGTTACTTCGTGGAGCACTATGTGCGCGCCTTCCTCGCTCGTGAATGCGTCCCTAGTTATTAGGAGTCCTTCGGGGCTTGCTTGTGAGCCGTAGCCTTCCGGTACCTCAACCACGCCGTATCCGAACCACTGGGGTGGTTCGCCCAGTAGGTTGCAGTATAGGTTCATGGCTTCCCTCATTAGCTTCAGTACCTTTGACGCGCCTTCACGGCCCTCGACGAAGTGGTACACGCGCACGTTTAACCCCTCATCATGCATGACACCGTACTTGGCTACGATGAGGTCTATCCTCCAGGTGAGGACCCTGCTCACGTAGGCATATTTGACGCCATCCCCTACAATGCTTTCCTGAAGTAGCTTGCCTGTTGATGCCGCGACCAAGCCCTGAGGCACCGTTACCTGGAGTTCGTAGTTGAATCGCTGTGTTGGGAGTGTGGAGAGTAGCTCGTTGAGGTCAGGCGGGGATAGTATCGGGTATGAGAAGGCGTCGGGCCTGATGATAGTGAATTCAGGCCTCACAGAGTCCTTAACGTAGGGGAAGACTTCCTCGTACCTCTCAATGCTTCCTTCGTAGGTTACGGTCACATTTGTTTCGTCACCGGAGTTTAAGAGGTTAGCTAGTCTCACTCTAGCTATGACCACGTCCAAGGCTACCTTGAGATCCTAAGGGAGTCGGAGGCGGTGACATGTGCACTTAAGGCGCGGCCCACCTTCAGCCCCTTATTGAGAATGAACGTTACTTCCCAACAGGGCTCGCTACCCCTGTTAATGACGGTGACCTTTAGCTACGCCACGTAACGTGCCGTGTTTGGATCCACCCTCACGTTAAGGGCATAGTGGAGGGAGGCTTAGTACGGGATCACCTGCACGGGGCTCGCTGGCTTGTTTGAAAAGCGCGTTCGTTACCGTGTCGTGCTTTCGGGCGTGTGGTTAAGCGTCCCTGCGGGTTGCCTTGATTTTCTTCACAACCCTTACGTTCCCTATCCGGGTTTCCGGGTATTGTCCTTGTTCGTCTTTCTCGTATTTCTTCACTACGTCCCATATGTTTAGTAGTGCGGTCATTACCCCGACTAGGGCTTCCATCTCCACGCCTGTCTTCGCCGTCGTCTTGACCGTTACCTTGGCCTTGATTCCGTTGTCCAGTACCTCGTACTCTACCTTGACGTTCGTTATGGGTATGTTGTGTGCCATG
>CAYNPH010000030.1:0-17779 GCA_964399035.1 uncultured Desulfurococcaceae archaeon
GCTTCCTGCCCGGTGTCGAAGGCTACGTTGATGAGGTTCCCAAACCTTCACCATCGGCTTTGCCTGGCCGTGTCTTCAGTGGAAGCTGAGGTAGGCTTTAAAGACTTCCTCTGGTTCGCCGCTTGCGTCGACACGTCCGTCCCTCAGTAGGACTGCTTTATCGAAGTTCCCGAGAATCTTTGAGGGAGTAATATGGGTTGTCATCACGATCGTTGCCTTACGCCTTAACATCGATAGGACTTTAAGCACCGCCCTAACCCCTTCGGCGTCAAGGGCGTTGAACGGTTCATCTAGGAGTAGAAGACGAGGCTCGCCGATCACGGCCAGGAGGAAAGCTAGTCTCCTACGCATGCCCGTGGAGTACGTGAGCACACGCCTACCCCAGAACGTACTCACCCCTAGGATCTCAGCGTACTTAAGGACGTCATTGAACTCCGTGCCTCTTAAATCAGCTACTAGCTTAGCTAAGTCCACCCCTCTGACCCACCAAGGAAGACCAGCATTGTCCAGCAACACACCCACGTTACTGCCGGGACCACGCGGCCATGGTTTTCTGCCGAGAACCACTACTCTACCAGCGTCCGGACGCAGTAAACCAGCTAACACCTTAATCAGTGTTGACTTACCTGACCCGTTAGCCCCTAGAACTAAGAGGGACTCACCCTCTTCAACCCTTAGGTCAATCCCCCTCAGCGCCGTGTTCGTGAAGAAACGCTTCACTAGCCCCTCAACAATAATCGCGTGTCCCACACCCATCACCCGTAATCCATCAGGTAATACCTGAGAGCAAGCCCCGCCAGCACAGCCATTAGGAATATAGCGTAGGGCGTTAGGATCGGGACTAGACCGTGGATCGACGGATCCGCGATGGCCGCAAGCATTAAGTCCTTAACCGAGGGCACCCCTAACCTCTCAAGACCCGTTAACCCGATTAGTAGCGCAATCATCAAGGAGTAAACGGATCTGAGAGGTATCGCCGCACCTAGGAAAGCCAGCGACAGTAACGCCGCAGCGAGTAAGGAAGCAACAAGCGCGACACCCGCAACGGCCCTTAAAAAGCAGGTGTTAAGCCATGCAGGCCCTAACAGCATGGATGCCAGAACCACGGAGTACGCTACTAAGGGCGATGACGCTAAGAGCGCCGTAGCCGCTGCCTTAACCACCAATACCCTCCCCCTACCGAGTCCTAAGGAAATATACAGCCCATATGCTCCGGACTCAGCGTCATGGTTAAACGTAAGCACGGCTAAGCCCACCGCAAACACCGTGCAGACAACCATGAAGGCCTCCACACTCAATGGGCGAATAGCCCTGAACGTAGCGGTCAGCACCACGTGCGGAACGCTACGGGACGAAGAACCAATGAAATCTATTGACGAACCGGCATAATTACCTAACTTAATGAAGCACAGCAACACGAAAACAAC
Organism: uncultured Desulfurococcaceae archaeon; assembly: GCA_964399035.1. Classification (GTDB taxonomy): domain Archaea; phylum Thermoproteota; class Thermoprotei_A; order Sulfolobales; family NBVN01; genus WAOL01. Next base: position 1,428 of record CAYNPH010000030.1, read on the forward strand.
GCACGCTAATGCCGCGTAAGCCTTGAACGAGGACGTAATCTCCCACGAAACAAGTTCAGCTGGGAACCACTTAACCCCAACGAACTTCAGGAGGAGACCAAGTAACGCGAGCACCAAGCAACAGCTAGCCACGGGCAATGAGCCCCACAGAGCACGGTGCAGTAAACCCTCCCTAAACCCGGGGCCAGGTACGCACGTGAGTAGTAAGGATAATCCCACGGGCCCCTCACTACTTTCAACACGGACCGTGAAGCTGTAGAAGCCTGTGCGAGGAACGATGAACATGGGCCCCACGACCCTCGAACTAGTCGCGATGGGTGTGGACCACGACCACGTCTTACCGGCGTCTAGATCTCTGAAAGTAACCGCTAAGAGGCCGCTGACGTTACCATGCAGGCTAACGTCAATGAACACCCTGGTTCCCCTAACGAGGAAAGCATAACCGGAAACATTGTCTGTGCCGTCAAAGTTAACGTAGTTCTTATTGTATCTAACCATCACGCCGGATACTATGCCAATCAGCAACACGACCTCAGAAATTAAGAGGAGCGAAACAAGGAAAGTTACGATTCTCAATGCCTCTCACACCTCCAGACAACCACCGACGCAACGGCACAGATAGCGACCATCGCTAGCGATAACCCCCACCACTCTAAGGAGCTAATCTCTATAACGCCCCCGAACACCGGCTTCCTTAAGGGGACGTTAGTATCTTTCAAATATATGAAGCTGTAGTTAACTACGTACTTACCGATCTTTACGCTACTGACCTGAGGATCCATGAACACGTCGGTAACGTTAAACAGCCTGTACAGAACGCCCCAAGACCCCACCCCCACATCATAAACCTCCTTTCCTCTTGCTTCCACACTGTACAGGGTTAGCGCCAACATTATTCCTGAGGATAAGTCATAGAAGCTCGGCGGCTCATCACCAGCCCAACCACACGAAATATCCAGGATTGTGAGCGGCTTAGACGAGATATTCTTTTCCACCGAGCCTTTACCGTAGCAATGCGTCACGTACACCCTACCTAAGCCCAGACCTGACAGGGGTGAGGAAGGAACCAGCTCACGTATTCTCTTGAATATGGGTAGCGCGACGTTCAATAAGCTACCATCGGTAAGGAGAACCCTCTCATTGAAGATTGATGTAAAGTTACTGAACACGTAAACTACGTACCTGACCCTCCCACCATCCAAGAACGTCTTAACCTGGTAGATAGACTTATTCCCGCTTATCAAGCACGGATTAACAAAGAACATGAAGGACTCCGGGTAAGCCCTACCATTAACAACTATTGAGGAATTAACTAAGTTAACCCAGACAAGCCTGCTCCAACTCACCTCATTAGACCCTAAAACCACGTAATCTGACTTCCCCTCACCTCGCTCCGTACCCACAAACATACCCATGATCTGGGGATCCGGGTAATACGAAACGAAAGCCCCTCCAGCACCCTTCCTAAATAAGTAGGAAGTAACTTCGCACTTAAGCCCCTCACGCCCCGGACTGATTAACGTGAGGGTGAAGTTAACTAACGCCATACTACCCTTAACCCTCAGTACAACCCACCTCAACCTCACGAACGCCACAAGCTGACAGTAATACTCATGAATCGTGCCGTTAGAATCACTCCGCATCCCACGAAACAAGTTAATCCGTAACGGCCCGTACGACTCATAAACCGCGTAAGCACCCGGCCTAACCCAATACATCATACCGCACTTACTCTCTCCCATAGCTCCCCTGCTACACGTAGGTGTTTTAATGCGTGGTTGCTTCTCAATGGAGTTCCCTCCATTACTAAAATGAAGATCTGCTTTCTTGACTTCATTAGCCGCCGTTATCTTCCCGTCCGCTCCATACACGTGAGTATGGATTGTGTTTACTAGTATGATAAGCACGGTTAGCGTTAGAGCCATAGTCCTTAGTGTTGTCTTATTTAGCCTCACCCTTCGGTAACTGCGTCGGCAGGCTTCATTACTACCTACGTTCATTTCTTAAACGCCTCACATAGTCTCTTACAAGGAAATATATTTATTTTCGTGCCCGTGGAAACATCTTCTGCGGAATCCGTTTTGAGCGGGCTATGAAACGTTTTAATTTGTTTGTGTTGTGTCATTCTTGCTTATGAGGGTGTCGAGGGGGTTGTCGGGTTGGTGAGGTTTAGGTTGTCGATCGTGTATGCGGTTGCGCCTAGGACGGATTTTGACGTGGTTGTTAGGGGTGAGTTGAGTAAGGTTCTCGGCCTTGCTGTTGAGTTAGGTTATGAGGGTGTTGAGTACAATATTTCGGATCCGTTCGAGGCTGACGTGAGGGGGTTGCGGAAGGCTTTGGATGATTTTGGGTTGGAGGCCTCGGCCTTGTCGACTGGGCTGTCTTACCTGAGGTACGGGTACAGCTTGTCGAGTCCCGACCCAGGTAATAGGGGTAAGGCGTTGGAGTTCTTCAGGAGGTACGTTGATGTTTCGGTGGAGCTTGGCTGCGGTAAGGTCGTCGTTGGTTTGGCTAGGGGTAGGTGCGGGGTCCCGGGTGAGGCGCCGTGTGAGGAAGCTTTGAAGCACCTGCGTTCCTCACTTGAGTTGCTTGATGATTACGCTGGTGAGCGGGGCGCGACCATAGTTTTCGAGCCTCTGAATAGGTACGAGACGAAGCTCGTGAATAAAGTTGGTGAGGCTAAGGAGCTGATTAAGGGGTTGATGAACGTTAAGTTACTGCTCGACACGTTCCACACTACGTTAGAGGAGCGCAGCCCCTACGACGCGATCCTCGAGGCCGGGGGCTTGATAGGGCACGTGCACGTGGCTGACACGAATAGGTTGGCCCCCGGGCTAGGCATGCTTGACTGGGAGAAGGTACTTTACAGGCTGGTTAGGGTGGGTTACGAGGGCTTCCTGAGCGTCGAGGCCCTAGCTAAGCCGAGTTATGAGGACATGCTTAGGGAGGCGGCCCGCACGCTTAAGCCTCTAATCAGTTTTTAACGTGGCCTCGTGAAACCAGGCTTGATTAACGTTTATTCTGAATCACTCGCTTAAGTTAAATAGGTTAGGCGCTGAGAGCAATTACGGGGGAGGTATTCGGGCTTGGCTCGGGACGTGCGCGTGAGGCCTGCTGAGGCGAGTGACTGCAGGCACTTCATAAATATTCACTGCCCCGAATTCAAGGCGTTGCCCAGGCATGAGAGGGTTAGGAGGTGCGGGTGGTGGGGTGATGAGGACGCGTGCTCCTTCCTCATAAGGCTATACCGCGGCTTAGGCGGGGAGGTGTACGTGGCCGAACTCTACGGCGAGGTCGTCGGCGATATCGAGCTACTCCCGCACAAGGACTGCGCGTTAGGGCCTAGGGCGTACGTGAACGTCCTGTGGGTTAAGGCCGACGCCAGGAGGAAGGGCGTGGGCAGGGCCTTAATCGAGGAAGCCGTGAGGTGGGCGAGGGAAGCGGGGTTCGAAAGGCTCGACACGATGCCCGAGGAAAGTAGTGAGGGCTTCTACGAGAGGCTAGGCTTCAGGGTCGTCGCCACCCAGTGCAAGGCCGAGAGGAGGCTCGTTAGGAGGGGCGTGGTGAGCGAACCCAAGTACTGTAAGCCCATAACCGCCGATGAAGCACCCCGAGAGAAGCTACTCGTCACCGGAACCTACAGGCCCGGGCTCTTCTCATGGTTCGCCGCATGGCTCGACACGTACACGAGGCCCGAAGCACCCTCAGCATACCGCGTCAAGCAACCCCTCATCAGAGAGCGTGAGTGGGTCGCCCTAATGGACAGGTTCTACAAGGGCAGGGCATCCCTCCTAACCTACACAGACATCAAGCCAAGCAACGAGGAGTTCACGGCCATGATGACCGCGGCAACCGAGATAGCGCGCGCCGCCGGGGTCGAGGACCTATTCATCCAGACATGGAGCGAATACGAGGAAGCACTCAGGAACGCGGGCTTCGCCATACTAAAAACGGGGATACGTTGGATGAGCCTAAGGATTAGGTAGGGGCGCACCTACTCAACGAAGCATTGGGTCAGCCAGACCCCTTAAGCGCCTCGTGATGCGGGCTCCCCTCACGAACCATGTACGCACCGCAAACAGGGCACCTAACCTCACGGCACGGGACGCCGGGCTTCTTAGGCTCCCTATACCCGCATACCGGGCACACGCAGTAACCCACAGGCCCCATACCTAAGCCCTTGCCGGGCCCTCCGCCACGACCGGAACCGGACATTGCTACCACAAGTAAATTTACGGCACGCCAAGTAAAAACGTGGTGTTAATACGTGCTACGCTGGCGGTGGCGGAGGTGGCGGTGCGGGGTACGCGTGCCCTCCCCTCCTCCTCAGCAGTAGCGTGGCTGCAGCGGCGATCACCGCCCCTATGGCTATGCCCGCCATTAGGCCTACTAGGCCCCAGCTAATCCCTCCCGGGGGTTGGGTGTTGGGGGTGATTTGCGCATTGCTTGCTGGTTGCGGTGAAGGCCACGGGGCCGTGTTGCCCGTGCCGCCCGCTCCGCTCCCTCCCTGCACCTGGTTTGCTTGGGCTTGCGTTGTGGTTGGGGTGTAGAGTGGCTGGGGAGCTGGCTTTGCGGGGCCCCCTAGCTTTGATTCGTATGTCTGCGTGCTTGTTCGGAAGGCGTCCACGTGGACGGGGGTTGTGGGGGGTATGTTGATCGTTATGCCCGATATGACCGCGTATAGCCCGAGGCTCTGCGCGTACCCTTCCTCGTTGAAGGTTATTTGGGTGAAGCCGAAGGTTTGAGGGTATTCGGACGCCGTGAAGGTTCCGCCGCCGTTGTTGGTCAGCGTCACTCCCCACACGGTTATGGCGTCCTTGCTTAGGTCCTTGGGCGGCACGTAGATCGGTATGTGGTCACCGATCCTCACCACCTTGCCCCTAGGGATGCCGAGGTCGAAGGAGCCGCCGCCGGCGTTCAGGGCGTAGGCCTCGGACCTCGCTTCATCGTAGACCAGCACCATCATGTCGCCCGGGATGATGTAGGACGGGTTTAGGATCACGTTGAACTTATACGCCTGCACCCCCTTGAACCTGCCGACGCATATGGCCACCACGCTGAAGCCGTAGCCTGTGCTCATGTCGTTGAACATCGCGCTGTACGTGAAGCCGGTGTGCGGGCCTTCCGGCTCGGTGAAGGCTTCCTTCCTGAGGAAGTCGTAGTTTATCTCTGCGAGTACCTCGTAGGACATCATGACGGAGTTCTCGGAGGTGGCCTTGAACTTCCGTGCCAGCATTAACCCGGTAGCGACGTCGAAGGCTACCGCCGCGTACGTCTTCTTCCCGTGCCCCTCCACCTTACTGCCCTCGATTATGACTACGTCTCTCTGGAGGTTAGCCACGCTCTCGTCAACGAGTTCGCGGGCCGTTAGCTCCCTCCCCTCGCCCGACAGGTACAGGGCCACTAGGGCGGGCAACGTGCTGGCGGTGAAGTACTTTATGAGGTCGCCTAGGGAAGTCATCCCCCGCCTACTGACGACGTACTCATTACCCACCCAGACCACCCTGTCACCTGTCTTGAGGTTAGCCAGCACGGCCGGGGAGATCCAGAAGGGCCCTTCCTTACCCGGGTTAGGGACCACTATGTCGTGGGAGGGTAGGGTGACGTCCGGAGTGCTTGAGATGTAGTCCTCAGCAACGACTAGCTTCCCTCCCTCAATCCCCTTAACGGTGTACGCACCCGCCAGATCCAGCGTGCTGGGCTTGCCTTGGTCGGACTCGGTAACGCTCACTATGAGGTACCATGCCCTAACGCCCTGCCTCAGCCACCCGAGGTCCGCCTGGGCCGCGGCTGAGGCAACGTGGGCGGGGACGCACGTGGCTAGGATTGAGGTAATCACCGCCACTAACAGCAGGGGGTGCTTGAGGGCTCGGGCCGACCTTAAGGATTGCTTAGCGACCATCACGCACACCGTGATAGGGTTTGTTGGGGAGGTATTACGGGGTCGTTTTTACACCTCAAGTCAAAACCGGGTGATCTCGCGGGCGTGGTTTGAGGCCTCCCTTTAAAGGCTCTGAAGCACTACTTGCTCGGCCATGCCCGAGGTGTTTGGCGGGGTCGTGCCGTGCGCTGAGAGCGTGATGGGCAGGCCCTTAGTTAGGGTGGGGGTGGACGCTGACTTACCGTTGATGGGGTGCATAGCGTTCGGAGTCATTGATAGGGGCACTAACTTAATCCAGGTTAGGCCCGTGAGTTACTGCCCCCTATCATGCATATTCTGCTCCACCGACGCGGGACCTAAGTCAAGGTGGAGGCGTGCCGAGTACTACGTCCCCCCAGACCTGATCGTCGAGTGGGTTAAGGCCTTAGCGAAGCTGAAGGAGCCTCACGCCGTGGAAGCCCACATAGACACTGTTGGGGAGCCCCTAACCTACTACCCCCTACCCGACCTAATCCACGAACTCAAGTCAATACCTAACGTTAAGGTAGTGAGCATGCAGACCCACGGCTCCGTACTCACCATCAAGTACGCTTCGAAACTCACAGCCGCAGGCCTAGACAGGATCAACCTAAGCATAGACACCCTAAACCCCGAGAAGGCAAGGTACCTTCAAGGAACGCCCTGGTACGACGTCCGTAAGGTGATGGAGGCGACCGAGTGGATCCTGAGGAACACCGAAACCGACGTGATGCTCGCGCCCCTCCTACTCCCCGGAATAAACGACGAGGACGTAGAGGAGGTCATAGAGTGGGGGAAGAGGATAGGGGTTGGGAAGCGCTACCCAGGGTACGGCGTCCAGATCTACCTAAGACACAAGCACGGAAGGAAGCCCAAGGGAGTCAAGCCAATGACCATCAAGCAATTCCATAAACTCCTAAGGAGGTGGGAGGAGAAACACGGTGTTAAACTAATACTGAGGGAGAAGGACTTCGGAATAAGGTCAGCGCCAACACCCCCAACGATATTCAAGGTAGGCGATAAGGTGAAGGTCAAGATTAAGGCGCCGGGATGGTTAAGAAACGAATGGCTAGCAACACCCGTAGGGAGGCTGGAGGAAGCGAGAACCATAACCGTCATAGACGCGAACAACGAGCTCGCCCCAGGAGCCAGAACCACCGTAAGGATAACCCATAACAAACACAACATATACTTAAGTGTCCCTGTGTAGCAACACTTTAGTAACACCCAGAGTATAATACCTTAGGTGCTACTTTTTGCAAGTAGGCTTCATCGATAGGGAGGAGGAACTTAACCTGCTTAACAAGCTATGGCTCCGGAACAAGCCAGAGTTTGTGATAATATACGGAAGGAGAAGAATAGGTAAAACTAGGCTGATCATGGAATTCGTTAAGGGTAAGCCACACATCTACTTTCAATGCCTACCCGTGAGCGACGAGGTTAACCTGAAGCGACTGGCAGTAGTAGCTAGTGAAGCGCTAGGACTGAGGGAGATACGGAACGTGACCTTCGGCGGGCTAGATACGTTACTCTCGTACATAGCGCACGCATACAAAGGAAGGCTAGTGATAGTGCTTGATGAGTTCACTTATTGGGCGCGCCACAGCCCTAAGGTCGTTGGTGAGCTCCAGAGCTTCATTGACCATGTACTCCCGAGGACTAAGTTCGTTCTCGTACTGTGTGGGAGTTTAGTGGGAGTCATGTACAGGAGCGTCATGGGTTACGGCGCTCCTCTATACGGGCGTAGAACCGCTTCACTTAAGCTCGGGGAGCTAGCTCCCTGGCATATTAAGCACTTCCTCAAGATAAAGGACCGTGCCGATAGGCTCAGGGTTTACGCGTTGATCGGTGGTATGCCGTTCTACCTGACCTACGTCGCTGGTTCGAAAAGTATTGGCGAGGTACTCGAGAAGCTCTTTGGCTCTAAGCTATCACCCATATATGATGAGCCGCATACCTTATTCAGGGAGGAGTTCCGGAACCCAGAGGTGTACTACTCGATCGTGGCCGCCATAGCGACCGGGCACACACGCCTAACAGATATAGCGAATTACACCGGTATTCAGAGAACGCACCTACCTAAATACTTGAGGATCCTCACGGATCTAGGCTTGGTAAAGCGTGTCACACCAGTGATAGGGAAGAGGGGATGGTACGAGGTTAAGGACCCCATCCTCAGAACCTGGTTCAAGCTTCTCGAGCCTAACCTAAGCTTAGTCGAGGCGGGCCTCTACGACGAGTTAATAACCAGGATTAAGGCTGGTCTGGATCAGGAAATCGCTCCCAAAGCCTTCGAAGATGTGGTAAGAACCTACGTATTCAGGGAGTTCCTTCCAGCACTGAGTAAGCGTGGCGGTAAGGTTAAGGTGGGTAAGTACGTGCATAAGGGCTTAGAGATAGACTTAGTCGTAATACAACCCGAGTCCAGGAAAGCTTACGTGTTTGAGGTTAAGTGGAGTGACCTAACGGCCAGGGAGTTGAGGAGGGAATACCTTAAACTCAGTCGGAAGGTCGCGTCATCCGCCCTCAGCGACTATGATGTGGTTACGTACGTGGTGGCTAGAAGCGCGCCTAGGGTTGAGGGGACGAACGTGATAACTCTGGATGAGCTACCTATCTAAGCTGGGGGACAGACCCCTAACTAAGCGCTCGTGTTAATCCTCCCTCAGGCTTGAATCCTTCTCGCTAGTTCCTCCCAGCGCTTCCTTGCTTTTAGGTATGTTTCGAGTGCCTGTATTGCGTGGGCCGTCGCCCCCTGCTTGCTCACGGTCCCTGTCTTCACGTACTGCACTATGTCCTCGGACCCGGCTACCTTCCTTAGCCCCTCATCCGTTATTTCGTAGATAGCTACTTCCTCGTCGCTGTAGAGGTACGGGGTCCCTTCCTTCCCTGTGATTAGTTCGTACGCCCTACATACTTGCTTGCCGCATGACGCGTTCATGTTGCCCGCCACCTCCTCCTCGGGCGGTATGGTATCGCCTGCCTTCAGCGGGGCTTTCCCAGCCATAATTAACGCCGCCACCAGCCTGGCGGGGTTTAGGAGGGTTGCCGCTAGTTTCCTAGCGTCCACCCTCACCTCAATGGTTAGTTTCCCTTCCTTCACGGGCGCCCCCTCCGTGTCGATAACGTACTCCTCCTGTGCCGCAACCTTGAATTGCGTGGCCCCCTTCAGGCAGAGGTGCCTTGCGTACCCCTCCATGACCGCCTTCGCGGCCCTGACGGCCTCCGCCTTCATGTCTGTCAGGGTGTACCTGTCCCCGCTTATTTCGGCGGTCACGGTGGCTGAGGCCCTAAGCGAGTTCACGTCCTTGGCGCTGGCGAGCGCCTTAAGTATCGACTTTAGGGTCTCCGCTAGGGCTTCGTTGCCTATGGCCTCCACGAGTTCACGCGCTATCTCCTCGGAGGCCTCACTGAAGCACCTACCCACCAAAGCCTTGACGCACTCCGCAACTGCTTGGGGGTCGCAGTAAGTCACCTTGACGGCGCCCTCGCCATCACGCGCGGACTCGAAGGCCGTGTTGACTAGCTCTGCCACCTGCTGGTTAAGCATGTTAGCACCGACCACGGCGAGTAACTCGTACGAGGGTACGTCGGGGACGCACACATCACCGCTGAGCACGCCCTCCACTACCAAGGACTCAGCACCTAAGAGAATATTGACTAAGAAAATACTTTAACTGATAACCCTAAACACGTTCCCGCTCCTTCCACGTGAACGCAGCCCCTCCGGCAGGTCTTGTGAAGTAAGGTAAGCTTTTCACCTAGGCATAAAGCTTATTTTGGGGCGGTGAGGACGGGCGGAACCACACGTAAGATCCAGGTAGTGGGTAACTCAACATTCGTCGTCAGCCTGCCGAAGAACTGGGTTAGGATGCTCGGCCTTAAGCAGGGTGATGAAGTAGTGGTAGAGCCGTTAGCTGACGGCAGCTTGAGGATAACCCCAGCTAGGAAAGGTAAGGGCAACCACTTAGTCGCCGACGTCCTCGTCAGGTGCGACGATAATCTTGCCTTAGTTACTAGGAGGATCATCGCCCAGTACCTGGCGGGCGCTAACGAGGTTAAGGTGAGGCTCGCTGGCGAAGGATGCGGTAATTTAACGGAATCCATCATAGAGACCGTCAGGAGTAAGATACTAGGGGTTGAGATCCTTGACCAGACGGAGGACTCCCTCACCCTATACACGGTTCTTGACAGGGAATTCACGGACTTCGAGGTAGTCGTTAGGAAGCTCTTCAAGGCCGTTAAGTTCATGGCTGAGGCACTGATAGCGGGGCTTGAGGAGGGCAATGAAAACGTTCTGAGGAACGTCTTCAGGCGTGATGACCTAGTCGATAAGCTCTACTTATTCATACTCCGCTACTTAACCGAGTGCCTGCTCTCCCTCAAAACCGACATGAAGTTCACCCCTCCAGAAACCCTTCACCTCCTACTAGCCAGCAAAAGCGTTGAGAGGCTAGCCGATCACGTAGCAGCCATAGCGCTCCACACGCTTAACCTAGTAAGCAACGGTAAGAGGGAGTCACTAGAACCCGTGATGCCCTTACTCAAGGGGGTTCCCGACCTCCTAGGAAGGCTCTCGAAAGCCTTCGTCGAGTTAAGCGTAAAGGATGCTGAGGAGGTCATCGTTAAGGCTAAGGAGGGTAAGGCGAAGGAGAAGGAAGTGCGGGGTAAGTGCTTAAGACGTGGTGCCCCACCGGAACTCAGCTACGTCCTAGAAAGCATTAGGAGGATATACGCATACACTGTCGACATAGCTGAGGCGGTGATAGACATAGCCGCAATCCGATGTATTCACAAGCCGTCCCCCTCAAGCTAGCTTCCCGGCAAAGACGTTCCTAGTGAAGGGGTGCTTAGGGTTAGATGACACCTCATCTGACCTCCCGAACTCCACTACCTTACCATCGTACATCACCGCCACGTAGTCCCCTACCCTAAGTGCTTGGTCGGGCATATGTGTCACGAGGATCACCGTCATCCCTAACTCCCTCACAAGACCACGCAACGCATCCTCAATTAGCTTCGTATTACTAACATCTATGTTCGCCGTGGGCTCGTCAAGGAGGAGCACCTTAGGCCGCATAGCTAACGCCCTCGCCAGGCAGAGCCTCTGCTGCTGACCCCCGCTCAACCTGGTTGGGGGGTCGTTAAGCCTGCCCTTGACTTCATCCCACAGCATGGCCTTCCTCAACGCCCACTCAACAATTCTGCTCAATTCGCGCTTGCTCTTAGCCGCGCCGCTGACCTTAGCCGCTAACGCCACGTTCCCATAGATGCTCAGGTGGGGGAAGGGGTTCGGGGTTTGAAATACCATGCCCACCCGCCTCCTTAACTCGTAAGGGTCGGTAGCATACGCGTCCATCCCGAGAACCTCGACCCTGCCCTCAACCCTAGCGCCCGGGATTAAGTCTATTAACCTGTTAATCGTCCGCAATAAGGTGCTCTTGCCGACGCCGGAAGGCCCCAGAACCACCGTCACCGAGCCCTCCGGCACTGAAAGGTTAACGCCCTTCAGCACGGGCTTCCCGTTAAGCGTTACGCGTAGGTTCTCGACCCTCACAGCATGAGTCACGCCTCAACACCCCTCACACATAATTGAACAGCGAGCGAAACGATTAGGTAAGAAGCTAGGAGCACTAAGGCGGCACCCCACGCAACCGCCCTTAAGTTAGGGTAAGGCATCATCGCGAAATTGTAGATTAGTAGTGAGACGGAGTCGCCGGGCCCTGTAATCGATGTCGGGTAGTAGTACCTAGCCGCACCTAGTGTGAAGAGAAGGGGCGCGGTCTCACCTAACGCCCTCGAAACACCCACTAGCACCCCGACAATCAAGCCCTTCTTGGCTATCGGTACCACGACCCTAAGCGCCACCCCAGCCTTGCTTAAGCCGATGGCGTACCCAGCCTCCCTGTAGATTTTAGGCACGCTACCCAGGTAGGTTTCAAAGTATGTTGTTACGTAAGGAAGCATCACCACGGTCAACGCTAGGGCGCCGGCAAATATGGATGGGGTGCCCATAGGTATGACTACTAAGGAATACACGACCATGCCAGCAAGTATTGTGGGGAGCTCAAGCAAGCCCTTAACCAGCGCCCTCAGCGACCTAGATACGATGTTATGAGGGAACTCCGTGACGAGCATGGCTAAGGCAAAGGCGAGGGGGACGCCCATTAACGTGGAGAGGGCGGTTAACGCGAGGGTCCCTAAGAGGGAGGGCCCCACACCCCCTAAACCCTTGGTTCCGGGGGAAGGCGGTAGCGCCGTGAGGAACCTAAGGATGCCTACCGTGGCGATCGCCTTAACCCCCCTTTCAACCGTTGACGTCACTATTAGGGCGTAGGGCATTAACCCAAGCACCGTGACTAGGCACGTGATTCCCGCCACGAACCAGTTGATTACCTTACTGGCACTCACCCCGTAATCGACCTCCACCTACTCATGAGTGCTAAGCCAGCGATGTTCAGCACCATCCCAACCACCAGAAGGACCGATGCGGCGGCGTAGAGAGCGTTAAGCATTAACGGGTACGAGGAAGCTTCAGGGAAGTTATTCGCTATCAGCGAACTAATCGTTTGACCCGGCAGGAAAAGGCAGTACGGGACGGCGTTAACGTTACCGACAACCAAGGACACGGCTATGGTCTCACCAGCGGCCCTACCTAAACCTAGGAGGAGGGCGCCGATCACGGCCGGCCAGAGCATCTTAATGAACTCCCTGGCGATAACGTAGGGCCGGGCGCTAATGGCTAGTAAGGCCTCCCTATACTTCCTCGGTACCGAGGCGTACGCCTCATGCACGAGCGAGAACATGTAGGGAGTAATCATAATGGCTAGGAGCACGCCAGCAGTAAAGAACGTCCACCCGCTAACCGGGGCACACGAAAACGGCGGTAGGAACCCCAAGTACTTATGTAGTGGTACCATCACGTAACTCCTGAGTAGCTCAGGAAGCACTAGGGCCCCCCACAGCCCGTAAACTATTGAGGGCAAGCCCCCCATAACTGTGGTGACCGAGGCAACAACCCTAGCGACAATGCTTGGGCAGTACTCGTTCAGGAAGACAACCATTGAGAGAGAAACCGGCAACGCTATAGCGGCAGCTAGCACGGAAGTCACCGCGGTACCCATCAACGCAGGGAGTATTCCGTAGGAAGCGCTTCCCGGGTTCCACACGCTACTCAAGACGAATGAAGCTCCATACCTACGGAAAACAGGTATTGAATACCCTGCAAGCAACCTAACCAGTAGAACGTAGAACGCAATCACTAGCGCCGAGGGGGCCAAGAGCGTCATAAAAAACAACTTATCTTTCCTTGGCACCCCCGCGGGCACCCTACCCTCACCCTCGTTGCCCGAGGATTAAGACCCGGCCGCGTGGAGAATGTTGTTCGCCGCCTCAACCATTAACTGCCTAACGTTCTCAGGCACTGGGGCGTAACCGGGTATGATGTTTAGTTCTCCTTTCTCAGCAATCCACTTCAACAACGCAGCTACTGCCCGTGCCTTAGCTTGACTCTCATAGTTAACCCTAATTACTAGGTGTGTCCACGCTACTAGAGGGTACGCGTCCTTCCCTCCGGGGTAAATAATGTATTCCTCGTCCTTACTGAAGTCGCCTAGGGGGGTTCTAGGGAGGTGTTTGGCGGCGGATCTAGCCGCGCTGATCAGTGATTCTGTGCTGGGCTTCACGAAGTTACCGGCGGCGTTCTCTATTGCCGCTATGCTCATGTTATTCTCTAGCGCGTAGCTCCACTCAACGAAACCTATGGAGTACGGGTTACTCATAACTAAGTTAGCTACTCCCGGATTACCTTTACCGCCGGCAGCCCGCCCGCTCCCGGCGACGGGAAATGCTGGTGCCTTGCCTACTAGGGTGGAGGGCCAGGTCGATGGGGCTGCCTTATGGAGGAATGTTGTGAATATTAGTTGCGTTCCGCTAGCATCCGCCCTGAAAACCACGAAAATCTCATGATGCGGTAACTTAACGGCGGGGTTTAGCTCCTGAATCCGTGGATCGTCCCAGTACTTAATTACTCCCTTGTAGATTAGGGCAAGTACCTTACCGCTTAGGTTAAGCGTCACGTGATTTAATCCTGGGATATTGTACGTTACCACAACAGCACCAACAAGCGTTGGGACCTGCATAACCTTCCCCTCATGCTTAACCCACACGTCGTGAGGGAGAGGCGGGTCACTACCAGCCACGTCCAGGGTGCCGTCGAAGAACCTCGAGACGCCGGCGCCACTTCCCAGTAACTCATAAGACACTCTTATACTAGGGTATTCCCGCATAAATGACTTAATCCACGCTAAGTACTGGGGGGCTGGAAAGGTTGCGCCGCCCATCTTAACGTACGTGGGGCTAGACGTGGTTGCGGGCTTAAGCGTCCGCGAGTTACCCCCGCCACCAATACCTGAACCGAATACGCTCGCAACCGCGGCCGCAATCCCAACAATAATTAATGCTGTTATTACAGCCACCACAATTCTCAAGGCATCACGCATTTCGGTACGATCACCACTACTCACTAGGTACTTGCCGATAAATCGCTGAGCAACTATTAGTCTCAGAGAAGCACGTAGGTCTCTGCTTGGGTATGTAAAGGTACGTACAACTATATATGCCCTACTAAACTCATGCCGCGTTAGGCTACCATCGCGTCGTTGTTTGCCGCGGATAAGTTTTTAATCCTTTAACACTGTTAAAGATAGGGAAATAAACGTGATACAGGATAATAAAGTAAATAGGTTAAATAAAGGTGAGATACGGGAACGTGTACAGGCACTCAAAGAAGCACTTAAGCAACTACATGAAGGCGCCGACCCCAAGGAGGTTAAGGAGAAGATAAAGAATGTTCTGAAGGGCTTGAGGCCCTGGGAGATACCAGTGGTTGAGCAGCAGCTTGTTAAGGAGGGCGTTAGGCCCGAGGACATAGTCGCTCTATGCGACGCGCACATAGAGCTGTTCAGGGACGCGTTAAGGGGTCCGAAGGACCTTAAGGGCTTGCCTAAGGGTCACCCGCTCAGGGAGTTGCTTGAGGAGAACGACGAGATCGTTAAGGACGCGGAGAACCTAACCCTCTACGCGAGGGCCCTCCTCTCAGCCAAGGACGACGACACGCTAAGGGAGTACGTCAACGCGCTGGGGAGGCTAACGGGCAAGCTATTCGGTGTTAGGGCCCACTACACCAAGCTACAGATGCTCCTATACCCTTACCTGGAGCGCAGGGGCTTAACCGCCGTCCCTAGGGTGCTTTGGGTTAAGGAGGACCAAATACTGGCTAAGGTCAAGCTACTCGCCAAGCGATTGAGGGAGGGGGCGCCGAAGGGCGAGCTTGCTAGGATAGCTACGGACCTAGCCAACGCCCTAATAGACATGGTGTACAGGGAGAACAACATACTCCTACCGACGGCTAAGGCGCTGCTGAGCGAGGGTGAGTGGGCCGCGATAGCCCTCGAAGCGCCTGCCCTAGGTAGGTACGGGCGTGAAGAAACCGGAGCGAGTGAGGGCGAGTGGGTTCCGAGGGAACCCCCGAAGTGGCCGTACGAGGTGAGCAGTGAGGGGATAGGTGAAGACGCACTTAAGGCGCTGCCGAAGGAGGTTAGGGCGACGATCGGGGAACTCGATAAGTACTCGCCCACCAGCAAGGACTCCATAGAGCTTAGGGAGGGCTACCTAACGCCTAAGGAGGTCGACGCGATACTGAGGACACTCCCCTTAGACATATCCTTCATAGACGCTAACGATAGGCTCAAGTACTGGAGCGCCGGGAAGGAGAGGATCTTCCCCAGAACCAGGACCGTGATCGGGAGGAGAGTGGACCTGTGCCACCCACCTAAGAGCGTGCACGTGGTTAGGAGGTTGATCGAGGAGTTCAAGGCAGGTAAGAGGGACTCAGCTGAGTTCTGGATAAGGATGGGCGGGAGGCTCATCTACATAAGGTACTACCCGGTGAGGGATGAGGGCGGGAACTACTTAGGGACGCTTGAGGTGGTGCAGGACGTCACCAAGATCAAGGAGCTCGAGGGCGAGAAGAGGCTCCTCGACTAACGTTAAACTCACTTACGCAAAAGTTACTGCTAGGTGCTTAGCTTTTTACTAGGGTCCGCATGAGCAAAAACCAGCTCCTCACCCGTTAGGGTGGATCGCCCTCACTTGCTCAGCTACGTACCTTAAGCCTCGGCGGGTAGTGGTTGCTCATCTCCCAGCTGTAGGAGGGGCTGACGTCGCTCCTCACGGTCACGAAGTACCCTCGCGTGTAGGAGCTGTAGAAGAAGTGGCTCTTCTTGTGGTAATTAGCCTGGAAGTGAATCGTCACGGTGTAAGTGCTCCCGGCAGGTATGTACACGTTCTTGGTTACGCACGCCGCGTCATGATCCTTCCCGTGAGCTATGTCCTCCCTAATGCAGAACGTTATTGACGTCCCTGCTAACCCGGTGTCCGTCTTGATCGTTAT
>CAYNPH010000031.1:0-10809 GCA_964399035.1 uncultured Desulfurococcaceae archaeon
CGCTGTGTAAGGTGCGGACGCGTGGAGGGCACCGACGCTTAGTGCGAAGCCCTTACCCCTGTTCCTTCCGTAGCTCAGTACGAGTAGCCTCCTACATAGGCGCCCGGGGACGGCTTTGGTAGCGTCCTCGGCAGTGCCGTCGTTACTGCCGTCATCAACGATGATTACTTCGTGAGTTACTCCGTGCTCGCTTAACACCTTACTAACCCTCTCGACCGTCGCACGTACCACGCCCCTCAGTTTGTACGCCGGTATGACTACGCTCACGCATGGAGCCTTGTCGGGGACGGAATTGCATAGTGCTTTCAGAGCCTCTATGAACTTCGCGGTTACTCCTTCCCCACCTATCGCTAAGTTGACCACCCATTAAACCATTCATTACTGTTTAACCCTATGACGAGGAGACGGGTAAGGAAGTTTTTGCTGTGTGTGAGGGTGCAGTGTATGGATGTTGTGAGGAGTTTGGTTATTGCTTTTAGGAGTGCTTTTGCTTTGAGTGTGTGGAGTTCTATTTGTAGGAATATTTTTGTTAGGGTTGTGTGGAGTGTGGGTGACCTTACTTTTGTTTTGATTGTTTTTCTTGCGGCTTGGATTAGGGCGCGTGCTTCTTTGGGTAGGTTTCGCCAGGCTTGGGTGCGGTGGGCTTTTCTGTAGTAGCGTTCTATTTCGTATTTCGTTATGGTTTGGGGGAGTATGAGGGTGGCTAGGATTGCTTTGGCTTTTTCGGTTGCGTGCCGGCTCGCTTCCCCCCATTGCTCGGCTTGTTGGGCGAGGGCGGTCGCTAGTTGGGTGGTCATTGCTGGTTCCCTGTTCCTTACATTAGTTGTGGTGGGGTGGTATTAATGTGTGTTTGGTTGTTTGATGTTGTTTTCCCGTGTTTTTCTTTTGTTGGTGTTTTGTATTAGTGTGTTAATTGTTGTGTTGGTTTGGGTGTGTTTTCGTTTATTTATTTGTTTCGTTAATTGGGAGTGTTTCTTTTTCGTTCTTCATGGTTGCTTACCTAGTGCTTTCTTGGTTATGGTTGTGATTATTCCCGCTATTTCTTTTAGGTTTGCGGTTTTTGTTGCGTGCGTTACCGCTAGCATTGCCGCAGCGGCTGTTAGGGCTATGGCTGCTGCTTGCGTTAGTGTTGGGGTGGGTGTTAGGGTTGAGGCGGCGATGGTTAGCGCGGTTTGGGTGCCCCAGGTTACCGTGAGTGGTTTTAGGGTTCCGGGGACTTCCTTCACCGCTATTGGTAGTGGGGTTACGTTGGCTGCTAGGTAGGCTAGGGCGACCCCGTCCGTGCCCGCTGCCCTTGCTAGTGGTGGGAGGAGGGTCAGTAGGGTGATGAGGCGGGTCACGCCTAGGGCGGCGATCGTTGAGTGCCTGCCTTCCTTGTTTGCCTTCATTAGGGCGGCCGTGGCTACGGCCGTGGGGGGTATGGTTAGGGTTAGGAGTGCTAGGGTTGATGCGCCTCCAGTGAGGGCCGGGTTGATGAGGTGGAGGGGTAGGGTGGGGGCGGTCGACACCGCTGCCGCGAGCGGCGCGGCAATGGTTAACGCTAGCCTTAGGGTTCCGGTGAAGGGGTCGACGCCCCTCCTTAGGCTCACTGATAGGGAGGCGTTGAGGGCCGAGCCCACGACCGCGTTCAGGATTAGCACGATCATTAGGGAGAGGTAGAGGGTGCCCGTATCCACGGCCCTACCGGTGAGGACCGCGAAGAAGTACACGCTGAGCATGTTGAGGATCTGCGTGGAGAATATGAAAGGGTAGTTGGAGTAGGTTAACTTGATGAGGGGCAACACACCACCGGCTAAGGAGCCGCCGCCGGGGTTCCCGCGAGGACGCGTGAGGTACGTGGTGATGAGGAAGTAGGTGGTGACGAGCAACGCGACGATAGGGTAGGAGACGTACCCTAGGAGCGGGGCTAGCGCGCCCCAACCCAGTAGAGCTAGCCCGACACCCAGCACGACCTTGGCGAGGGACGCGGTGAGGGTTGAGGCGAAGTACTCCTTGAAGCGCCCGAGCCCAACGAGGGCCTGGAGCCCCACCGTGCTCGCCACGCTCATTAGGGAGAGGACCGGGGGCACCCAGAGCGGGACGCCGAAGCTGGGGGGTAGGGCGGCAACCATTAACGTGGCTACGATGGCTGAGGCGGCACCCAGCACGAGGGTCGCGAGGGTTGCTGGGGGGAGGACGTTGAGTCCTTTGGCGGCGAACTCACGCATAACCGCTATCGGTAAGCCCGCGGCGATGAGGGTTGAGGCGACTCCCGCCGCACTCACGGCGGCCGAGGTGACGCCGACCACGCCCACGCCGAGGATGCGGGAAACAATAACCCATAGGGCGAAGCCTGCCGCCGAGACCACGAGGGTGGCGAAGAAGATCCACGCACCCCCAACAACGACCTCAACCATGCTTGAATCGTCGCTAATCCCGCACCACCCCTCCCCTCAAGCACCTCGAATCTCTACGTAGCGAGAAGTAATTAAAGGTACCGCACCATGAGGGGGTGGGCCGGAAGTAAACATGATTGAAGTACGAATCTTTAAGGAACCAGCCATTTTTTAATCATCTCTTGGTAGGAACGTTTATATGTAATCCAGCATAGAAATAAGGTAGTGGAGGTGCTGAACGAGTGAAGCTCGTCAAGGGCAGGAGCCCCATACTAGTAGCGATGCTGGCCGTGGTGGCGGTAGCGATAGCCGGGTACTCAGTGAACTCATCCCTAGTCCCAGGCCCCTACGGGCTGACGGGGCCCTACTACTATTACTATTACTACTACACGACGACAGTCACCACCACGGCGACAACCACGGTAACCACGACAGCAACGACGACCTCACCAGTAACCACGACGGTACCCGTGACCCTAACTAAGACGCACTACATAACGACCACGATAACCACGTCCTACCCCGTCACGGAGACCGTGACGCACGTGGAGACGTACACGCTACCGACGAAAACGTACGTGACGAGGACCGAGACGAAAACGAGCTACATAACGGTGACTACCGTGACCACGATACCCGTGACGAAGGTGTACACGACCACCGCGTCACCGCCGGTGATGGTGACGCCGCCCGGAACAACCACGAAGACCCTCACAAGCACCGTGACCACGACCTCCCAGATCACTAAGACGGTCACCAACGTTGCCGGCCCGCCGCCCTTCACGCCGCTCGACGCGGGCCTGATAGTCGCGCTGATAGTGCTCCTCGCAGCCCTATTCTACGTGGCGAGGAGGAGGTCGGCCGCCTAAGGCCGGGCC
This sequence comes from uncultured Desulfurococcaceae archaeon, assembly GCA_964399035.1. GTDB lineage: Archaea > Thermoproteota > Thermoprotei_A > Sulfolobales > NBVN01 > WAOL01. Next base: position 3,254 of record CAYNPH010000031.1, read on the forward strand.
CTCAACCCTTCTTTTAACCGATGACCTCCCTCCCAACATTAATTAGACTACGCCACACCATAGAGTTAGTGTTCGGCCACGTAAGGCGCCCCGACCCGCGAGGTGCTACGCGTGATTAGTGATCAAGGCGTTAAGGACCTGGATGAGGTTCCCGTGAATGTCCTCCTCACGGCGGTGCTGGCCCCGATGTTTCCGGTGAGCGTGATTACCGCGGCGTACGCCGCGTACGTTTCCTGGAGGCGTAGGGACTACGTCTTCCTTCTTGGGTCGGTGGCGTGCGTGATCCTCGCCGCGTTGAGGAACGTGTTCGTCGGTGCTGTCGCGGCGGTCGCCGTCGCCGCCCTCTACTACGTGGTTGGCAGGAGGTTACCTAGGGGTGTGGAGGCGGTTCTCTGGGTTGCGGCGGGCTTGTCGCTTGCGTCCACTTACTTCATGATGGGTGCTTGGGGTCTTCCGGAGTACGTGGCTGGGTTTAGGGCGTGGTGGTCTGGGGCGCCCGGAGCGTCGTCGCTTATTCCCGCTCACTTCGTGCTCGCCTTCACGGCGCTGTCGGTGGCGTACACCGCCCAGTTGGGAGGTTCGGGGAAGTTTGAGGGGATCGCCACGTACCTGAGGGAGAATCCGGGGGCGGTGCCGGTCATAGCCTTCATGGCGTTACTCATGATGGCTGCCGCGTGGCTCGCCGCGGGTTTCGAGGGGAACGCGAATAAGGCGGCGGAACTCGCCTACTACTTCCTCGTAGCTGGCGTCGCGCTACAGCTCTACGCAGCAGTGAGGGAGGGTAGTGAGGAGGACGGGGAGGAGGGTTGAGTGAGGGGGTAGCGCGGCTGAGCGTGAGTGACGCGGCCTTACGGGTGAGGGACGCGCTCGTTAAGCACCCTCGGTTAACGGGCTTAGCCGTAACGTTAGTTCTCGGTGCGTGCGTGTCACTAAGCATTAACGGGCCGCACCCATTCATAGTGGTTCATAGGGTGTCAATGCCTTACGGGCTTAAGGTGAGTGGTGCCGGGACCGCGGCGGTGGCGGCGGCGTGGGGAGCCCTAATCGTTGGGGCCGTACCCTTCCTCAGGGTTAGGCTTGCGTGGAGGTACTGGGTGGTCGCGGCATGCGTGTCCTCCTTAGTGGGGGTTGCCGGCGGTGTTTTGGCGTTGAGCGGTGCGTGGGGGGCCGCGTACGTCCCCCTATCACTGTATGTCGCGGGAGTCCCCCTAGCTAAGGTAACGTACGTTGCCCTAGCCGCGTGTGCGGGGGCCGTGACCCTCTCACTGATTAAGCGCTTCAGGCGGGTAAGGCGCCGCGACCTACTGAGTGCTAAGGTGTTTGAGGGCGACGCCCTCACGCTTGGGGACGCCCTCGTGGCTTGGTTGGTCGCGTTCATCATCCTTATGGCTCCGTACTACCCGTGGCTCAACCCTAAGGGAGTGCTGGTTGATGTTGACCACATCTACTACTGGAGGTGGTTGCGGGGCACTGACTGGGGGAACCTGACGGCCAGGTTGCTGGAGTTTAACCGGGGTGATAGACCGCTCTTCATTGGGTTCGTGTTCCTCGTGACCCGAGTTATCCCGTTCAGGGTGTTCGACGTGCTCTACATAGCGGGCGCCGGGGCCTTAGTGACGGTGCTTGCTGAGGGCGTCGCTAGGAAGGCTGGTGTGGGGAAGTGGTTCGGGTTTACAGCGGCGCTCCTCGCCTCCGTCCCCCTATACTTCGTCTTCGGCGGGTACCACGCCAACTTAGCGGCCATGTGCTTAGCGTTAGCCACCCTCTACTGGAGGCTGGGATGGAAAGGGAACGACGTAAGACCCTATAGGCTCGCGTTGCTTGCGATAGCCTCTCTCGCCACGGCGTCCACGCATTCGGAGGCGTGGGTGCTCTACACGCCCTTATTCTTGCTGGATTTACCGACATTCTCCGCGTGGGTTGTTGGGGGCGCGTCATGGTTGCTCACTAGGGAGTTGCTGATATCCCCTAAGTACGCGATCCTAGCTAGGAACTTACTGGCTAGTGGGGCGCCCACGATTACGCAGCTCGATTTCCAGTTAGTGATCATGCTGTGGGGCGTGCCGGCCACGTGGCTCGCCTACCTACTAGCTGCTGGCGGCGTGCTAATGGCGTGGAGGAAGGGGGTGCTTGGGGGGCACGCATCCTTCGCGGCGTCAACGGCCCTAGCCGCCATCCCCTTACTCACCCTAACGCCTAGATTCATGGTTCACAGGGTACTCATGAATACCGCGTACTGGTTCTTCATCGCCTACGCGTTGAGGGGGGCTTGGGGATCGAGGAAATGGTGGTGGGTGGTGCCTGCCTTCATCGGGCTTCAGTGGCTGTACATTGCGTGGCTACTGAGCAACGCCGCCCCGCTGAAACCTCCTTAAGCCTTGCTGGGCGCGGCACCACTACTCTTTAATATTTCCTCCGTCATTTCTCTTTGAATGGGTTCTGAGGGGATGATCGAGAATGAATAAGGATCAGGTTGTTGGGGCTGGCTTGGTCGCGGTCTCAGTAATCGTGATCGTGGTTTACGTGTGGCTAGTGTTCTTCCCGCCGTGGGCCGGGGTCGACTTAATCGTGCTGAAGCTCACGGGAACCATAGCTGTTGCGGGGGTCTTCGGCATACTAGCGTGGATAGGGTACACACTAGCCACGACCCCGCCGCCGAAACCGATTGAGGAGATAGAGAAGGAGCTAGAGGAAGAGCTGAATAGGTTGGAGAAGGAGTTGGAGAGTGGTGAGGGGCCCGCGCCCGCCGGGCAGGGCAGTAGTGGTGGGGGAGGGGAGCGACCCTCCCAGTCAGGGACTTAACGCGGCGCAACACCTTTTTTCAGTGCCTCCCTAAGCACCGGGTCGGGGATTACGTACCCGCCCTTGATTTTCTGGAGGAACCCTGCGTCGACTAGGTTGTTGAGGAAGGACGCTAGCGTTGGTTTGGGCACCCTACCCACCCTCGCCTCAACGTACCTGAGTATCTCGGACCACGTAGCCTTCCCGAGGGCGGCGACGGCCTCGAGGATCGCTAAGTACCTTCCCTCAGCACCTGGTCTTAGGGAGAGGAAGTGCCTTAACTCCTCCGTGGCTAGGGACGCTGCCTCCCTCAGCACCCGGTCAACGACCTCCCTGCTCAGGCTTCCGGACGATACTGCCTTGAAGCCCACGTAAGTTAACCACCCTATGATCCCGTCAACACGCTCAACCACGTAATCTATTAAGGCGGTCGAGACACTGAGCCCGTACTCCTTAAACCCAGCCTCAAGGAATTCCCTCGATAGATCCTCGCTTAGCCTCCTTAACGTGACCTCCGAGCGCGGCCTACCATACAAGGGAGCGCCGGGATCCCCCAAGCGGAGGAGCCTGAACAGGAGGCCTACCTGCGACCCCGAAATAACTAACCTGACGTTCCTCAGGTTATCGTAAACGTAAGCAAGTAACTGGTCGGCACGGTACTTAACCATCCTACGCAGCTCCTGCGCCTCATCCACGACCAGCACCACGTCCTCACCCAACCCGCCCAAGCAGTCGAGAACCTCGAAAAGGCTCTGAGGCCTGAACCTCCTCAGGTTAATCGTCACGCCGAAGGCATCGACCGTGACGCCCTCAACACCCCTCAACAACCTAGCGAGAACCGACCTTAAGCCGCCGCACCTCCTCATGAAGTCGTTAATGGAGCGCGCAAGCAGTAACGCGAAGTCCCCAACCCCGAACATGCCTGAGGGAAGCGCTCTGCAATCAACGTAGACGTAGTGCGCGCCGATGGAGTTAAGGCCGGTCAGTATGAGGGATGTCTTTCCATACCTACGCAAGCCTAAAACTAACGTCATGGGTGACGAGGTAACGTACCTGCGGAAAGCATCGAGCTCCTCACGCATGTCGAAGAAATCTTCCTCCTTAATCTTAGGTCTCGGGTCGAAGAGAGGCATGCTCAGGTAACCCCCCTAACTAAGTTACCCCCCTAACCAACTAATAAGCACACCGATATAACACCGAGGGGCAAGGAATGAAGAGGGACTCAAGAAATGGTTAATGAAAGGGAAGCACGATACTTCGTCCACCCCACAGCAGTTGTTGAGGAGGGAGCCGTGATAGGTGAGGGGACGAGGATATGGCACTTCGCACACGTACGTAAGGGCGCCAAGATAGGGAGGAACTGCAACATAGGTAAGGGCGTGTACATTGACGTCGGGGTCGAGATAGGTGATAGGGTGAAGATCCAGAACTTCGTCTCCGTCTATAGGGGGGTTAAGGTTGAGGACGACGTCTTCCTCGGCCCGCATGCTACGCTCACGAACGACCTGTACCCGAGGTCCTTCAACGAGGACTGGGAGGTCGTCCCGACGCTGATTAAGAGGGGAGCCTCCATAGGGGCGAACGCGACGATCGTGTGCGGCGTGACGATAGGGGAGTACGCGATGGTCGGTGCGGGGGCAGTCGTCACTAAGGACGTGCCCCCGCACGCCCTAGTTTACGGGAACCCAGCGCGCGTTAGGGGCTTCGTGTGCTACTGCGGCAGGCCCCTAGACCTAAGCAAGCCCGTTAAGGAGGATGAGGAAGCAGTGACGTTCAGGTGCGGGCACTGCGGAAAGGAAGTGAGGATACCCAAGAAGCACTTAGCGCTCCTCGAGAGGTAGTGAGTAATGAGGGTAGTCGTCACTGGCGGCGCTGGCTTCATAGGGCATCACATAGTCGCGAAGCTGGTGAGGCAAGGACATGAAGTAGCCGTCATAGATAACCTCTCAAGACCCTCCCCAAGGGGGCTAGCGACACTCAATCAGCTTAATGTAGACCTGCTTAAGGTAGACATAACAGACTACGTCGCGATCCATGAAGCCCTAGACCGCTTGAGGCCCGACGCAGTAGTGCATTCAGCCGCACTAATAGACGTTGCCGAGAGCGTCGAGAAGCCGCACACGTACATGCACGTCAACGCGGAAGGAACGGCCGCGATAGCTAGGGCGGCAGCCAGCGCTGGCGTAAGGAGGGTGATTTACCTGAGTTCCGCCGCAGTATACGGTGTCCCGAAGTACTTGCCCGTGGATGAAGAGCACCCGACGAAGCCGATATCACCTTACGGAGCATCGAAACTCGCAGGAGAGCTCGTCCTCGAGAGCTTAATGGTGAGCTTAGGGAGGCCAGAGTACGTCACCCTACGTTTATTCAACGTGTACGGGCCGGGGCAGAGCCCCTCGAGCCCCTACTCCGGAGTCATAACGAAGTTCATCCACGCAGTAACGAGCGGGGGCGAGATAGTGATATACGGCGACGGCGAACAGAGCAGGGACTTCATACACGTCGAGGACGTAGCGGAAGCCGTGATTAAAGCACTAACCACTACCGAAGCATGCGCAACCCTAAACATAGGGACGGGAACAAGGACAACAATCAACGAACTAGCTAAACTAGTGATGAACGTGGCGGGGAGGGAGGTCCCCGTCAAGCACGCCCCGCCCAGGAAGGGCGACATAAGACACAGCGTCGCGTCAGTGAAGAAGGCTAAGAGAGTGCTGGGGTGGGAACCTAGGATAAGGCTCGTTGACGGGTTAAGAACGCTTCTCGAGGCCACCAACACCCAGCGTGAGTAACCTGCCCTTAACACCGTAGCCGATATCGTCGTGAAGAACGTTAACGGCGTCAACGATCAGCGGCTCACGCCCGGACATCCCGACAACGCCGGACACCTTAAGCTCCCTGTAAGCCGAGTGCCTGACACACACGATTACCAGTAATGAGTCCCTAAGGGCCTCACGCAGGTCGTTGGTTAAACCCACACCTAACCCACTCAAGTAATCATCCCTAACCACGAGTGGGTCATGCACGATAATGTCCCTATACCCCTTACTAAGGAGGGCGGAGACGACACCATGCGTTGGCGATAGGCGTGGATCGTCAATGTCCCCCCTGAAGGCGTCGCCGAGGACAGCTACCCGCACGTCCCTGGGCTTCAGCCCGTGCATAACCACCAGCTCGTGGGCTAGGCTAGCAACGATTGAGGGCATTGACTCGTTAATGATTCTAGCAAGCCTAGTTAACTCCATCGAGGCCCCAGCCTTCACAGCCTCACTCATCAGGAAGTATGGGTATGAGGGTACGCACGGCCCACCTACGCCTGGGCCGGGCAGGAGTAGATGGCAGTAAGGCTGCGTGTTGGCTGCCTCCCTAACCTCGTAGTAGTTAATGCCCAGCGCATGTGCCGCTAAGGCGAGCTCGTTGGAAAGCGCTATCACTGCGTCCCTATACACTCCCTCAGCAAGCTTCTCGAACTCCGCTGCAGTGGTTGACGAGAGCCTCACCACTCCCTTACGAGCGACTAGCAAGTAGAGGCGTGCCACGGCGTCAAGGCTACGGGGGCCGACCCCAGCCACGATCTTGGGGTAGTTCTCCTCAATATCCCTTAAGGCTCTACCAACGTAAACGCGCTCCGGACTGTAAGCAAGGAGGAAGTCCTCCTCAGCCCTTAACCCGCTCGTGGATTCGAGGACAGGTCTAGCGACACGCTCAGTAGTACCGGGAGGCGCGCTGGACTCAATCACTACCAGGTCTCCGGCGCTTAGCCCCTCACCTATGGAGGTTAGCGCGTCGATGAAGGCATCGAACCTCACGGTCTTCGAGTTCCAGTCGAGGTGTATAGGAACCGTAACTACCTTAACCCTTGATTGGCGGGACGCCTCGACAGCGTCACTCGTTAATCTCAAAGCGCCTGTCTTAAGACCTTCAGCAATAGCTTCCCTGACTCCTGCCTCAAAGAACTTCACGCGGCCCTCCCGAATGCCGTTCAGCTTACCTTCATCGATATCAACGCCGATTACCCTCAGACCACGCCTGAGGAAAGCCGCAGTCAACGCCCTACCGACGTACCCCATACCGTAAATAGCTATCCACGCCTCCCCACTAACGACCGCGTCCACGGGGTCACGATTACTCACGACCAACACCGAACTCCTCAAGAGGTGGTTGCTTAACCCAAATTAACGTTGGTGGGGAACCACATCCTTTTAAGTAAAGCGTCTAAGTAGGTTAGGGTCGGTAGCCATGAAGTGCATAGAGAAAGGCTTAGTCGCGTGGTTCACGGGACTCCCCGCAAGCGGTAAGACAACCGTGGCTTCCCTAGTTAAGGAGGAGTTAAGTAAGGCGGGGTATAGGGTGGAACTCCTGGACGGGGACTGGGTTAGAAAGACGATAAACGTCGGGGCCGGCTTCACCAAGGAGGAAAGGGAACGCCACCTCCTCAGAGTCGCGTGGATAGCAAGGCTACTCGCGAGGAACGGTGTGATAGTCCTATGCAGTTTCGTATCACCTTACAGGGACGTAAGGAAGAAAATCAAGGACATCATAGCTGAGGAAGTTCCCTTCCTAGAAATCTGGGTTAAGTGTAGCGTCGAAGAATGCATCAGGAGGGACCCGAAGGGACTATACAAGAAAGCCCTGAAGGGAGAGATACAGCACTTCACAGGCATAAGCGACCCATACGAACCGCCGGAAAATCCTGACTTAGTAATAGACACCGAGCACGAACCGCCGGAGAAGAACAAGGAAGCCGTGCTCAACCTGCTCAGGAAGTACGGGAT
>CAYNPH010000032.1:0-14621 GCA_964399035.1 uncultured Desulfurococcaceae archaeon
TCCGCCCCGGGTAGGTTGGATTTACTCAACACGCACCAGGACTATAAGGGGTTGCCCGTCGTTGGTGTTGCCGTGAACCTGAGGTGCTACGTAGCCGTTAGCCGGGCTGAGGGGAGGCGCTCACGCGTTGCCTCGCTGAACCTGAGGGAGGAGGGGCGTGAGTGGGTGGATGAGTTCGACGCGAGCAACCCCGTCCTCAGGGGTGGTGGGTGGTTCGGTGACTACGTGCGGGCGGCCGTGAAGGCACTGATCAGCGCTGGCCTCAGCGTCCCTCCCTTCAACGCGTTAATCCGTAGCGAGGTTCCCGTGGCTTCAGGCCTCTCGAGTAGCGCTGCCTTACTCGTGTCCGTGGTTAAGGCCCTCTCAACCCTTGCCGGCGCTGACCTAGGGCCTGGGGAGGTGGCGGAGCTTGCTTACGTGGCGGAGCACGACGTCATGGGCGTGCCCTGCGGGAGGCTCGACCAGTACACCTCAGCCTACGGCGGGGTGGTGCTCGTGAGGACTAAGCCGCCCTACGGCGCGGAACGCCTCCCCTTCCGCGAAGGCGTTTACGTGGCTTCAGTCACGCCCGTAAGGCACAGCACCGCGTCAATACACCCTGAAAGGCAGGCGGAGATCGAGGAGGGGCTTAAGGCACTACTGAGCCAACCACTCCCCGAGGGCTTGAGGCGTAAGCTCGGCCTCAAGTACTGGGAGCCCGACTGGGCCTCGCTGAGCGAGGAGGAGCTCAAGCCCTACCTAAGCAGGGTCCCGGAGAAGCCCCGGAACAGGATACTCTACACGTTAAGGGCACATAAGTCAACGCTACTAGCCCTCAAAGCCATGCGGAGCGAGGAAGTCACGCTTGAGGAGGCACTGACCGTGCTGGGCAGGCAAGCCGTCGAGCACGCACTCCAAGCAACGGGAATAGCTGAGGGACTGAGCGACGCGCCAAGCAGGCTACCGCCATTCACCGTCGTTGCGGCAACGATGAACCACCAGCACACCTTACTGAGGGATCTGTACGAAGTAAGCGTTCCCGAGGTGGAGGCAGTGGTCAACGCCTCGCTAAGGGCTGGCGCGGCCGGAAGCAAGTTAAGTGGCGCGGGGCTCGGAGGGGCGGTGGTATCGCTAACGCGTGATGAGGGGGTGGCGGACACCGTGATCCAAGCGTGCGTGAGGCTAGGTAGGGGCGCGTGCCTTAAGTCATTGAGGGTCGTTGTTGATGAGGGTGTTAAGACCCACCACGTCAGGAAGTGATTGAGCGTCACAGCGTTATTCGGTTGAGTGACGGTCACGGGTGCAGGGGGATCACGCTGCCCCTAGCGTACCTCCTTAACTCGTCCTTACCTATTACGTGTAGCTCTACGGGTGCGTGGGGAGGCAGACCCAGCTTCTCAGCCTCCTCAATTATCTTGGTGCGTACCTCCACTGCTTCATCAACGCTTGGCCTGCGGGGTAGGACGACAAGCACATCCACATCGCTCGCAACGGTTAGCCTTCCCTCAGCCGCCCCACCAACTAAGTAGGTCTCGGCCTCAGGCACCACCCTCCTTACGGCCTCGATAACCACCCTGACGTATGACTTCCACTCCATGATTATCCTTAGGGGCGTGGTTCTGGTCAACGCCGATCACCCTCGCTACCGAATACCTGCTCCTCAATGCCCTTAAGGAGCGCTACCACGGACTTGGCCGCCTGGACTAGGGCTTCAGCCTGCTCCCTACTGTACTGGAGGGGGCCGTAGATCGACCGGACGTGCGCTTCATCCAGCTCGGCAAGCATCCTCCTATTGTGCCGCACGAACTCCTGGATGGTTTCAGCAATCCCCTCTAACCCACCCTCCCTAACCACGAGGGCTAGGGCGCCGAGGAGTGTTCGCACGCTATGCCCTCTCCACTCATCGCCTGAAAGGCGGTTTAGGAGGGCCTTAACGTAGAGTTGTGCGGCGTACTCGGCGTTAAGTACGGCTAGGTCGTACTCGCCCTCACTCAGGAGCCTCTCAGCCAGCTTGAGCATGGAGGTGGCGCGGCGCTTCAGAAGCGATGGGTAGTCGCCGCTCACAGGCTGTCCCCGAGGTAATTCCCGTAATTAAGGCTATAAGCGCGTGGGGTTGCTGGGGCGGTTTAGGCGACTTTAAATTTTCCGGCGTCGTAACTCTTAATGGTCGTTAGCTTGGTTGACGCGTTAATAGCTGGGTGGAAGGAGACCTCACTCATAGACGTTCACGGGGCAGTGACCTTCACGGTCTGGTTCTGCGGCTGCAACCTCCGCTGCCCCTTCTGCCACAACCACAGGTTGGCGGACGTGGAGCCCGGAACGTGCAGGTGGGTCCCCGTAAGGGGTGGTGAGGGCTCTATTGAGGAGGCGTTGAGCCACGCAGCCCGCTTCATAGATTACGTGCACGTCACGGGCGGCGAGCCCTTAGTGCAGGTGAGGGCGGTGGCGGAGCTCTTCAAGGCGGCTAAGGAGATGGGGGTTAAGACCAGCTTAAACACTAACTTAACCCTCACGGGGCCCTTAAAGGAGCTCCTCGGCCAGGGGCTAGTGGATCACGTTGCCACGGACCTCAAGACACCGTTGAGGGAGATGACGGGCATAACCGACGAGGGAGCCTTAAGAAACATCGTTAGGTCTTACGAGTCATCCCTTGAGGCACTGGCTGAGGAGGAAGGGGTGGTGCTCGAGCTAAGGATACCGATAGCTAGGAACCTAACGCTGAGGGCGCTGCCCCAAGCCCTTAAGGAGGTTGAACCGATCCTCAAGCGCTTCGGCGATAGGGTGTACGTGGTCGTGAACCCCCTGCTGGGCCCGCCGATAACCGATCCTAGGAGCAGGGAGTGGTGTGACGAGCACTGCTGGCCCAGCGAGGAGGAGCTGGAGGAGGCCTACAGGATAGTTACTGAGGCTGGCTTCAAGGCCTTCAAGGGCAGGTTACCGGTTAAGTGAGTGAGTTAGGGTAAGCTCTCCGCGGGGAATACTTATATATTGGGTAAACAATTATTTACCTGGGTAAAAACATGTGCAGGAAAGAAATGAGGGGTGAGTGCAGGCATGCCGCCGCCACCGCCTGAACTCGCTGGGTGGGTGGACTTCATAGTGTGGGGAGTCATACTCTTCATAGTGGTCATCGTCGCGGTAGCGCTCGCCGAGTACATGCTCAGGTGGTTAAGAAGCCCACCAACAACGCAGGTACGGGCACAGCCAGCGTCAGCCTCAACGAGCGCTGCTGAGGGCGAGGTCTTCAAGGAACTCCTCCAGGAGATAAGGGCGTTGAGGGAGGAGATCCGTGAGTTAAGACGTGAGTTAAGGGAGTGACCGCGTCGCTCGACGCAACCCAAAAATTATTTCTCGTAACGTAAGCTCCGGCCACGCACGGCGGGTACCGCTGAGGTGGTGGTTTTGAGAGGGGACAATGATGAGTCTTTTGAGCACCTGGCCTCCCTGCTTAAGGCGTTAGCTAACCCAACAAGGCTTAAGATACTTGCCCTCTGCTCCTCACGGGAGAGGAGCAGCAGGGAGTTGAGGGAGGAGCTAGGCATTTCGAAGCCCTTACTCATAGCGCACCTACGCATCCTGCTTAGGGCGGGCCTACTCACCTACAGGGTCGAGGTTGATGAGGAGCGCGGGATCATTAAGAAGTACTACAGGACAGCGGATTTCCGGATATGCGTTAGCAGGGACTACCTGAGCAAGCTCTCCAGACTGCTGCGTGGTGCTAACAGTTAATTACTTAATCAAATCAGGTGCTAACAGTTAATTACTTAATCAAATCATAGGATATTGTAGTTGTGGGTGATCACTTACTTGAGGAAGCTCCGCTACCCACGGGAGGTTCTGCGCTCAAGGCTCAAGCGCTTTCAAGACAGGCTCAAGTCGGCCGGGATAGACGCCGCCATGATACGCGTCAAGTCAACGTTCACGTACTTCACAGGCACTAAGTGGTTAAGGCCGGCAATGCTCGTCCCCGCCGAAGGCGACCCAACGATCTTCGCCGCTAAGGGGGAGGAGGGGGAGCTGAGGGAGAGGGCCTGGGTCGAGGACGTCGTTACGTTCACTGAGGGAGGGGAACTCATGGGTAAGGTCGCGGGACTCATCAGGGAGCGCAAGTACCGCGTGGTGGGGCTTGAGTACGGGATCGAGAGGGACGCGTACATACTGTTCTACGAGATGTTCAAGCGCCTCAACCCCCGCGTGGAGGTCAAGGACATCTCCGAGATCGTCGCGGAGCTAAGGATGGTTAAGGACCAGCACGAGTTAAGGGCGATCAGGGAGGCCGGCAAGGCCGCGGCCAAGGTCATGGAGGAGGTCGCAAAAATCATTAGGCCCGGCATCAGCGAGACCGAGATCGCGGCGGAGGCGTACTACCACGCCTACAGGCTGGGGGCGGAGGAACCCCACGTGCACGTGGTCGCCGGCCCGAAGCCAAGAGTGCATGCGGAACCCTTCCGCGACAACGTGGTCACCGAGGGAAGCGCCGTCACCGTAGTGCTCGGGATCGACCGCGACCACTACTACGCCAACATGACGCGCACCTTCATAGTGGGCGGGAGCGGGGAGGGCGAAAGGGCGCTGAAGTGCGTTAGGGAGGCGTACGAGAGGGCCGTGGAGCTAACGGGGCCGGGCACGAGGCCCGCGGACGTCATGAAGGCGCTGGACAGCGTGTACGGGAAGCACGGCTTCCTAAGCAACAGGGTGGTGGGGTACCTCCACGGCGTCGGCCTGCAGGTCGAGGAACCCCCAATAACCACGATAGTCCCCCAACACAGGTTCATGAAGCTAGTGCCCGGCATGGCAGTGGCCCTCATACACGCGCCCCTACTGGTTGAGGGCGTGGGGCAGGTGAAGCACGAGGACACATTCATAGTCACGGAGCACGGCCTGGAACCCGTAACCACCCGGGGCACAGGGGAGTGAGTAGTTGAGGAGGACAGGCAGGAACGAGGGCCACGGTAAGGGCGGCGATAACGCTTTACGCGTCACCAGCAAGGAGCCGGCGTGGTGTAAGGGGGTATTCACCTACGAGCCAGGCAGGGCAACGCACCTAGCCTTCCCAACGTACTCCGAGGGCAAGGTAGGGAGGCTCTGCCTCGAAATAACGGGAAACCACGTAACCGCGCACGCCCCCGAAGAACTCGCCGAGGCCGTCAGGGAGGCCGTTAAGGCGCTGGGCGGGGAGGGAGGGGCGGGCGTGCCTGAAGCCCTGCGCGCCCTCTTCAAGTCCCTCCTCAGCCGCTACCACGAACACCTATCCAACCTGGACAACGAAACGGAGGAACTCATACACGGGATGATGCGGGGCAGGGCAAAGCATAGGCCCATCTACAGGCTGTACGACCGCGCGGCCCGCCTCCACAGGGGGGTGCATGGCTTAATATACGCGCTCCAGAGGCTCGACAACACGTACCCCGAGTTAAGGGACCTGACGGATGAAGCCATAATGCTTGAGAACATGCTCAGCACGACCATAGACAGGATCGTGCAGGCGTTCAACCTATACTACACCCTCGTCGGCGAGAGAACGAATTACGTGGTCACGAAGCTAACGGTCATATCAGCAATATTCCTACCCCTAACCCTGATAGCCGGGATATACGGCATGAACTTCAAGTACATGCCCGAACTAAGCCACCCGCTAGCCTACCCAGCAACCCTAACCGCGATGGCCGCCATAGCCCTAGGCGAGCTAATATACTTCAAGAGGAAAGGCTGGATCTAAACCAAGCCGCCCGCACGGAAAACTTATTCGCTTAACCAACACCTCTACCTTGGGCACTAGTGGTTCGGGGCAAGAAAGCAACCCACGTAATCATAGTTGGGGGACCGGGAACAGGCAAGACAACCCTAACAAACCTCCTCCAAAAAGAACTAACCAAGCAAGGACTCAAGGTGTACGTCATAAGGGACTGGGCAAGGGAAATCATAATCGAGCAGAAAGCAAAGGGAGGCAACCTACTACCATGGATAAACAGGGTAGCCTTCGAACGCGAGGTAGTCAGGAGGCACGTGAGGGAATACGAAAACCTATACACTAGGGGCGAGGAAAAGAAATACGACGTAATCCTAGAGGACGGATCACCATTCATAGCCCCAGCCTACGCCGAGGCAGACGGCGAACCCCCCGACGAATGGATCACGGACAAGCTAAGGGAATGGGCATGGATAGTCGACGCAGCCATACTAACAACCCCGCTAAACAACTACGGAACAGACAACGCAAGATGGGAAAACAAGCAATACGCACTCAAAATACATGAAACCATAAGAAAACACATCAACAAAACGTTCCCAAACAAAACAATACAACTCACAACGAAAACACCTGAGGCAAGACTAGCGGAAACGCTGGGCGCGCTAGTTAAGGCTGGGCTGCTCCTCGGGTTCCTCCCTAACCGCGAGAAACAATATTAATTTGAATAAATTATCATATTATCATTCATTCGTTCCACATCCCCGTTCACTAGCGAGAACTATTAAGAGAAACCACGTTAAGCCCATCGGTGCGACACAATGCGTGCCCGCACGGCAGCGGTAATCATAGCGGTAGCTGTAGTGGCGCTCGCCTCCCTAGCCGCGTACTGGCTACTCTCAGGCAACGGACTAAACCTAGGGGTAGGCGGGAAGGTAATGGGAAACATTGTCAAGGTCAACGAGGTGGACGTGTACGCCGTCTCAGGAAAGTCATCGCCAGCACTAACGTTCGTGGAGGCGGTAGTAAGGTACTCCGTAAGCGTGCCAAACACCCTTAAGGTGGAGGTAGGTGGTGGCGAACTACGCATTAAGGCTAACAACGTGGACCTACTCACAATAACGATACCCAAGCAGGAAGTAAGGGGAGGCACAAGCAACTTCACCGTAACTGGGTACCTAAACAACAACAAAATAAGTGAATGGTGGGTAACGCACCTAAGGAACGGAGAGAAAACCAACGTAAGCGTGGAAGGGTACGTACTCATAGGTGAGGTCGGCAAGTACGTCAACGTACCGGTAAAGTACTCCACAATAATAAAGACACACATATTCCCGATCAAGGAGAACCTGAACCGTAAAGTAAGCTTAGGGCCACTAGGGGATGTAGTGATAAGTAAGGCGCTAGTCACGCTCGAGGACGTATCAAGCACCTCAACCAAGCTGAGAACATCATTAACGATACAGAACGACCTCAGGATACCGCTGGTAGTGGGAGACATAGCGTACTCGGTAACGCTACCGAACGGGGAAGAGGTAGCCGAGGGCTACGTAAGCGGGCTAACAACGATACCCTCAGGATCCGAGAGAAACGTAGTTATCCCAGTAACAATCAATAACGACGCGATCCCGAAGCTATGGTACTACATAGTCGAAGGCAAAGGTCAGGTAAACCTAAGCATAAACGTATGGTTCAAAGTGACGTACGGCTCGAAAACAATCGAAATACTGAAGAACCACCCAATCTCAGTAGAGGTAACCGTGAACGCACCGATAATGAAGTTCAAATAGAACCGCCACTCACCTTTATTTTCTCACCATAAACTACTCTAATTAAATGCAAGGAAAAAGAAAGCAAGAAAAACTACTGAAGCTCCTCTACCCGGTACACGTACTCCTCAACCGAGGCAAGGGGATAGAGGAGGTCAGGAGCAGGGCAGCCCTAGAACTACTCATAACGGCAACGATACTTGGCAAGATAAGGAACTCACCCTCAGAACTAGCTAAGGCCGTGCACGACGTGCTAGGAGCAAAACACAGCAAATCAACATACGCGAAAAACAAAGTAAGGGAACTAGTGAAGGGCAACTACGTAGAAATAACCATCAACTCCGGCGAAGAGTACCTGAAGCCAACACCGAAGGGAGCCGCGATCGCAGGAAGGTACATAGCGCTATCAAGGACAATCATAACACTCCCAACAATAGCCATCACAGCACTCCTAGCCAGCACCATAGCACCGGAACTCACGGCCCCAACCCTCCTAACGGTACTCGCCCTATACGTTGCAGGGCTAGCAGCCCTCCTCTGGATCCCCCCTCCACCAGGACTAAGCAAAACAGCCACTAAACTAGCTAGGATAGCACCAATAACCATCACGACACTATACTTAGCCCATTACGTAAACACGATCCTAAATAAAATTATTCAAAACAAAAAAACACCTAAAAAGAGGAAACTTAGTTGAAAAACATTCGTGCGCCGCGAAACCATACACCTAAACGGTGGAAACAAAAATGGACGGAAGAAAAGCTTACCTAGCCCTCAAGGCCCTAAAGCTCGCAAAGTACGCAATACCCATAGCCGTAATAGCTGCAGCAACCGTAGTACTCCCACTAAGTGGAGACCCTCAGAAGGTAGATGACTTGGACATCTAACCTTTTTACACTCACTCAAGTATATAGCCTTTTTTCCGTAGCCACATGCTTATGTCTACAGGATTCTCAACCCAGCACCTAGCGAACGGGTCGTAGTTTCTGAATGGGAGCACGTACTTAGCTAGTCTGCTCTCTATTGAGTAAAACACTAGCCTCTCAATATTCATGCCGACGTACTCCTTTAGAACTCTGACTATTTTTGGTAGGTTCTTTATTGCGACGTAGATTAGGGCTAGTGCCTCGTAGGTGTCGGGGTTGTAGAAGAGGGATATTGCGTAGGGGTAGTTTACGAAGATCCTTGCTAGGTCTTTAAGTTGGTTGCGTGATTCTGCGTTGAAGTATATTAGGGTGCAGTAGGGGGACTCAAGTAGTGAGCGGAAGCCGAAGCCGATCAGCACGTTCTCCTTCATTAGGTGGAGGAGGTGTATCCTCACCTTCCTGAAGGGGAACTTTATCCCGAGTCTTCTCTTTAAGTGCTCGGCTATCTCTGTGTAGTTTAGTGAGGCATCGGACTCTAGTATTGCTAGGATGAAGAGGTCTAGTAGGTCTTTCGGTCTTTTGTTTGTGGGTAGGTGTAGGGTCGTTGGTGTGCCTTCGTTTATGGCTTTCTCCAGTGATTCTACTGAGTCTAGTAGCCTGCGCCCGTCCATTACGTACTTCATTTTTGCTTGTATTGGTATCATGTAGGGGTATACGTGGATCCATTCTACGTGCTTGCTTAGTTCCTCGGTTATGAATTCATGGCCCAGTGTTAAGGGGTACCTGTATGATATTAGGATTCCCTCGAATGTTTCCGTCGCGCTGTATAGCCAGTGGGGTTTGGGTGGTTCTATCCTGCTGTGCTTCAGTAGCGCTAGTATGGCTCCTAGCCCTATTGCCGAGGGGTAGTACCTGATCACTAGGTGCCCGTATTTTTTGATCCATCTTAAGTATCTCGCGACCATGTTTGAGGTTATCCCTGCTTTATCGGCTATCTTCACTATCCTTAGCGGGGGTAGCTCGTCCCTGATGATGTCGAGTATTTCTGGGAAGTATGGGTGGTAGGGTGACGTTATCAGTGATTTGAACCTGTTGACTTTCTTCATGAGTTCTTCTTCCTTCATTGTGTTGTGCCACCGCTTAGCATGGTTTTCCGCCACCCCCCTTCCCGTGATTCTATATTGTTGTTTTCCTTCTTTTATTTTCCTTGTTTCTTTGTCTTTAGTGTGTAAATTGTTTAATTTTGTTTTCCTTGAGTTCCCTGTTTGTTGGGTTGTGTTTTGCTTGGTGTGTTACGGGGTTATTACTTGGTTGTGGGGTTTTGTGGGTGTGGTGGTTGGGCGAGGCTTATATTGTTTTCCTCTAATTATAAGTGGTGATTTACGGTATGTTCGAGGTTCGCTGGCATGGGCGCGGCGGGCAGGGTGCGTGGACCGCTGCCAACCTGCTGGCGACTGCCGCTATGCTTGATGGGAAGCACGTGCAGTCCTTCCCTGCCTTCGGCCCCGAGCGTGCTGGGGCGCCGGTGCTTGCTTTCACGAGGATCAGTGATGAGCCTATAGAGATTCACTGCATGGTTTACGAGCCGGACGCCGTCGTCGTGCTTGACCCGACCCTGCTCGCCACGGTGAACGTGGTTGAGGGTCTTAAGAAGGGTGGTTCGATCGTCGTTAACTTCGATGGTGAGGCTGAGGAGCTCTATAAGGCGTTGGGGGTGAGTAAGGGTGACTACAAGGTCTTCGCCGTCCCGGCAACGAAGCTCGCGTTGGAGGTTCTTAAGAGGCCCATAACGAATACTGCGATGATCGGTGCCTTGCTTAAGGCTCACCCGCTGGCGAGCATGGAGAACTTGGAGAAGGCTGTCAAGGTGAGGTTCCCTGGGAAGGTGGGTGAGGCTAACATGGAGTTAATCCGTAAGGCTTACGAGTCCACGAAGGAGGTGTGAGGTGGTAGTCATGGCGGAAGCCAAGAAGGAGCCCCGCGGGTGGAGGGACCTACCCCTATCCGCCCTACCCTACAAGCTCTCCCTAGAGTACAAGACAGGGTCTTGGAGGGCCTTCAGGCCAGTGATTGACCAGAGCAAGTGCGTCAAGTGCATGAACTGCTGGCTCTACTGCCCCGACTTCGCCATCCTGTGGGACGGTGAGAAGGTCAGCGTGAATTACGAGTACTGCAAGGGCTGCGGGATCTGCGCTCACGAGTGCCCCGTTAAGGCGATAACCATGGTTCCCGAGTCCGAGAAGGCTTGAGGTGGGGGTGGTCACGCGTGTCAGGAGGGATAGTCCCGAAAATACCTCTCGAGAAGCAGGTCAGGATGGCCGTTAACGGTGATGAGGCGGTTGCTTACGCAGCCAAGCACTCGCTGGTGGACGTCGTCGCCGCCTACCCGATCACTCCGCAGACAATCATAGTGGAGAAGTTCAGCGAGTTCGTGGCGGACGGCGAGGTCCACACGGAGTTCGTGCCGGTTGAGTCGGAGCACTCAGCCATGAGCGCGGTCGTGGGCGCGGCAGCTGCCGGGGCTAGGGCGTTCACCGCCACCGCCTCCCAAGGCCTTGCCCTGATGTGGGAGATACTCTACATTGCGTCGTCCCTAAGGCTACCCATAGTGCTCGCCGTCGTGAACAGGGCGTTGTCAGCCCCCATCAACATCCACTGCGACCACAGTGACGCGATGGGTATGAGGGACGCTTCATGGGTCCAGCTCTTCGTGGAGAACACTCAGGAGGCGTACGACACGACGATACAGGCCTTCAAGATAGCTGAGGACCCCGAGGTGCTGCTGCCGGTCGCCGTCAACCTAGATGGCTTCGTCCTCAGCCACACCCTAGAGGACATATACATGCTGCCTGAGGAGGAAGTGCATAAGTTCCTCGGCGGGTACAGGAAGGTCACCGGGAAGACTTACGTCGACTACCTAGGGAAGGAGGTGGAGGTCAAGCTAGACCCCGCCAACCCGCTGTCCTTCGGCCCGCTGGACCTCTACGACTACTACTTCGAGCACAAGGTGCCTCAGATCGAAGCCCTCAAGAAGGCTAAGGAGGTCGTGAAGAGGGTCAATGAGGAGTGGTACGAGCTCACCGGCAGGAAGTACGGTGACGGAGTCATCGATGCTTGGGGCGTTGAGGACGCCGACATCATCGTGACCGTGCTGGGAAGCACTGCCGGGACCGTGAGGCACGTGGCCAAGCAGCTCAGGAAGGAGGGAGTTAAGGTGGGTGTGCTCAGGATAAGGCTATACAGGCCATTCCCATTCGAGGAGGTAGCAAACGCCATCAAGGGAGCTAAGGTCGTGGGCGTCATGGACCGCGCACTGAGCTTCGGGTCATTCGGACCATCATACCTGGACATCGCCGCAACCCTCTACAGCATGAAGGAGCGCCCGCTACTCGTGAACTACGTGTACGGCCTGGGAGGCAGGGACGTCCCACCATCGCTGGTGAGGAAGATGTTCGAGGATCTAATCGAGATAGAGAAGAAGGGAGAGGTGGACAAGCCACTCAAACTCCTAGGTGTTAGGGAGTGAGGGGGTGGTCACGCATGTCCGAAGGTAAGGCTCAAACCCCGTACAGGCTCATCAGGTTCGAACCCGGCAAGAAGTACGACCTACCGCTAATACTGAACCCGAAGAAGCTGGCTGAAGAGAGGCCTTCAATGATACTGCCCGGCCACAGGCTGTGCGCCGGGTGCGCCGCGCCGATCGTGGTTAAGTTGCTGAGCTTCGCGATAAGGGGACCCACGATAGTTGTTAACGCCACCGGGTGCCTCGAGGTAGCCACCACGATATTCCCGTACACGAGCTGGGCGGTTCCGTGGCTACACGTAGCCTTCGAGAACGCGGCAAGCGCGGCCTCAGGCGTTGAGGCGACGATCAAGGCACTGAAGAAGACTGGGAGGCTACCGTACGACCACGTCGACGTGGTGGCGATAGGCGGTGACGGAGGTACCTTCGACATCGGGTTCCAGGCACTCAGCGGAATGGCTGAGAGGGGCCACGACGTAATGTACGTGCTGTACGACAACGAAGCATACATGAACACGGGCATCCAGCGCTCGGGAGGCACACCACCCTTCGCGTGGACGACCACGAGCCCCGTGGGTAAGGTGCTTCCGGGCAAGACGCAGTGGAAGAAGCCAATAGCCGACATAATGGTGGCTCACCGCATACCGTACGTCGCGACCGCCTCACCAGCGTACTGGGCCGACGCGGTGCAGAAGTTCAGGAAGGGTCTCGAGGTGGACGGCCCGTCATTCATCCACATAATAAGCCCGTGCGACAGGGGATGGAGGTTCGACACCTCAATAACGATCGAGATAGCTAGGCGCGCCGTCGACACCTGCTACTTCCCGCTGTGGGAGTACGTGCTCGGCAAGGGATACATGCTCACCGCGAGGTCACTGCAGATAGCTAGGAAGCCCGAACTCAAGCAGCCCATCGAGAAGTTCCTGGAGGTGCAGGGCAGGTTCAGACATCTACTCAAGCCGGAGAACAGGGAGCTAGTTAAGAAGCTACAGGAGTACGTGGACGCCGTCTGGGAGGATCTTCTCGAGAGGGCGGTGAACGCGCCAAGGTAAGAGAGCTTTTCCGCACACACTTCCTCACTCACTCCTTACTCACCTTAAACCCGTTGCTTCCTCACCACGGCTTGACCTACTCACGCCCACGCCCCTCCTGCCTTTAGGGTTTTGATGGGCTTGTTCTCAAAAGCTAAACTGATATTCAATTCATTATCTATTATGTTTAAGAATTATTCATTATAGCAGGGAGGATTAAGGCGAAATTCGTTTATACTGCATATACCACTTAAAATAGTGGAGGTTGATCTATAGTCACGAGCGGGGGTTCACGTGAGGAGGCTCTCTACATCAAGGCGGACGAGGCAAGGAAGCTGAGCGTCGAGGAAGTGCTACGCAGGTTAAGGACCTCACTCAAGCACGGGCTGAGTTCCGAGGAGGCCAAGCGTAGGTTAGGCGTTGTCGGCCCTAACGAGATTCCTGAGAAGAAGGTTCACCCGGTAATCAAGTTCCTGAGCTACTTCTGGGGCCCAATACCATGGATGATAGAGGCGGCGGCGATAATCTCACTAATAATCCACCACTGGGTAGACTTCTACATAATACTCGCGCTGCTCCTCACCAACAGCATCGTCGGGTTCTGGCAGGAGCACAAGGCCGAGAACATCATCGAGTACCTCAAGAACAAGCTCTCGGTCACCGCTAGGGTTCTGAGGGACGGTAAGTGGGTCGTCATACCCGCGAGGGAGCTGGTGCCCGGGGACATCGTTAGGATTAGGTTGGGGGACATAGTCCCGGCGGACATGAAGCTCGTTGAGGGTGAGTACCTCCTAGTCGACGAGTCCGTCCTCACGGGCGAGTCCCTACCTGTGGAGAAGAAGGTCGGTGACGTCGCGTACTCCGGCTCCATAGTTAAGCGAGGAGAGATGACCGGCGCGGTCATAGCGACCGGGCTCAAGACGTTCTTCGGCAAGACCGTCGAGTTGGTTCAGAAGGCTAAGACCGTGAGTAAGTACCAGAAGCTAGTCGTGAACATAGGGAACTACCTCATAATCATAACGATAATCCTCGTCGCCGCGATGGCCATCGAGGAGCTCATGAGGGGCGTGAACCCCCTAGAACTCCTTAAGTTCTCATTAGTGCTCGTCGTTGCTGCCATACCTGCGGCATTACCTGCTGTTCTATCTATTACGATGGCTATAGGTGCTTACGAGCTAGCCAAGAAGCAAGCAATCGTAACTAAGTTAGTGGCGGTCGAGGAAATGGCTGGAGTAGATGTGCTCTGCGCTGACAAGACAGGGACGTTAACTAAGAACCAATTAACGACTAGCGACCCGGTACCGGTGGGTGAGGGGTTCAGTAAGGAGGACGTCATCCTTTACGCTGCCCTAGCATCTAGGGAGGAGGATAAGGACCCAATAGACCTAGCGGTACTGAACGCACTAGAAAAATACGGACTAACAGAAAAATACAAACAATACAAACAGGTGGAGTTCAAGCCTTTCGACCCTGTGAGGAAGCGTACCGAGGCCCTTGTTGAGGGGCCTGGCGGGGAGCGATTCATGGTTGCTAAGGGAGCTCCCCAAGTCATACTGGGCTTGGTTAAGGCGGGGAAGGAGCTGAAGAGCAGGGTAATGGTGACGGTGGATGAGTATGCTAGGCGTGGCTACAGGATGATCGGCGTTGCTAGGACCGTCGGTGGTGAGAAGGGTGAGTGGGTTTACGTGGGCCTAATACCGCTCTTCGACCCGCCCAGGGAGGACGCTAAGGAGACCATACAGTACCTGAAGAGCAGGGGGATTA
>CAYNPH010000033.1:0-43880 GCA_964399035.1 uncultured Desulfurococcaceae archaeon
GGGGCATTGATTAATTAGGCGGGGGAGAGAAGGGAAGCGTGGGTGCGTTAAATGCTTGTTGAGCCTCCTGTTAAGGGTGTTGAGGTAGGTATCATAGGTGGTAGCGGTCTCTATGACCCTGAAGTAATTGAGGACGCTAAGGAATACAAGGTTTACACACCTTACGGGCTTCCGTCAGACAACCTCATAGTGGGGTGGCTTGCCGGAAGAAAAGTAGCTTTCCTGCCGAGACATGGAAGAGGACATAAGATACCTCCTCACAGGATAAACTACAGGGCCAACATCTGGGCCCTCAAAAGCGTAGGCGTCAAGTGGGTCATAGCTGTCAGTGCGGTAGGGTCTCTAAGGGAGGACTACAGACCGGGGGACGTGGTGTTCCCTGATCAATTCATCGACATGACTAAGTCGAGGGAGTACACATTCTTTGACGGCCCGGTAGTTGCGCACGTGAGTATGGCTGACCCCTTCTGCCCGACCCTGAGGTCGATCCTAGCTAGGTCGGCGGAGTCGCTGGGCGTAAGGTACCATGGTAGGGGCACGTACGTATGTATAGAGGGGCCGAGGTTCTCTACCCGGGCCGAGTCGAGGATTTGGAAAGAGGTCTTCAAGGCAGACATAATAGGGATGACGCTAGTGCCGGAGATAAACTTAGCTAGGGAAGCCGGCATGCACTACGCCACAATAGCGTTGGTGACGGACTACGATGTATGGGCAGACCACCCAGTAACGGCTGAGGAAGTCGCCCGGGTAATGGCGGAGAACGTAGCTAAGGCTAAGAAACTAATCCTCGACGCAGTACCGAAAATCCCGAGGGAAGGAGAGAAGGTGGGATGCGCTTGCGAGGAGAGCCTGAAGAACGCGCTAGTGTAGTGACGAGTGTGGAGAGGAAGGTTAGCAAGGCCCTCGACGCGATACGTGGCGACGCGGTTCAGGAGCTGGAGACCTTCATTAAGGAGGTAGGTCAGAAACTAATACTAACCTATGCGGGCCCGTATAGCTCCCCCGCCAGGTACGCTTCCCTAGTACTGAGTAGCTTAACAGCAGTGAATAGCGACTGGATGCATCCACAGGACCTAATGTACTACACCGCCCCCTACGATGAGGGGCGTGAGGCGAGGGTAGTAATCTTCGCGTCGGACGCCGGGCTAAACACCCTAGCAATGCTAATCGAGCAACTCGTGTGGACGGGTCACAAGGTAATGATAGTCACCCAACACGAGTTGCCTGACATAATATCCTTCAGAATACCCGAGGACACGGTAATCATCAACCTAAACACCGATGACTGGTTACTGACCACGCACGTCCTGATAGCGAGGGCGATAGCGGAGTTCGGTGAGTCCGAAGGGGTGAGGCTGGAAAGACTTGGTAGGGAAGCCTCGAACGTAAGACCCATAATCAAGGACCTCCTGGAAGAGTACGCGGGCACCCTAAGCGACGTGCGGGAGTTCGTAAGGACACCGACAATAGTCACCGCCTCACCAACCATGTGGGGACCGGCTGAGGCGATAGCTTACTCCAACTACACACGCACTGGTAGGTACCTCGTAGAACCGGAGGCGGTGCCGCAGGTCTCCGTATTCACAGGGAAAGTACTGATAATTAGCACGGACGTTGAGGAGTACTCGCTGAAGCAAATAAAGTCCCTACCGCTCACAACGTCAGTTAAGGTACAGGAAGTAAGGCTACACACCGACCCACTAACAGCACCCATATACGGCATAATACTCGCTAGGGCCCTCGAGTACATGCGGTGAGCGCAGGGCATGAAGGAACCGGTGCTGATAGTCGGTGCGTCAGGGAAGATCGGGCGGGTGATAGCGAGGAGACTAACTAGCATGGGGTACGACCTAATACTTCAATGTAATAGGAACTGCGACGTGCTGAAGGAGATAGGGGAATCAACACTCAAGTCAAAAACCCTTATAGTGAAGCACAACTTCCTCAGTGAAGGCATTGACGCCTTCATAAGTAAGGTACGGGAACTCACTAAAGAACCTCCGGGAACGGCGATAATCAGCGTCGGCGTCTACGATGACACAGGATTCACTGAGTCAACCGAGCAGAACGTGCTGTCAGTACTTACAACTAATCTTGCCGTTCACGTACGCATTATTGAGGTGCTCGCCACATGGATGGGTGCGGAGGGAGGCACGATAGTGGTGCTGACTGACGCCACACCGCTTCGAGGACCCGACGTTTACTGCGGGCTGAGGCCGTCCCTACCGTACCTAGCGGCGTCCGCTGGCGTGCACGCGCTCATCCGCTCAGCTCCAAGTAGGTTACCTAGTAACGTGTATGTTGTTGGGGTAGCGTTAGGATGGGTTGAAGGGGATCACATACCGCGGAAGCTTCGGGCATGCATAGAGGAGAGCGTGCCCGCTAGGAGGGCGATACCTGTGCAGGACGTGGTTAACGTGGTGTTAAGCGTTGCTGAAATGGCAGAGCTCCTTAACGGGGAAGTAATTGAAGTCACGGGAGGTTTATGAGGGATGGTCAGCCGCGGGTTCTGCGCTCATCGCTCGCCCCTTGTAAGCTACATCATCCAAGCGAAATTACGGTTAACCCGAATTTAATTCCTTACCCACCACATAGTATGAGGGTAGTCAATGGAGTTACTGCCAGGGGTTGAGGTGGTTGCTGAGCTACCGGTGATTTACTTAAGGGATCTGAAGGTACTGATCCTAGCGGACACCCACATAGGTTTCGAGGAGGAAATGGCTGAGAAGGGGGTCTTTATACCGGCGTTCCAGTTAAGGAGGGTCTTAGGGATACTTGAGGAATCCCTCAACCTAGTTGACGTGGATAAGGTAGTCATAGCCGGGGACTTCAAACACAGGTTCTCGGGGCTGGGAAGGGCTGAGAGAAGGGAACTAAGCGAGGTGCTCACATACCTTCTCCCTAAGGTGAATGAAGTCATAGTTGTTAGGGGGAATCATGACAACTACCTGCCCTTACTGAAGAGGAGGTTCCCCTTCGAGATAGTTAACGAGTTGCTGCTGGGAAAGTACTTGATAGTTCATGGACATAGACCCCTTAACGAGGTTCAGAACAATGAGTGGGAGGTACTAATATTCGGGCACGAGCACCCCAGCATAACGCTCAGGGACTCGATAGGCACCATAGGTAAGTTCTCATGCTTCCTAGTAGGTAAGCTAGAGGACGGCAGGGACTTCCTAACCCTCCCGGCGGTCGGTGCGTACCAGACAGGGTCGAGGATAACACTTGACCGGAGCACGTACCTTTCACCAATACTCAAGGAGAGCGCCGACCTTGAGAGCGTGAGGCCCGTGATAGTCGACGAGGAGGTCGGGTTATTCGAGCTACCCCCACTCCCAGAGTTCTTAGACTTCATGTAGGCACGCATTACCAAGCCTAAAATTACTTAAAAACCCCTCTGCCCCCTTTAAAAGGGGGTTTAGGTGGAGATTAAACCCATAATCAAGATTGAGAATATAGTAGCAACAGTCACGCTCGACCAGAAACTAGACCTAAACGCCATAGCCCGCTCCGTGCCTAACATAGAGTATGACCCGGAAGAATTCCCGGGCCTCATACTCAGGCTCGAAAGCCCTAGGCTCACGGCCCTAATATTCAACTCAGGTAAAATGGTTGTCACGGGCGCTAAAAGCACTCAGATGCTGATTAAGGGCTTCAAACACATCATGAGGATATTCGTCAGGCACGGCATAATAATAGTGGGTAAGCCTAAGATCCAGATCCAGAACATAGTGGCGTCCGCGAACTTAGGCGTTGAGATAGACCTCGAGAAGGCCGCATACCTCCTCCCCAACACTATGTATGAACCCGAGCAGTTCCCCGGATTAATTCACCGCATGAAGGAACCGAAGGTCGTACTACTAATCTTTAGTAGCGGCAAGATGGTCATAACCGGTGCTAAGAGTGAGGAAGACGTACAGAGGGCAGTCTACAGTATTTACGAGAAACTAAAGGAACTAGGATGCGTGAGGGAAGCGCCTCAGAGTACGCCCTGGTGAGGAAACCAACACCACAACCTTGATTTTCCTTACAAGCACATACCCTAAAGTCAGTATGGCTTTTCCTTCATAATTAACCCAAATACATTAGCTATCGGTGATCGCAAACGAAAGTTTAGTTGTGTGCTCCCCACGTTGCTACAGCTACAAAACGTTGTCAGAGTGAACTGTGGTCTTCATCCCTAGCAGTCTAAGGCTGCCCACCTCATCATCCAGGCTAAATATCACTTGAGAGCTATTATATTACTAATTGGTGGGTGTTCTCTGTACTTTTACTTTATCTGATCGTTTTGAGGGGAGACAGGCAGTTAAACATACTTTTCTTCTTCCTTCATAAGTTGTCTCTGCTTTATGAATAGCATAGTTCCTAAAACACCTGTCACAGCACCTAATAACGATAGAAAGGCTGAGGTGAAAGCTAGGAACGAGTAGGGATGCGTTACATTTACTATTACGTACGTATATGAGGCGTTGCAGCCGGAAGGCAATTTTACGCTAAAGAACTCAACGCCGGGAACGCTTAATGAAACCTTCCCAAACTTTGGTTTTTTAGATATGCTGGTGTTTGTTCCATAAACTGTGAAGTTTATGAAGCGTACGAAACAATTTGTGACTTTAACCGTTATGTTAGTAGTATATTCACTCATTCCGGCTAACACTTCAGGGGGAGGCAACTTACTAGGTATCCTACCGCCTACAACTATGTGTCCTTTTTCGGTGAATTCTGTGGTAAACTTCACCTCTGTAGCCATGATTGCCAGTGGAATAGTAATTAATAATAGCGCAAGCCCTAGGATCACTAACTTTTTCCAGTAGATGTAAGGAGGTTTATTTGATTTCCTTATAGGGTAAATCAACGTTGCCCATCCTCCAAGGAGTGATTGAACGTAAGTTAGATAATAAAGGGTAATGCACTATACTCAGTAACTTAAAAGTAACCTTACGTAAAGTATTGGGGATTTCTCAAAATATCTTGATTGTTATCAGAGAATCTTCTTGATTATATATGTTAAAATTTTATTCCGTTTATTATTGGCTTATGCTATCTAAGTAAATTTTTATTTAGGTATCATAATCGAATGCTGTATTTTCGTAGCTGTTTCGAAGAATACTTTTAAGTAATGCTTAAAAAGGATGGCAATTCATCAATATTTGAGGTGACCTTATGGATAAGAAAGTAATTGTACCCATCATAATATTGCTACTGATTGCTGTATCTGTGATTCCTGCGTTTACGATAACCACATCTGCCCAAGCTAAGACAGGTAAGCCAGTGACCGAGATAACATGGAAGGTGAGCTTAAACAGGGAAGCGGCGATTCTGTCGGTAGCAAGTGGGAAAGCCGACGTATTTGCGTGGTCGTCACCGCTACCTCAGTACCAGGGTCTAGACCCAGCGATCCTGGGCAAGCTCAAGTTAATAAAGTCAGCATCAACGTTCGTTGACATAGGCATTAACCCTGCGGCTAACGTGATCGATCCGAACGCACCCGGTGAGGTAAAGCTTCACAAAGTAAGCTACAAAGGTCAGCAAATACCGGGTCTAGTTTATTGGAACCCGCCGAAGGGTAACTGGATAAACATAACCGACATTAAGGACTATAAGAACCTGCATTTCAACCCATTCGGGCTTTGGAAGGTAAGATTCGCGTTAAACTTCTTAATTGACAGGGATCTAATAATAAGAACGATTTACGGTGGGAGCGCGGCGCCCGCACTAGGATGTATAACGCCTTCTCACCCAGCATATCCGAAGCTGAAGTATATATACAGTGAACTAGGGTTAACTCCGTCTGGAAATAAGGAGAAAGCTGTCAAAATGTTTATGGAGGCCATGAAGCAGGCAAACGAAACGCTGAAGAAGTATAAGATGATGCTAGTTCTAGAACCTGATTCATCGTCCCCGACCGGTAAGTTCTGGTACTTCGTCAAGCCTGATGGAAGCAAGGAACCCATAACCGTTTACTTCGTAATAAGAATCGAGGACGAGAGGCTTTATGTTGGTAGGCAGGTAGCTAACTGGATCGAGCACTACTGGAACCTCAAGGTAGTGAGGATAGAAAGGAGTAGATCCGTGGTAACGCCCGTTATATACGGTAACAACCTAGTGAAAACTTCGTCAAGGTTAGGCAATGTTGTATGGACGCTGTACACTGAGGGCTGGGTAAGCATGGGTGAAGAGCCAGCCATCTACGCTAGGTATGATGTGGCGTTCTTCTATGGCCCGTTATGGGGTTACGGACCCAATACTATGATGACAACGTTCTGGTATTGGTGGAACGCCACTATGTATAAGCTAGGCTACGACTTAAACTACGGTTCCTTCACGCAGAAGACCGAGGACAAGCTATGGAAGGAGATTGAAGAATTACTTCTCATGGGTGTGCAGCAGTCTCCCAGAGTATTCGTAACTGAGAACTGGGAGTTCGCCCCTGTTAACAGAGACAGGGTAGTACAGTTAGTGCCGGGCGTCGCTACCGGTATTTGGAATATGTGGGCACTGAGAACGCTAGAGACGGTGGACGGCAAGGCTACAGTGATGGAGTACTCAGCTCAGGGAGCATTGTTCATGAGTGCATGGAATCCTGTCCTGGGCTTCACGGACGTATATAGTGAGCTCATGGGTAGGCAAGTAAGGGACTTCGCCTTCTATAGCTCACCAATTACTGGTATGCCGATACCGATCAGAGTTAAGGGCTTCAAGGTGCTATACAATGTGACGGTACCTGATGATGCTTACGTCTATAATTCCAGCATAGGGGTAAAGAAGTGGGTCGTGTCCCCTGACGCAGGTAAGAAAGTGGACGCTGAAGTTATAGTGAATTACAACCTAGGTATGTGGCATGATGGTAACCCAGTCACGTTGGCCGACGTGCTCTACTGGTACGGATTCTATTGGGAGTGGTCGCACGATGACAGCAAGAATAACGTAACGGATCCGTATTATGACCCCGAAATTGCCCAGAGTATGGGCTACACTATGTCATTAATTAAGGGTATAAAGATAATCAACAGCACCACGATCGCCATATACACCACGTACTTAGACGTGACACCGGCATTAATAGCGCAGTCGGTAGTAATGTGGCCAGATATGCCTTGGTATGAAATGAGCGCTGCCGAGTATTTAGTAGCTAACGCGATTAAGCCAACCGGCGGCAACCTACCTTACGGCTGGACCACAAGGGAGGGTGAGTCAACAGGTATAAGCTTCATAAACCCGACCCACGCTAAGGATGTAATGAACACTATGGAAATGTTAATGAAGAAGAATTACGTGCCGCCATACATAAAGACATTCCCAGGATTAACAGGCTACTCTGTGAGTGAGTATGAGAAAGGAATTAAGTTCATACAAGAGCATGGCCATGCTATGATTAGTAATGGCCCATTCTACGTTGACTCATACGACCCCAACTCAAGAACATTGGTGATGAAGTGGTTCAAGGACTACGTGTACCCGCCAGGTTACTGGAACACGAAGTTCGAGTTATACGAGCCAGCCCTAGTAGGCTTCAAGACAGCCCCGCCATCCATAGTGATAGCTGGAAAGTCATACACGTGGACTGCTGAAGTAAAACTATACAGGATACTCCCAAGCTTTGCTGAGGAGAACCCAACTAACGCAATAATATACGTGAAGCTATATAAGGTCACTTCCAATGGAACAAAGTACATCACCGACCTACCAGAGGACGCCGTTAAGCTAGTGCAGCCGGGACTGTACTCAATAACATTATCAAGTAACTTCACGGCAACGTACATGAAGAACCCAGGAGCGTATATGATACAGTTAATAATAGGGTCGCCAAAGTCAGGCATAACGATTGTAAAGAACATTGAATTAACAAGCCTAGGTGCAATAACGCCTACAACGACGTCGACCACGTCAACACCGCCTACAACCACGACGTCCACAGTAATAACGACGGTCACTCATAGTGGAACAGTTACTATCGCAACCACTAAGATAGTAACGTCGACAGCAACCGTCACAACGACAACTACCGCCATGAAAACAACGACCGTCCCGACTACCGTAACTACTACAGTCACGCAGGCCACGAGCAATTGGGGCGTAACTGCTGCGGCAGCGATAATATTATTCATTATTGGACTCATAATAGGTTACGCAGTAAAGCGTAAGTGAGGTTTTCAACAGTCAACATAATTCAGTTTTTTCAAAAATTGTCTTTAAGAAGTTTATGAATGCTTAAAAAAAGTTCTAACTAGCATGTATATGTTAAGATAACCTTTAACATTAGCTAAGAAAATAAGTTTGTAGTGTAAATAAAAATTAGTGAGATACATGTATGATTAGTCGCTATGTAAATGACCTTCTGGATAAAATTTAAATTCAGCATATGAGATGATGTGAGCGGGGTCGTTATTGGCTGGTTTAAGCGTCATGTTCGTTAAAGCTGTCGCTAATGCCCTGATAGTGCTAATAGTTGCGGCTTTCCTAATCTCAGCGATATTTGTCGTCCAGGGTGAGGAGCAACTTAAGGGATATGCGCTAGAACTATTTCAAGCTAAAGTACGGGCTCTGAAGATGCGTGGTGTTCAGTTAACTCCCCAGCAAATTCAAGCGATTAATAGAACCATATGGCGTGATTTAGGACTCTTAGAACCTAGGTGGGTTAGGATCTTAAGGTTCACGGTATGGTCGATAACGTTTAACTTCCAGATGTTCCCTGCTAAAGTACACTACGCTGGCGCCGCTGGGAACACTGCCAAGGACGTGATACTGGCAGCATTGCCTAACACGGTGATACTATTCACTACAGCAACAATAATCTGTATACTTATAGGGATATTCCTAGGCCTTCAAACGGCTAGGAAAGCTGGAGGAATTGCTGATAGGATCATCTCAACAATCGCGATGATTTCGGCTTCCCTGCCTATGTGGTGGGTTGGTATGCTGATGCTGCTGGTGTTTTCATTTGAGTTAGGTATTGCGCCTGCAATATGTATAAACGTATACTCTGACTTGGCAGAACTGTCAAAGCATGTCTCAGGATTTCTATATTACATCTACTCGATACCCATATGGCTACATTACATGTGGTTACCTGTGTTAACGATAGTGCTAGTGAGTTTCGGTGGGTGGGCTTACACGATAAGGAACGTAGTGATATCGACGATGACTGAGGATTTTGTTCATGTGGCTAGGGCGAAAGGGTTGCCGGAAAGGATTGTGCTGTATAAGCACGTCTTAAGAGCTGCTAGCCCGCCGATAGTAACCATGAGTGCCTTGAGTATTGTCGGGTCGTTAGGAGGTGCAATAATTACCGAGACAGTGTTCTCATGGCCAGGCATGGGTAGAACGTTCTGGGTCGCGCTGCAGGCTGGGGATACGGGTGTTTTAATAGCCGCTACGTATGTAACAGTGTTTCTCTTTGTAGTCATCATCGTTCTACTTGACTTCATCTACGCGTTGCTAGACCCTAGAGTCCGAACAGGTATGTCAGGAGGTGCTAGGTAATGTCCTCCGTGGAGAGAATAAGGTGGTTCTTAGGAGAATTAAAAAGGGTTAAAAGCGGGTTAGTGGGGTTTATCCTATTATTCATCCTAATAGGCATTACATTAGCTTTCCCCTTACTAGCTAACCCACAAGACATCGCTAACTGGAGCGGGCATGGAGAGTACTGGGATCAGAAGATGTTACCTAAGCTAGCACCACCTGCTTGGATAAATGTGTTCTCGCCAGTAAAGTACCCTGTCACAAGGGATTTACATAGCATCAAATCAACGTATAAGATTCTAAACATGTCGAAGGATAAAGACCTAATGACGTACTTAAAGCTTCAGAATCCGCAGGTAGCGAAAGCGCTGGAGCAATTACCTGAAAGTCAGAGAAAGCAGCTGTTCAATAACCTGAGGAAAAACCTCAACTTTAACTACTTGGTGTTCGCAAACATGAGCGTCACTTACGACCTTAAGGCGGATGCCCCACCAAGTAACTTGATAGTACTAGTAAAGATGGGGCCAATAGTTCTAAGAAAGGGCTTCGTGCAGGGTATAAACATATTGTTCACTAGGCCTGACGGTATCACGTTAACCTTCATACCGGGCGCTTCAACCAACATTAGCAATCCATGGGATACGAACATATACGGCGACCTTAATAACGTAAAGCTCCTCACGATGCTTGCGTTACCCACATCAATAATCAATACTAGTGAGGGGCAGGTGAAGGCAATAGCTCCCAATACAACACTTAGATTCTCAATAAGAGATTACATGGCCGCCATAATAAACTCTGGTAACCCGGCACTTATCAACGCCATACTCGCTCCACTAATTAAATCTGCGAACGAGTCGGTTACAAGCAGTTTGTTCGTCGATCCTATGGCCTTATTAATGTCTAAGGCGACTAAGGGATTGCTGGAGGGAAATGCCCCCATCTTAAAAGGCGAGTATAAAATAACATTCATGTTCTTAGTCAAGGTTCCGAAAGGCGTGAGCTTGCCGCAATTTAAAGTGCAGAGAGCCAGGGTGCTTGGCATATATGGGCTTATGGGTACTGATGTTCAGGGTAGGGATCTGTGGCCTGCACTAGTGTATGGGTTAAGATGGGCATTGATAATAGGTGTAACCGTTGCTGTGATATCGACGTTAATAGGTGTTATGTACGGCGTCATATCGGGTTACATGGGAGGTTACATAGACTTAGTAATGACGAGGATAGCGCAAATAGTGTACTCACTACCTGTACTACCTCTCCTTATAATATTGACGTACTTCTTTGGGCCAAATATATGGAACATAGTGTGGATACTAATAGCGTTTGGATGGGTCGGGATAGTATTTACGGTACGCAGCATGGTTCTCCAAATAAAAGAGAACCTGTATGTGGAGGCTGCCAGAGCGATAGGTGCTAGCCCGTGGAGAATAATCTTCAAGCACGTATTCCCGCAAATACTGCCCTATACTTTCGCTTCAATAGCCCTATCGGTGCCTGGAGCTATACTGGCAGAAGCAGGACTAAGCTTCCTAGGACTTGGGGATCCCAACATAGTTACGTGGGGGAAGATTCTTCACTCGGCCCAAGCAGCTGGTGCCACCCTAAAAGGGGCTTGGTGGTGGGTCATACCGCCAGGACTGGGAATAGCTATTGTGGGAATGACGTTCGTGTTCATAGGCTATGCATTAGACAGGATACTCAACCCGAGGTTAATCAGGTGAGGTGGCTGGAAATGGCCCTCCTAGAAGTAAAGGAGCTAAAAACTTACTACTACACCTTAAGAGGAGTGGTAAGGGCGGTAGATAACGTTAGCTTCACGCTGAAACGCGGGGAGGTATTAGGAATCGCGGGTGAGTCTGGTTGCGGCAAGTCGACACTAGCTTGGGCATTATTGGGACTAATCCCACCGCCAGGTAAAATAGCTGGAGGGAGCGTAATACTGGATGGTACGGATATAACGAAGTTAAGTGAGAACGACTTAAGGAAAAAAGTTAGGTGGAAAAAGGTAAGCATGATATTCCAAGGAGCCATGAACGCGTTAACACCCGTATTTACGATTGAGGATCAGTTAGCGGAGCCCCTAATAATTCACAAGGGCATGCATAAAAACGAGGCAAGGGAGAGAATTGCTGAGATGCTTAAAGCTGTAGGACTCGATAGGACAGTAATGAAGCGTTACCCGCACGAATTATCGGGTGGGCAAAAACAGAGGGTAATAATAGCGATGGCACTATTGCTGAACCCTGACTTAGTCATAGCTGATGAGCCAACAACCGCTCTTGACGTAATTGTGCAGGCACAGATAATGAACTTATTCAAAAAGATAAAGAAAGAGTATAACATAGGAATGATATTCATTACTCACGACCTCAGCTTAATCGCTGAAATAGCTGATAAGGTGGCTGTAATGTACGCTGGGAAAATTGTCGAGATAGGGTCATCAGATCAAGTGTTCGGTAACCCACGCCATCCATACACGCAGGGACTACTCAGGTCAATACCCAGGATAAGATCCAAGGAGAAGATAACGTGGATACCGGGTGTCCCGCCAGACTTAGTGAGGCCGCCGCCAGGTTGCAGGTTCTTCCCAAGGTGCAAGTACGTTAAGGAGCGGTGCAGGAAGGAGGAGCCTGAACTTAAGGAGGTCGAGTCAGGTCATTTCGTAGCCTGCCACTTATATGGGTGAGAATGATGTCTGAGCCAGTTGTTAAGGTTAGGGATCTAATGAAGTACTTCCCCCTGAGGAGGGGGATAAAGGAAATAATAACGATGAAGCCCAGGAGGTTTGTCAAGGCTGTTGACGGTGTATCATTTGACATGCATATTGGTGAGGTCTTCTGCCTTGTTGGTGAATCTGGCTGCGGTAAAACAACGACTGGAAGGTTAATCACGAGGCTTCTCGAGCCGACTGGTGGACACATATACTACAAGCCAACGAAGGAGGTAGCCTCGCAGATTCCAGAGAAATGTTTTGCGGAGAACGGTTACGTGGACTTAGCGCGGAAGTTACCTAAGCACGTTGATAAATTACTACGCAGGGAAATACAGATAGTATTCCAGGATCCATTCGGCTCGCTTGATCCTAGGATGAAGGTTTACGATATACTTAAGGAGCCCCTAATAGTCCACGGAGTCGGCAGTTCTGAGGGTGAACGCAGGGAAATAATATATAGAGCGTTAAGCGAGGTAAAACTTGTGCCGCCTGAGCAATTCATGAACAGGTACCCACACATGTTATCGGGTGGTCAGAGGCAGAGGGTGGCGTTCGCTAGGGCCATGATATTAAAGCCCACAGTGGTGGTGGCGGACGAGCCCGTCTCGATGCTCGATGTCTCCATAAGGGCCGAGATCCTCCAGCTCATGTTAGACTTGCAGGCAAGCAGGGACCTGGCCTACCTATTCATTACTCACGACTTAGCCGTAGCTAGTTACCTCTGCACTAGGATAGCCGTGATGTACTTAGGTAAAATAGTTGAGATGGGATCCACGGACGATGTGATAAACAACCCGCAGCACCCGTATACTAAGGCGCTGATAGCAGCTGTTCCGGAGCCAGATCCCAAGAATAGGTT
Source organism: uncultured Desulfurococcaceae archaeon (assembly GCA_964399035.1). GTDB lineage: Archaea > Thermoproteota > Thermoprotei_A > Sulfolobales > NBVN01 > WAOL01. The sequence goes on from CAYNPH010000033.1 coordinate 13,038, forward strand.
CAAGATTAGGGAGGTTCCAATAAAGGGTGAAGTCCCCAGTGCAGCAGCTATCCCGCCGGGATGCAGGTTCCATCCAAGGTGTCCTTACGCGATGGATCGATGTAGTAAGGAGGAACCACCGGTTCTTGAGGTTAAGCCAGGTCACTACGTGAGTTGCTGGCTACACACAAAGAAGTAGAGGCATTAACACGGTCCTCGAACATGAGTAAGCAACACACAGCGTTTTTAATCACTTAATCTCCCTTGACGTTAAGTAATAAAACTTCTCCCGCCAACATGCTTGAGGGGTTCAAGATATTGTCAAGACCCGAGGCTAGAGTAGGGATTCTCGGGTGGGGCGCGTACATACCGCGCCAACGTTTAAGGGCGTCCGAAATAGCGGGGCTATGGGGCTTCGAGCCCTCCATAATTAAGGCGCTATGGATTGAGGAGAAGGCGGTGGCTGCCGCTGACGAGGACGCCGTCACTATGGGGTGGTACGCGGCAAAATCAGCGATAACGCGGGCCGGGGTAGATCCCCAAGAAATAGGGGCGGTGTTCGTCGGAACCGAGTCGAAGCCATACGCTGTTAAGCCCTCCGCAACTATAATAGCTGATGCGCTGAACGTGTCCAGCAAGAAGCTAAGCACAGACATGGAATTCGCTTGCAGGGCAGGTAGTGAGGGACTAAGAATAGCGACAGCTTTAGTTGCGAGCGGAACCATAAAGTACGGGCTAGCAATAGGTTCCGACACAGCACAAGCGAACCCCGGCGACGTTCTGGAGTTAACGGCCTCCTCAGGTGCGGCCGCCTACGTCGTTGGGCCCGCAGAGGAAGCCGCGGCACGCTTCGAAGGGATGGTCACGTACATCACCGACACGCCTGACTTCTGGAGACGGGACTGTTCCCACTACCCCCTACACGGCGAGGGATTCACGGGGGATCCCGCATACTTCCATCACATCATGACGTCGGTCAAGATGCTCATGGAGGAACTTGGACTGAGGCCGGAGGACTTCGACTACGCTGTCTTCCACCAGCCAAACGGCAAGTTCCCCTTAAGGGTCGGCAAGAAGCTAGGGTTCCCCAAAGAAAAGATACTCCCCGGAATAGTCACGCCCTGGATAGGGAACACCTACAACGCCTCAGCACTGCTCGGGCTAGCGAAAGTACTGGACTCAGCTAAGCCAGGGCAACGAATACTAGTCGCCCCCTTCGGCAGTGGGGCAGGAAGCGACGCCATGAGCATCATCGTCACCGACAGAATCATTGAAAGGCAGGAGAAAGCGCCGAAGGTGGAGGAGCTGATTGCCAGGAAGAAATACATCAGTTACGCCCAGTACGCAAGGTCACGTCACATAATAAGAAGAATAGTTTGAGGGGTGAGGTAAGTGAGTAAGGCCTTCATAAGCGCGGTATGCATGACCAAAATAGGGAGGCACTTCAAGCTGGGAATCAAGAACTTAATTCATGAAGTCACTGCATGCATGGAGGAGAAAATAGGGTCAAGACCAGACTACCTAATAGTGGCATCCACGTTCTCCGCACTCCAAACACATCAGCTTGACGTCGCGTCAATAGCTACGCAGTACCTCGGCTGGAGCAACATACCCTCAATAAGGGTCGAGACCGGCGAGACGTCAGGCATAGCGGCCCTAGAACTAGCACAGTACATCGTCCGGTCAGGTGCAGCCTCTAAAGTGTTGGTAATTGGTGTGGAGAAAATGACGGAATACCCGTCAAACAAGGTCAACGCCGACTACGCTAAGATCTTAGATTACGACACGGAGTATGTCCGCAACATAACGCCACCAAGCTACGCAGCCTTAGTGATGAAGGAATACATGAGGAAGTATGGGGCAACGAGGGATGATATAGCGGAGTGGCCCGTGAAAATGCATGCTAACGCCGTCAATAACCCGTACGCGCAGCTGAGATTCCCGGTGAGCAAGGAAGCGGTCAGTAATGCCATGGTGATCTCAGAACCCATAACGCTGCTCGACGCGTTCCCCATAGGAGACGGGGCAGCAGCGGTTCTAGTTACTAATGAATCGGCACGAAGTAAGGACGCCCTAGAGATAGTGGCGACCGCCGCAGCGACAGCGCCTCCCCTTTACCTAAGGGAGGACATAACAGAGCTACCGGCAACTAAGGCAGCATGGGCGTCACTGAAAAGAAAGCTCGATGCATGCAAGCTCAGCGAGGTCGCCCTACAGGTTCACGACAGCTACAGCATATACGGTATCCTAGCCCTAGAAGCCGTAGGGATAAGTGAGAAAGGCAAGGCATGTCAGGTTATCCCGAACCTAGAATACCTAAACGTCGGAGGAGGTCTTAAAGCGCGCGGACACCCCGTAGGCGCAACGGGCCTGTACCAAGTAGCGGAAACCTACGAGTTAATGCTTGAGGGCTTTGCCGGCAAGCAATACGGGGGTGAGTACGCGTTAATACACTCCATGTCCGGATCTGACTACAATGCTAGGCTAGCTCTCTTAAGGAGGTGGTGAGAGGAATGAAGCACTCAATCTCAATATTCTGGAGGAATCGCGAATCACACTACAGGATCAAAATAACTAAGTGTAATGTCTGCGGCAAGCTAGCGTACTTCGGTAGGGATAGGTGCCCACACTGTGGGTCGAGGGACGTGACGGTAATTGAGTCAGAGGGTAAGGGAACATTAGTAAACTTCACAGTCAGCTACTATAGAAGGGAAGGCGATGAGGAGCACCTCCCGAGGATAATAGGGCTCGTTAAGTTAGACGAAGGAATAACGGTTCCAGGAGAAATCGTCGATATTGATCCCAGCGAGGTTAAGGAGGGCATCAGGGTGGAAGCTGTTCTAAGAAGGTATTCGAGCGATGACCCCTACGGCTTAATATACTATGGACTGAAGTTCATACCTATTTTAAAGAAATGAGTCAACGTTAAAATAAGGTAGTTAAGATTTAAAATAACTCAACACTAATTTATGTCGGGGCGTAACACTTGGTTAAATACGAGAAACTTCTAGCCGATAGAGCAGAATTGTTCAGAGCGTCGGAGGTCCGAGAATTACTCAAACTCACGGAAGGTAAGAAAATCATAAGCCTAGCCGGGGGTCTCCCGGATCCCCGAGTATTCCCTAAAGAGGAATTAGCTGAGATAGCGAGGGACGTGATACTTAATGCGGGCGACAAAGCCCTTCAGTACTCACCAACGGCGGGCGTAACGGAGTTCAGAAAGACCCTAATAGAATTCATGAGGTCTAAAGGAGTAAAAGTCAATGACGATGACTCAATATTGGTGACTTCAGGATCGCAGCAGGCGCTTGATCTGCTCTCACGCACGTTTATTCAGAAGGATGATGAGATAATAGTTGAGCTACCGACGTATCTAGCAGCGTTGAATGCTTTCAGACTATCCAAGCCGGGGATTACTGGCATACCGATCGACGAGTATGGCATGAAGACAGATATCTTGGAGGAGGAGATAAAGCGCTTAATATGGTTGGGAAGGAAGATAAAGTTCATCTACACAATCCCAGTAGCCCATAACCCCGCTGGCGTGACGATGAGTTTAGAGAGGAAGAAGCACTTACTAGAGATAGCGTCGAAGTACGACCTAGTAATAATCGAGGACGACCCATACTCGTTCTTCGTCTACGACGAGAACGTGGACGTCACCCCACTTAAGACGCTGGATAAGGAAGGGCGAGTAATATACATGAGCACGTTCAGCAAGATCTTAGCCCCCGGATTGAGAATAGGGTGGATAATAGGTAACAAGTACGTGATAGATGTCATCGAGCGTGCAAAACAGACAGCCGACCTACACACGGCGACACTCACTCAGTTCATAGCCATGGAGGCTATAAGGAAGGGCGTTGTTAACAAGACCATAGAGAAGGCTAAGAAACTATACAAGGTTAAGAGAGACGCCATGCTGGAGGCCCTTGACGAGTACATGGTGGAGGGTGCTTGGTGGCCTAAGCCTGTAGGCGGGTTATTCGTGATGGTGTTCCTGCCATCCTACGACATCGACACCAAGAAATTACTGCCGGAAGCACTTGAGGCCGGCGTGGCCTACGTGCCTGGCTCATCATTCTTCGCCAACGGCGCAGGATGGAACACTATGAGGCTGAACTTCAGCTTCCCCAAGCCAGAGGAAATTAGGGAGGGCATACGCATACTTTCCGAGATAATAAAGAAGCACATACCAAAAGAAAAGAAAAGGATAATGCCCGAACACATGTTTTACAGTTAATCCCCGCCCACATACGTAACACGTGCGTAATGCCTCCTCAACACCCCTACCTCCTCAAAAGACCTCGCCACACCAATCACGGATTCTAGGAGATCTGTCCCCACACTCTTTAACACCTCCTCGCCTTCCCTCAAGTCTCCGTGCTCAGGCCTCACGATCACCGTCTTGGAAAGCGTGTTAGGATACGACAACACCAGCTTACCGTGCGGCGTGTTGGGCGGAAGCACTAGCGTCCCACCATTCTTGAGGTATGTCGGGCTAGCCATCGCCATGTATGAGTGTATGGCGCAGAGTACGACGATATCGAAAACCGATCCTTCCCTATTCAAGTGCTTCTTAGCTGACAGAACCTTGATGCCTAAGCCAGCCAACCTCTTAAGGAAGGGTGACTCCCTCCCCATGACCGTTATCCTTGAGTTACCCCTTAAGAAGCTGGCGATGATGTAAGTACTTATACCAGTTCCAAGTATCAGCACGTCCTTGCCGCCCGCAATGTCTGCAAGCTTAGGAACAAACGAAAACTCCAGCATAAGCAATAACTTCCAGAGATCCCCGCCACTCATCCTGCCTTTACCCACGTCAATGATCGTGTCTGAAGGCACTACCGCGTACTCACCCATAACACCATCAAGATCTATAACTAAGGTGCCTTCCGAGCTTAGGGGCGTAACACCAACGACCTCTCCAGGACTAAAAGGGGCGTCAACACCCGGCTCAACCACGCGCATTAACCCGTAACTGCCTAGAACCCTTCCAGGTATTACAGGAAGAGTCCCGGAGGTTACGGCCGCATCGATCGACGTGAGTGATGCGGCAAACACCTTACCTAGAACCCAGCCCCTCGGAATTGGCGGTAATGGTCGCTCTTCTACGACCGCCTCCCCGCTCCACACAAGGGCCTTCATTTCTCTTCCCCCTAAACAATTAATGTTGAGATACAATTAACTTACGTGGGTAATTAATTGGGTGAGAGACCGTTCCTAGCTTCAGGAAAGATCGTGAAGGACTACAGACCCCTAATGACGTACCTGAAGCTCCTTGGGGATAGGGAGAGGGAAGCGTTAATGCCGACCGGTGAGTACCTGAAGGAAATAGTTAGTCGTGTGGGCAAGGGTAGAACGCTCGGTGAAGTGCTGAATGAGTTAGCTAAGGAATTAAGGTGGAAAATCAATGCGGAGTTAGCCCTCAAAGCGCTTAGAGAGGCGTGGGGGATGAACGTAAGCCCGGAATACGCTGTTGACGAAATAGCTAGAGAGATGGCGGGATGGGTTCTGGAGATTTGCGAATCCCTTGGCTACCTCAAGATAAGGTAGGACGTGCCCGTGAGGACGCTAAAGAAGGTCTTGCCTTAAATACACTACCGCGCACACAAGTGATTTAGGGGAGGGAAGTGATGTTTAGAAGGACCGGCAACACTAAATGTAATGATACTTCAGTACTCAGTGACGCAGTTAAGCTAGCTAGGTGTGTAAAGGAAAACAGTCGTGACCTTAATTACACGGTATTAGCCTTAGAGAGAACAATGAGAATCTACGCTGAATCAGGCGATCCCGGACCCTTCCTAACAGCTCTGGGGTCTATGCTTATGAGTAGCGTGGACGCTACCCTCACCGCAGTCGTCAATATTCTATCAAGACAATACGCTGAGCTACCGCCTGAGTTACTTCAAATATTCACGAGCGTCGTGGGCTCGGCCAGCATAATTCGAAGGGCATCAGAAATAGGCGTTAGGCTACCTAAGCCTGTGGTCTCCTCCTTAGTCTCGAGTATGGGGTGTTACGACCTAACAAACCTGCTATACATGTTTCATGAGCGCGCACCAGATAAGGTGGTGTTGCTGGAATTCGTAAAGAAGGCCTTGAGGTCACCGTGGTGTACAGGGCTTAGGGAAGAGGCGATAAAATTGCTGGGACAGGCACTTCTTTACAGGACGGTTTCGATTGAAGATATTAAGGAGGTTTTCAAGGACACTAAGGTACGCATAATCATAAAGAGGAAGAACGGTGTTACGGTTAGTGTTAAGATGTACATAGGCAACGAAGTTATCGGGGATGAGAACTCGCCTTTCGTAATGGATTTCGTGATGGCCGCTGTTAGGTCAGGGCTCATAAGTATGTAATTTAATTTATGCTTCTTGAAGTAATTGCTCACCCCTCCTCCTTACTACTTCCTTAAGTTCCCAATCAACGATGTCAGAAGGCATCCGAACCGACACATCCTTAGGCTTGAGCGGGAAGTAAGGGTCTGGGACGCACTCCCTTACGGACGCCCTAAACGCGCTCAGCCCGGTACCGCGTCTGGCCCACCTGATAATGAATTCTGGTACCCATTCACTGCCTAGGGAGAGTAGTGCCTGCGCTAGGGCCCATTCCCAATCGTAGGACTCCACACGGACACCTAACCCCTTAACTTCGTCCTCTAATTGCCGAAGTTTACGGTTAAACTCGTCCTTAGGGATTAGGGGCACGTACTGCATCGGTGTCCCTGACTTCGGAACTAATGGATTCACGCTAACCCTAACACGCCCGTGCACGTTCCCACACTCATGCACGACGCCCTTAATTAACGAACCAGCTAGCTTGCCAGCATCGCTACCCTCCCCCGGAACCCCGAACATGAAGTAAAACTTAACGTTCATACCCTCCCCTAAGGCGGTACGCGTTAGTGACTTTAGCTTGCCAGCATCGAGTTCCTTATTCAGCAACGACGCTGCCCGCGGGCACGCGGTCTCGGGTGCTAGTGTCAGCGTCCTTTGACCGCCAGCACGGATTAACCGTACCTTATCCTCATTGAGTGTGTGGTACCGAATCGAGGGCACAGAGAAGCCGTAACCCTCGCTTAGAAGCCACTCAAGTAACTCAACGGAGTTCGGGTAGTTGAAAAACGAGAGTGAGTAAAACACTACGCGCTTTCGCTTAACAAACCTTGAACCCTCTTGGATCAACTCCTTCACTAGCCTTAGGTCCCTGTACCGAGGTGGGTAGGTGACGTGGGCCTCCATGCAGAAAGGGCAGAGCCAGGGGCACCCCCTGCTTATTTCCACGTAGTAACCGTCACCGTATACAGGCTCTACATTACAGGATCTTATCAGGGGCCTAGGGGCGTACGCTGAGTTCATGTCAGTAACCCATGCTCTACGAACCCGCTCCTCCCTGCCCGTGAACACGCTATCTCGAAGACCTAGGGACTCCAGCGAATCCAAGAAATCGTTGAGGCTTCGGGCTCCACGCTCTAACGCGTCACACAACCCATTCAGCAGCAATTCACCATCGCCTACGAATACCATGTCAACTATTCCCGAGGCGAGTAAGGGGTTAGCCATTAGTGGGGGTCCACCGGCGATGAGTATGGGTTTCCTTATTCCCCTTAGTCTCCTCAAGGGCTCGATATTGTTGGCATCCAATACCTTAACCAGCCCGAGTAAGTCGAATTCGAAACCCACTGAAATTAATGCGTAGTCAAATGACTTGAGCGGGAGTCCTGTTAAAGCTCCGTTGCTGGGATTATCTAGAGTGAACCTGTCGACAACCACGTTATCGAATCTATCATATATATGGAAGTAAGCAATGTGTGTGAAGAGATTAGTTATTGATGCTTGGTAGGTGCTAGGGTACACTAGGGCAACACGTGCCTTGGGTCGCCCTATAGGTCTGAACACGTTATATTCGTTGAACCGCCCTATGCCCTCGCACCTGTGCACGTTAACCACGAGTGAGATTATGGGTCAGACTTAATTAAGTGGGCTTAGTTAAGTGTTCGCTAGCCCTGCCTGTAGTGGCGCCTTATGCTATTGACGATCTGGGATACTATATCCTGAACTATGTCCTTGTGTTTTCTCCTAATATGATGCTCTATTTGCTCGGGACGTAGCTGCTGATTACATATCAGGCATAGGTACTTACCACCCACCCGTAGAATCACGGGGTCTATATTCATTATGTAGGGGAACACGCGCTTAACTATGGATGCGGCAATCATGTGGTTCCTTGCCTTATCCATAACCCTCTGAACGTACCCCCTAACCCTGAACTTAGATATCCTGTACTTATGACCTATGGTGCTGGGAGATAAACCATCAACTAAGTATTCCTTAACTGCTAAGATCGTTATAGTGTCCCCAGCCAATCTCTTAACCACTAAGTACCTCGTGATAGCTGTTAAGGCATCGTCCACACCTCTGCACCAACTCCTCTCTTTAGCATTGAATTGTTTTTAAGGCATGCAATACCTCAGAGCGTTGATGTGTTGACGGAATCGTCCTCAATAATGAGAGAGCTAGCTCATGGAGTCGTTGCTGAGAAGATTCAGAGGAAATACCCAAGGAAACGGAGATACGTTAAGGGGATAAGGGAGGCGATAAGGAAGCATGGGCGTAGAGTTAAGGAGTGCCCTAGTAGATTCAGAGACGATAAGGTGTTGATAGAGGGATGTATGTAGTACGTGATTAATCCTAACCCATGGAAACATTTCCAAGATCTCACCCACCGGCGGTAAACCAGTATTTAACAGTTGCAAGTAGGTTAGGCTACCCCATGGTCGTGTCGTAACCAGAGATATTATCACATCTTGGAATCTAGCGCTAAGATGATTACCCGAATCCAATGTGGGGGGCCTCACGTCCAAAAGGGTATTATGAATATCCAAACTAATGAGCATGAGCAACCACTGTATTAAGAAGTTAAGGTATGACTCACCCATAAGCATTACTACGTATTATTCCAAGGTTAAGGTTTTAACCTTGGCCCACAATAGCATAAAGTGCTGGTGGGGTGCGTGGATAAAGGGCGAACTATGATTGTTTCGGTAAAACTTGAGGAACCAGTTATCCGCAAGATAGATACGCTGGTTAGTTCGGGGAAATTCCGTAGCCGTAGTGACTTCATAAGGAAGGCTATAGAGAGGAAAATCAAAACGTTAAGGCGCATGGTCTCAGACTAAGCAGCTTCCGCGATTGGAGACATATTTTGAGGAAGTTGGGTTTAAAGCTTAGCCTAGCTTAGTAACTTATTGGCAGGAGTTGTAGGATGTCGCTAACGTGGGAACCGCAATGGGAAAGGGTTAAGGTAAGCTACGCAGGCATGACGGTAGAGACATGCCGTGACAGAGTAACTGGTCTCCTTCTCTGCCCCATATGCTCAGACATAGATAAAATATGCCCTGAAGGGAAGATAATCTCCGTAGTGAGTGAGGAAATGTCAGTATTCTTCACCCCAGAGGACTTAATGCATCACCTCAGGACACATAGCAGTACATGGTATTCGAGAAGGTTAAAACCAGTGACACGGGAGGGTGAAGGACGCTGAGTACCGTGAGGAGAGCCACTAAATTATACTTAGGTCTCTCCCTAACGACCACCATATTAAGGAAGGGTGTACGGGGAGGGTTAGTATTCGACATCTGGCCGGGAGGAAGTACGCTTTACGGATGGGATGTGCTGAAGCAATGTGTAGATAGGGTTCCGATATGCGTTAACGATCCCAACACCGTGAACGCGCTTGGAGGAGTGCCGGTAAAACTAGAGCTTGAGGAGGAACTCCTAGGAACAGAGAGTGACTATGAACTTAAGGTTACCTGCGGGGGCCATGTGAGCATACAGCGCGATTGGATCGCCGGGCTGACCGGAAGGAGGTGGTATGCTAGTGGAGGGTGGTGCTCCTTATTCAGAAAATTAATTAAGCAAGAGAGAATCACGGCAGGAGCGATCTTTGGCGACCTAAGGTTCATAGATGTGGAGAGAAAAACAGCCTACGTGTTACCTCACGGGCTGATCACGTATGAGGGCATCGTAAATTCACTCCCATTAGAGTATGTTGTCGGTAAAGTCACGCAGTTCAATGCACGCAGACAATTCAGGGCAAAGTACGTCACGTTATACATAACCACAGTCATTACGAAGGGCGGTCACGAACCCCACGTCTGGTTTCTCGGTAAACGTAGGTTCACATCATCGGCAGTGGTTTCGTTACCATTTAAGCTCTTGTACCCCCAGCTAGGCCTGAGTAGCGACAATCTGACCTTAATCTATGCGTTCACTCCACAACTAATGGGAAGGCTTAGCCCGGACGCGCACCAGAAAGTCATGGCTGACTTGCGGAGGTTGGGTTTTGACGTGAGGGACGCCATGTTTATTCGAAGTCATTTCGAACGCTATGGTTACCTAGGGCAACGTGAGGGTGTGGAGGACGTGATTAACCTATTGCGGGATTATGAGGTCGAGTGCGTGGGTAGGCTCGGGACGTGGAGGGAGTTAGGGGTTAATGAGGTTCTGAGGGAGTATTCGTCGCTTAGGCAATAGCTAGTGCGCCATTACCGAAGGTTCCGTCGGTATCTATCACGGAACCTATGAGTATCTCCTCAACTCCCTTACCCTCGTCTGCTGCTGCGGTAAGTATTAGGTCTAAGAGTTCATTCGGGGATGGAATCCTCTTAACAGGATATTCGACCCCGTTAATCACTAAGGATACCCTGCCCTTACGAACTTGATACGGTATCACGTACACCTCAACACCGTACTCATGGAATAGTTTCTGAGCTACATGCCAAGTAAGCTTGAGTAGCTTTTCACCTACCTCGCTACCATTAGTGACGACTATCACGTCAATACCCATGCACGACACCGAAGAAGGTCTCCTGCCGTGATTTAGTTATAAAAGTTAAACCACTTAATTCAGCGTGGGTGTAGTGAAGCAATGTGGTTCGCTTTCGTTAAATCGCCTCTAGGGACGAATGTGCGTGTGTCTAAGGCGTTCATAGCTGACGTAGGTGGTGAGGGGAATGAATTGTTAGGGAGGAAGTTGTGTGGAATCTACGACATTGAAGTGCTGGATGCTGGGTCGATTGATAACCTCTACTCCGCTTTAATACTTGATCCTGACATCGGTGATTATGTTCGCTTAGGTGTGAGGATAATAACTGTTGCAAGGGTGAGGTAGTTTTATCCTTATTACCTTGGCACCTTACCAGATATAATGGGGTGAATGGGAATGCCTGAGAAAAGAAAAAGGAAGTCTATATTCGATCTAATGGATGAAATGATTAATAAAATGCTAAAGGAGGTCTGGGAGGAACTCGATGAGTTCGCTATGGAGTCACGTAAATTTCTAGAGTTGCCTGATGAGGCGTTAAAGGAGGGTAGGGGAATCGTTGGCAGACCCCTAGTATACGGTTTTAGAATAACGATAGGTCCTGACGGAAGGCCCAAGATAGAGGAGTTCGGCAACGTTAAGAGGGTTGGTAGAAGACCTCAGATATCTGAGGAGGCCGAGCCCTTGGTTGACGTCTATGATGAGGGTGAGAAGATACGTGTGGTTGCGGAGATACCGGGCGTTGAGAAGGATAAGATTAAGTTGAAGGCTGTAGGACGAAGGTTGGTGATAAGGGCATCAAACGGTGACCGTAAGTATTACAAGGAGGTTGAATTGCCTGATGAGGTCGACATAAAGAAGGCTAAGGCGAGGTACAAAAACGGTGTGCTTGAGGTGGAAATACCGAAGAAGGAGGGTGGTGAGGAGGAGGTCGGTATTCAAGTCGAGTGACGCTCATGGTTTTCAATTAGTCAGCTGTTCACTCCTCGGAAGTGTTTCTCAACTCTTCCTCAATTACTTCGGTTCCTTCGCCCTTAACGGCGCTCCTGCCGCTGGGATCTTCTATTATCAAGGTGAACGGGACCCCGCCGTCCATAGCTTTCCTTATGATCTTAATTTTCTCGTGACACGGGTTACTCTCGTCTAGGCACTCGGAGGGGGCGTGATCTATTACCCGCTGAAGCACGCCCTCAACGGTGGTTATGTACCCTGGTGCCGCGGGGCCCGGGAATATTTCTACCCCTAGCTCCGGGATCTTAATGATTGCTGGGGCTGCCTTAATCACTAAGGCATTGAGGTCCTTAGGTCTCCTAACTTTAACCATGATTCTCCTAGGTTTCGTTACCTCAAGTAACCCTACGTCGGACCACTTAAAACCGCATCTCGAGCACTTGCCACTCTCAAGAACAACCTTCCCGAAGTACGGCATGTCGTAGAGGAATATCTTAATACTCATGGATCTCTCCCCGCAGATAGGGCACTTAACGACATCTTCAGCAATCATTCGGAGCCTCTCATTCTCGACGGCAGGCCTGTCACTCATGCTGGGCGACACCAACATAGCTTTATTCCCCCGCCTTAATTAGGGTTGGTAACTCAGCTTGGAACTAGGTAGCGTGGTTAACGCCATACTGGCTTTCGTTGGGGGACCTGTAGGCATATTCTTAGTGAGTATGGTGTCTAACTCCATACCCTTCATAACGGTGCCATACCTCGGCATAGTTGCGGGATACTCATTCATATACAGGGATCCTGTCTCGAGGATCGTGTTAATACTGTCGTCAGCCGCGGGTGCCACCACCGGGAAGATAGTCGTGTATTTCCTTGGGAAGGCTTTCAGGCGAGGGTTAGGTGAGAGTAGTAAGAGAAACATTGAGCTATTCAAGAGGGTAGCTAGGAAGTCGCTTTTCGTGGCTATAGTGATTTTCGCTTCCACGCCACTACCTGACGACATACTATACATACCGCTCGGATTAATGAATTATCCCCTCCCGCAGTACGTCCTCGCGATATTCGCAGGGAAGGTCGTATTAACGGGCATAGTTGTCGCGTACGCCTCATGGATAACAGCTGTCGCGTTAACGCAAATCTACACTGTACCAGTACTTATTATAGTGACACTGCTACTCACGTACCTAATCCTGAAGATAGACTGGTATATCGTGATCAACACGCTTTATGGAAAGGGACTGATCCCGGCATGTCAGGTACTGCTTAAGGAAGTCACCACGATAATGAAGGGTTTAATAACGCGGCGTCACAGTAGTCAAGAAGCTAGGAAGGCCTCCAGGTAGCTCGCTAACTTATCCTTACATGACCTCAACTCGCTCTTCGACACGCCTGTTAATGAGCCGTCCCTGTATACCTCGTGCCCGTTAATTATCACTCTGTGCACCCTCGCGCCACCCATTACTAAGTCCGTAACTATGTGTGATACCTTACCCTCCGGCAGCACATTACTTAACTCCCAAACTACGAGATCAGCAGGCTCGCCGCGAACTAACTCACCCGTACCGAAGCCTAGTGCCCTGTAACCAGCTACGCTAGCCATCCATAACACATCCTCGGCACTAAGGGCTCGACTGCCTCCGTGGTAGTGCAGGCCTATGGCGAAGGCCGCGTCATCCACCACAGAGTATGTCGGTGCGACGTCTATCCCTAGACTCACACTCACGCCGGCGTCGATTAACGCAGTGATGGGGGCCACCCCGTCACGTAGTAGGGTATTGGATCTAGGAGGGTGTGATACTTTAATTCCACGTTCAGCAAGCACGTCAATAGCGTTCTGAACCCATACACCATGGGCAACAAGCGTATCGGTACTACCTAAATCCACGTACTCTATGAATTCTTTCAACGAGAGCCCCCATTCCCTCCTTAAGTATTCCTCATCCTCCGGCACTTCGGCCAAGTGAGCATGAATGCCAACACCTTCCTTCCTAGCAACACTAACGACTTCCGCAAACTCCGGGGGACTGAGTAGGCGGGGTGTGCAGGGTCCGAACCTAGCCCTAACGAGTTCGGGAAGACCTAGCCTCTTAATTCTGTTGACTAGTTCTTTGTTTGCTTCAAGAGACTCGCTAAAGTCTTGGGAAATCCCCCCACCCATCACGGCCACGCTTAAATCAGCTTTAATTCCAACCTTGAGCACCGCGTCAAGAACGTACTCCTCATTGAAGTGCATGTCCGCAAATAACGTGATGCCGGAGGACAGCATTTCCGCGATAGCCGCTAAAGCCGTAACGTACGACGCCTCCGGATTACTGAGTAGGAACTTCTCCCAAGGCCATGCGAACGTGTTTACCCAGTCATCAAGCCCTAACCCGTATCCCAACGTTGTCCTAATAGGATAAAGACCTAAGTGCGTGTGAGTTGATGTGAGACCGTGAGTAATTACTAGAGAGTCCCCCACAGCGTGGGGGTTCTCACAGGGCTTCACATCCCTTATCTTGGTGTCGAACTCGACGCAAGCATCCTTAACGTACGTGTAGGGGTTTACGAAAACGTACTTGCCGCAAATAGCTTGTGTTCCTTTACTCATACCACACCCTTCACACCATATACTGACACAACCACATATAGGTTCGTCGTCACCCTACTAATCCCTATGTACACTGGCTTGAATATGGTCATGCTAGGTTTAGGCAGCACGGGTGGGTTGGACGGGTTCTTGTAGAGGAACGCTACCTTCATTCCCGCATTACCCCACACCACGTAGGCCGTGTTTAGGAGCACCTTGAACAGCAGGGCGTTCTGCAGGGTCTTATTGGTCCAGTCCGGCAGGCCCACAGCTACCTGCATCCTACTGCCGTAGTAGGGTGAGTAGGTGTACATGTACACGGGAGGGTGTCTGCCAGCTATCTTATATATTGCCGCAATGCCTTTCGCGGCGTCAGCACCTATTAATGAGGTGCCAGCCACGACAGGACCCATGTACACGTATCCTCTCCGCTCATCCACTAGGTATACCTCGTAGGTAATGAAGTAAAGCCTGTCTGGCCGTATGTGGAAGTCCTTCGTGAATATTCGGTAAGCTTCCTTCTCCGTCCCTGTTAACGCCTTAGCTAGTAACGTTATTTGGGTGCCGTTAAGTGTAGCTCCGTCAGCCACGCTGGCGCAGTGGCCGACCACGGAGATCCAGTACCCGTAGTCCCACCAGGCAACGCATACGCTCCCGTTAGGTACGTTATTCCTTATCCAATTGAGCGTATCGAGCCAAGCTGGTGCGTTAGCATTGACGCCTATGCCTGAGTTAATTATCATTGGCGACTGTGACCTGTACATTGGCGCCCACACCATTACTCCTTGGGCAATGATGGCTATGGTGTATATGATCACCAGCACTAACGCGATCATGTCGATGAACCACTCACGTTTGAATCCCTTACTCATAATCCTGTTTATGAGGACGCCTAGGAAGCATGCTGACGTTAACGATACTACGTAGTTATTGTAAGGTATGAAGTAGGATAGGTGGGCGGCAGTGTACAGCGATGCTGCGAGAAGTATTAAGATGAAGAGGTACGAGATATCACGCTTAAACAATACCCTGTAAAGCATGTACACGAGCATTATTAGTGATATGACTAATGCTCCTCCTTCACTCGTTATGAGGGCTGAGGCGGAGGGCGCGGCATACTCTTGCACGGTGGTCGGTATTCCCCGCACCAGTCCCCTAAGGCCTAGGGCGAAGAGGGCTTTACCTCTAATCACTATTGCTCCCGTGGTTATGGCGGCTAACCCACCAACAACTATTAAGACTATTAGCATGAAGTATATTACCTTGTACCTACGCAGTAGCGGCAGTGATAGAACAACTTCTTTCTTCTCCGACAGTCTCTGAAGACCGTAAGCTATGAGTAGCATCACCAGCGAGGCCGGGATAACTATGCCTACGCTGGCGTAAATGTAGTGGATCCCCTTATAGAAGGGAGTCCCTAATATGGCCGCGGTGACCGGGACTAACTCCACGAAGAGCATCAGTATGTCTTCCTTAGTGACCTTCCTTATGAGTGGGAGCAGTATCGCTTGAATAGCTATAACGCCGAGTAAAACGTTGAAGCCTGCCCAAGAGAGCGCCGTGAGCGCGAGGAATATACCTGCAATAACCGACGAGACGTAACTACCTCGCTTCCAAGCCCTCACGTGGAAGTAGACTGCTGGGAATAGGAACGCAAGTCCTATAGCGTACTTCACCGTGAAGCCTGCTTGATGCCTGCTCACGAATATAAGGGCAGCTGTCAATGCTGCGACGGCCGCTGGTAGGTCTCCCCACAATTCGCGAGCTGTGAAGTAAATGCCTAGTGCCGCCATTATGAAGAAAAGTATTGGCAGGTAAACCATCCACACGTAGAGAGTCAGTGATGGGTTAATTGCGTGTGCTATGTAGTACGTTATCACTGAGAACATTGAGAGCATAGGCGGCTCTGTGTACGTGAAGTCCCTTCCCCAAGGGTACCAGAATATGTGCGTTACTGGGTTAGCCCTAGTTAACTCAGCAAAGTACCCAATCCCGTTCTTAAGTAAGTGCTCGGCTATCCAATACTCCGAGTACGGGTCTAACTCCTGGAGTGTAGGGCCGTATCCCCAACGCTCCGCATTTATCACGGGGTAGTACCTAAGATAGGAACCCACGACCAAGGCTATGATAAGGACAGCAACCGAAATTATCAACGTCCAACGTGACCTAATGAACGCCTTCACGCTCGTCTTACCAGACATCATTAAACCCAAAGGGTAAGTAAGGGCCGTTATTTTAAGTTTTTGAGTAAATGATTTTCTCCTCACTAAACAGCTTAACCGCTAGTGCCAGTAGTACCCCTATCTCAGCTATTATCACTAAAGCATGGATCGCTGCCTGACTCGCCTCACCGAGCACCGACTGTTTTATCATCCCGACGGCATGGCTGTAGGGTATGACGTACAGCGCGTACCTGAGCGGCGGGGTTAACGCGTTAATGTCCGCGTATAGTGATATGAAGAACACTACCGAGGCAACGCTAATTATGGCGAGTGAGAAGGCTTGCGCGACCCTATAGCTACCGGATCTTATGACTATTGGGAGTATTAGGGCTAGGGATGCAAGCACCGATAAATACACAGCGCTAACATGGGCCGCCATCAGACCCGGCGTTAGTAGGGAGAACAAGTTAACACCGTAGGTCATCGAAGGTAGAGCGAAGAAAAGCAGTAAACCCACAGCGTCCGCCAGGCCGGTGATGAGGCCTATGACCGACGCGGAGAGGGTCTTACCGATCACAAGTGACCACCTGGGTACGGGCGTTGCTAGGAGAGCTTCAAAGGTTTTCCTCTCTTTCTCACCTACGACGGAGTCCGTTATGTAAGCTATTGACGGCGTGGTAACGAACACCAGCGAGAATGCGAGGATACGGCCCAGCATTACGCGGAAGCTCTCCTCGACACTGACAGCAGTGCCTGAGGGACCCACCAACACCGTGGTGTACACTATGGGGTTCAGGACGGAGTCAGGAGTTACGGGCTTCCCGGCAAGAACCCCTAAGTACCTTACCTTCGCCTCAGCTACCTTACGTGCGAAACTACCTAGGACGGACTGAACAGCGTTCTCTCCCTCATTACTCTTAGCTGAGCCAACGGACTTCACAATCTTAATGAGCGCCACCTTAGTGAAGGAAGAGAGGTTCGCCCTGAATCCCTTAGGTATGATGATCATTATGTCATAGGACCTAACGCTATGATTCAACACCCTAAAGCCCTTAGACTTAAGCGCGGCCACGATGCTGTTTGCTAGGTCGTTTGTGGAGAAGGTAGCGTTGCCTATGGTGAGCGTTCCTGGATCCTCATTAATCACTACAGCGACGCCCTGTTGCAGTGTTTGAACGTAGATTGAAGTGACCCCCATTAAGGGCATCATGAGGAGCGGAAGAAGGGAGATAGCGACTAATGTCTTAATATCCCTAGCCATGTCCCGCAACTCCTTCCAAACGACTGGGTACAGCGAGCCTTTCAATCAAACTCACCCACTAACTTAATGAACGCCTCCTCAAGGTTAGAGGCATTAGCTCTGCGCTTAAGTTCTTCCGGCTCTCCCTCAGCAACGATAGTCCCTTTATTAATCAAGATGACCCTATCGCAGAGTTCCTCAACCTCAAGCATGTTGTGTGACGACATGAGCACGGTCGTCCCTGAACGTATAGCAAATTCCTTTATGGTCTTCCTTATGGTGTAGGCTGAGAAAACATCGAGCCCTGAGGTAGGTTCGTCGAGCAGCACTAGGTCAGCACCCACCATTAAGGCCCTCGCCAGCGCCACCCTCCTACTCATGCCCTTACTGTACTCGGATGCCTTACGATGCAAATCCCTCTCAGGCAACCTAGCGAGCTCTGCCCCGCGGGCAGCCATCTCCTTGGCTGACTCCATGTCGTCAGCATAGATCATTGCGAAGTACAGCAGGTTCTCCCACCCGGTTAACCTATGGTACAGGCCCGCGTCCTCTGGAAGGTAGGAAATCCGCTCCCTGACCTCCGCCCTCTCCTCAGGCAACCTATGACCTAGGACCTCAACCACGCCCTCGTCATGCCGAACCAGCGTGGCGATTATCCTTAAGGTCGTTGTTTTGCCGGCCCCATTAGGCCCTAGGATACCGTATATAACGCCCTTAGGTACTGTGAAGGATATCCCCTTCAGAGCCCGTACTTTCCTCCCGAAGGTCTTCACGACCCCCTCAAGCCTAATGGCGTAGCCGTTACCAGGCATCCTCCTTCCTCGCCACTAAAAAGAGGGTGTTTTACCAATATATAGGTCTGTGAGGTGGGCGTGAGCTTGGAGTGATGGTGGTAATACCGCATTAATACTCACTCATGGGGTCCCGCCATGTCCCTCATTATACCCGGTTTTATTAGACGTAGAGACGAGTAGGAGGGAAGGGAGGGAGGTAGTGGTATCGATTACTGAGTCACTAGTGCAGGAAGTATTGCTGAAGTATGGTGACAGGGCTTACTATGTTCTTAGGGCGGCGCTTGAGGCTACCGACGAGTACCGTGCTGAAGGGAGGAAGTACCCCGGAGACTTTGACTTCAGAGGATTGGTAGTGAAGCTCCGTGAGTGGGGCTTCAGGTACAACCCGAATCAATTACTTCGAATACTAGAGCGGGAATACGGCATTATCGAAACCTCCTACAAGTCAGCGGCCCAGCATTGGTATGTATTCACCGACCGTGAGGCGGTAGAGGCGGTTCTCAGTAACTACGGGTCAAACAACGGCGTTATTAACGAGATAGATGACCCTGAGGCCTACGTTCTCGAGCTTCAGATGGAGGCCGTGAACATAGACTCCCTTCTATCTAAGGTTAAGGCTCTATGCAGGAAAGGTAAGCTAAGCAGTGCAGACAGGGAGATACTTAGGGAGATAATTATGAATGAGTTGCCAGTAGTCGCTAAGGTTATGAAGGAAGTCAGCAAGTACGGGAACAAGTACTCGGACTTCATAAGCAAGGCAACCACACTCATGAAGTTAGCGAAGCAGGCTCTCACACTGTCACGAGCTATAGAACGAGGTGCTGGCGGTGTCGGGATTACTGGGGTAAAGCCTAGTAAGGAGTTGAGGAGAGTAAGTATAGGTATAAAGGAAATTGACCGCACGTGACTTGATTAAGGGTGACGTCGCAGTCGTCGGGGTAGGTGCCGTAGGTTCTGTAATTACCTACGCGTTAAATGAAGCGGGTATTAGGCCAATACTAATTCACAGGAATGCGCGAGTAGCTGAACTCTACAGAAAGCACGGAATTAAGGTGAAGGTACCGAGTGAGGGGGAAAGAACTATTGAGGGACTACACACAACGTATGATGGCGTCCAGCCAGGTTCGATAGGGCTCGCCTTCATCTGCGTCAAAGCATATGATGTTAGGAACGCGTTAAGGGAACTCCTCAGGCTACTTAACAGGGATTCCGTTTTGGTCATGTGTCAGAACGGCTTAGGCGCTACGGAACTCGCAGAAATGGTCGTTGGCCCAAATAACGTTTTGCAAGCTATCATCGGGTTCGGAGCTAACCGCGTTAGCAGGCATGAGATCCGCCTCATGGGAATCAGCCCAAGTTACGTCGGGCCGAAACGTAAGGGAGCTCCCTTATCACTTCATGCCATCGCCAAGCACGTGTCGGAGCTATTACGCGTAATTAACTTCATCTACGTTGATGAGAGCGAAGGCTACAGATGGGTTAAGTTAGGCGTCAACGCTGGAATTAACCCGGTAACGGCCATACTTGGCGTTAAGAATGGAGTCTTGAGCAATGATGCGCGTGCCCGAAGCGTCGCGCTAGCCGCGGCTAACGAGGTTAAGGAGGTGGCGGCCGCTAAGGGGGTTTCCCTACCCGTGGATCCTAAGGACGCGTTACTTAGCGTCGCCAGAAGCACTGCTGAGAACTACTCGTCCATGCTTCAGGATATAAGGTTAGGGAGGCGGACCGAGATTGACTACATAAGCGGTTCCGTGTACTTGGAGGGCCTTAAGGTTGGTAGGGTGTGCCCGGTTAATTATACTCTTTGGAATATCGTGAAGTCCTTGGAGAGAATTCGGCTCCGTGGCGTGTCACGGTAACATTAATTTAGCGTTACCCCCAATATATTGGCGATGACCGTGATGAGTGATAAGGTACTTCCTCATCACTTCATTAAGATGAAGAAGAAGGGTAAGAAGATAGTCATGGTTACCGCGTACACTTACTATCAAGCTAAGGTAGCGGACGAGGCAGGTATTGACGGGATCTTAGTGGGTGATTCCCTGGGGATGGTGGTGCTAGGGTACTCCTCAACCTTGCCCGTGACCATGGACGACATCATGCATCACCTCAAGGCGGTGATTAATGCGTCGCCGAAAGCCTTAGTCGTTGCTGACATGCCGTTCCTGAGTTACGAGGTTAGCCGGGAGGAGGCTGTGCGTAACGCTGGCAAACTCCTGAAGGCAGGAGCGGACGCGGTTAAGGTTGAGGGTGGCGAGGAGATCCTGGATAAGGTTGAGGCAATGGTTAAGGCAGGAATACCGGTGATGGGTCATGTTGGTCTTAATCCTCAACGCTACCTAGTCCTAGGGGGTTACAAGCTTAGGGGCAAGAAGGCTGAGGATGCCGTGGAGGTGATTGAAGCCGCTAAAGCTTTGGAAGACGTCGGCGCCTTCTCGGTGGTGATTGAGAATACAGTTGCTGAGGTAGCGGCACAGGTAACTAGGGAATTACGCATACCTACGATATGCATTGGCGCGGGCCCTGACTGTGACGGGCAGATACTCGTGATCCATGATGTGCTAGGCTTAAACCCCACTCCCCCGCCTTTCGCCCGTAAGTATGCTGACCTGTATAACGTAATGATTGATGCTCTCAAGAGGTACGCCGAGGACGTGCGTAAAGGTACTTTCCCCGCGGAAGGCGAGTACTGGAGCATGAGTAAGGAGGAACTCAGCAAGCTCCGTGAGAGACTGGCTGTGAGGAGAGGCGACGGGGATTAATGCGTGAGGGCTAGAAGTCGAGGGTGAGTTTCCCCATAGCTAACTCTTCTAGTCTTTTGATGATGTGTCTCAGCACGTCCTGCAGGATAGCATTGTTGTCATAGTCCCTTAGTATGTTCTCCAGTTCCTCTTTCTTGACTTCTCGGAGCCTTGACGCCTCCTCAACGAGTTTAGGCATGGCCCTAACAACGTTGTCCACTATAGTTATGTTCGCCGCTCTAGCTGTGCGTGATAGTGGGTTAAGGTCTATAGTAACTACTGTCTTACCGAGCTTTCGCAGCGCTTCCGTCCTATCACCGTCCTCTAGAGGCACGAGGACGACGTCAGCTACTAAGATCCCTTTAGGGCTAACTCTCCTTCGTTCGCTTTCTAGCTCAGGGATCGTGGCTGTGGCGTCGTCAACCCCTAGAACCTCCTTAGCGCCAGCCCTCCTTAGCACCTCGGCGATCTTACGTGCCCGCTCCTCAGTCCTATAGAACAGGTTCACCTCGATCTTCGCTCCCGTGGCTTCCGCTAACCTAACGACATCCTCAGGCACTAGTGCGGCTACGTTTCCGTTAACTGAGATTACAGGGTGCTTAGCCAGGAGTAAGGCGGCGGCCGCCGCCCGTATAGCCCTAGCGGCTGGCTCTATGGTGTGTTCACCTATTAGGTAGTCGAAACACTCTCCCCTTCCGTGGGCTATGAGTCCAGCCACCGCCACGTAGCCTTCTTTGAAGCCTTGGATGAGTTTCTCCCGCGTAATTAGGGATTCGTATCTCGGGTGACTCTTGGGTACCCAGTGAGTCAAGCTCCCCGCACCGACGTCCCTTCCTCTGCGATACTTAATAACCTAACCCTGCCAAGCGTGCTTAATTCACGTGTGACCTCATCCAAGCATTCTGACCCGTGGATCACGACGAGCAAGGACTTCTTAACAAAGAAGTTAATCACGCACCCACTCCTCAACGCATACTTAAGCACATCACTAACCTTATCCTCTACCTCAGGGCTCATCATGCCCGTAAGCCTACTGAAGAGCCAGGCGTTCTCGGCAAACGCCTCTAACCCTGGGTTCCTCAGAAACTTAGCCAGGGCTTCCCTGCCGTAAAGACTTATTCGCCCGGCAAAGTCCTTAAGCATTTCCGGGGTGGTTGTCCTCCCTATGGGCACGGCACTTACGTTGATTCTATCCCTTACCTTAATACTAAAGGCCTCCCCTAAGCCTGGGGGGCCGGGCTTAACACGTACTACTAGACCGCCTCCCAGCGCCTCAGCAATCACGTCGCCCAAGCCTGTGAGGTTCTCGACTTCAGCGACATGTGCGTGCCGGAATGCCTCCTCTAAACGTAGTCCGTGTTGAGATGCTAGTTGAGCTGAGATAGCCATAGCTATGGCTAAGGCAGCACTCAATCCAAACCCCTCCCCTAGCCCAGCAGGAGCCTCCGCAATTACGCCGAAACGCTCAACACCCGTTAGCCTAACTATGGAGTTCCTTAACCCTCCTCGAATCTCAACATTATTTAGCGAGACCACGTCATCAAAGTCGGTAGTGCTGGCCGTAAGGTAAGGCTTCAATGTCAGCCCAGCGCCGACAGACCCTGTTAACGTTGGCGTCGGGCCGTAGTAAGGCACCCAGAACCCACTAACGTGGAGCGGGATCCGGACCGTGACCCCCTGCATGAACCTCATCCCTAACAGCATCCATCACCCTGCGAGCTACCTCCGACTTCAACGTTAACTTAACGTGCTCAGGTTCCTTATCCTTCACAATTATCAGCACTTCGTTCGTTTCCGTTGCGAAGCCGGAGCCCTCAGCACACACGTCGTTAGCCACGATGATGTCGAAACCTCTCTCCAGCATCTTGTGGCGTGCTGCTTCCGCTAGGGTGTTCAGGTCACCAGCAACGCACTCAGCCGCGAAACCCACTAGGAGGCCCTTGAAGCGCTTCCTAACTTCAGTGGCGATCTTAGGCGTGGGCTCCAGCGTGACGGTGATTGAGCCAGCCTCGGTTCTCACTTTCCCGCTAAACCTCCTACCGAATCTGAAGTCTGCGGGGGCAGCAGCCATTATGATGACGTCGTATTCGCTCCCGGATAATTCCCTAATGATCGCTTGAAGCATTTCCTCGGTTGTCTCAACACCTATGCTGCGGACGTAGTGAGGTTTACTGACGCTTAAGGGACCATGCACGAGAGTTACCTGTGCCCCCCTAAAGAAAGCCTCACGCGCTATGGCGACACCCATCCTCCCCGAGCTGGGGTTACTTACGAACCGCACGTTATCGAGGTACTCGCGGGTGGGTCCGGCAGTGACCAGCACCCTGAGTCCCCTAAGGTCCCTGCCCCTTAACGTCACGGCCTCTACGGCGGCGACCACGTCCTCTGTTGATGGGTACTTCGCCTTACCCTCGAGACTCACCGGTGGTATTATCGTGACGCCGAACCCCTCGAGCTTCTTGACGGCCTCCACTACGGGCGGGGATCTCCAGAGGCCTCGATGCATTGCTGGCGCGACTACCAGTGGCTTACCCAGCCCAAGCACGTCTACGGCAGTCAGCGAGACTGGATTATCGCATATCCCGTGCGCTATCTTGGAGAGTATGTCCGCCGTGGCTGGCGCAACCACCATCGAGTCGCAGGTCCTGCCTAGGGCGACGTGGCCTGTCTCGCCGGCGAAGCCTGTGAAGGCTTTAGAGCCCGTAGCCCACTCAATTAGTGCGGGCCTCACGAGTTCGGTCGCCGCCTCACTTAACACGGCGTAGACCTCAGCACCTCTCCGGATCAGCTCCCTCATAACGTCGATGGATCTGTAGATGGCTACAGAGCCCGTTAGCCCGAACACGACCCGCTTCCCTGATAGCACCGGTGCCTTAGTATTCTCTATTTCTTGGATCGGGTGATAGGGTGGTTCCTTCAGTGGCATGCATACCCACACTAAACTAAAGTTATTATGACGCCGTAATAAACTAAATCAAGGTGCGGTTGTTGGGTGGTGAGGGAAGCGATAAGGTGATCATCAGGGAGGCTAGGGAGGAGGATCTTCCCGAGATAATTCGCATTAACCTTCAAACACTACCCGAGCACTACCCAGACTACTTCTGGAGGGATCACCTGCGTCTGTGGGGTAAGGCGTTCTTGGTCGCGGAAGTTGATGGGAGGATAGCGGGGTACGTTATGACGAGGGTGGATCGTGGTTTGGGGTACGTGTATTGGAAGCCCTTCAAGAAGCTTGGGCACATTGTGAGCATAGCGGTGCTCCCGGAATTTAGGAGGCGTGGCATAGGAACGATGTTAATGGTTGAGGCCATGAAGAGGCTTAAGGAGATTTACGGCGCGAGTGAGGTTTACTTGGAGGTCCGCGTCAGTAATGAAGCGGCGATAAGGCTGTATGAGAGGCTGGGTTTTCGGAGGGTGAAGCGCTTGAGGAAGTACTACCTTGACGGTGAAGACGCGTGGTTAATGGCTAGGGAGCTCTAGTTAACGCCTCGGTTACCTTAGTCGAAATACCTTAGCGTTGAGTGATCCGTGGTTTTTCTCGATTAAGAGGTACGAGGCCCCCTTACCCAAAGCGTATATTGCTGTGCCGTTAACTGAGCACGTGTCAACGTACTCTCCACCGCATACGTGGAGCATGGGATTCACTGCCTTAATGAAGTCCCTTAACTCGTCAAGCCCCTTACGCAACCTAAGATCCTTTATGAAGTCCCCACACCCCCTAGGCGGATGGTAGGAGAGGGTTACGTCAACTCGCTTGCCTAGCGACCTGGTACGCAGGAGCCTCAACACGCGCTCCATGTTCTGATGGGGGTCCACGCCACCCACACCAGCTACTACTACGTTACCTATTTCGACGACGTTGCCGTCCAGTAGCGCGTTAAGTTTCCTTGCCTGCTTAGTGACTCGAATGTCATCCTCAGCACCGCTTAGGAAGTATGGGTTAGGCAACACCCTAACGTATTCCTCCGGATCCAGTCTTAGGTTACCTATTACTATGGTCGCGGTGATGCCTGGTTTCCGAAGCTTCTGCGCAAGTTCCAGGAGTTCCTTCCGGGTTTTGACGTGCGGATTAGATACTACTACTATAGGCAAGGTTCCTCACCAAGTAAAGCGCTATTGCGGCGCTCATTATGTCTGAGGTGCTCCCTGGGTTCACCCCCATTTTTCTGAGCGCCTTACTCACGGTGCCCCACTCGCTTGTGCCGGGTCTTAATGTGGATGCCGTGTTACTTAGGAGTAACGCTGCTGGTAGGCCCCACACCTTAAGCACCAACGTGTCAGGCATCCTTGAGAGTATGTATGCTTGAAGGTGGGGTATAGCTTCCAGTAGCTTGGCTGGCTCCTTAGCTAGGACTAGTAGCTTACTCAGCGCGTGTAACGTGGTGCGGAACCCGTGCGTGATGTCATAGGCTATCACGTCATAGTATGCTGAGCATGTTAGTGCGTCCCACACACTAACCCTCGTTGATGCAACGTTGTCCTTCACGCTGGGTACGGCTCCGACGAACTTCCCTAGGTGCCCTTCGCTAGCTGCCCTTATGGCGGCGTAGAAGTGCGTGATGCTCTCTTTCTTTAGTTGCTCCTCTATGATTGGGTGGTGCTGTATGATGGTGGTGGCGATGTTCCTTAAGCCATTTACGTCCTCCCTTAGCGTTAGTCCGACGGCGTATGATAGCGGCACGCTCAGCATTAAGTAGCCTAGGGCGGTGTTCGTCCTGATTAGCGGGTTGTGCATGATTTTCTTGATGCCGTGGAGCACGAGCTTACCTAGGTTGAGGTGTTTCCCCTTTAATGCGTTATTTAAGCTACGCATCACTACGTCACGTATTGCTGGCGCGCTCAGCACGAATTTAACGAGGTTTAGGTCCTTGATTTTCTCCGTGCCGCTGACCGTGCTTAGCTTTCCGGGTGCGGCGGCCTCAATTATGAGCGCGGCTGAGAAAGCGTCAGCAATTGCGTGCTTCAGCCTAGCTTGCCTGCCGCGGGCGCTCAGGTTAACTCACGCTCACCGGGGAGTTGCTTTACGACGTAGATCTTCTCTAGCTCCCCTTCAATGAGTTGGCGCCAGCGGTCCGAGACCGCCACTATCGAGAACAGCCCTATCGGTGTCGCGCCAGCCATCTTGATTAGCTTTATCAGCGCCTTTGATGTCCTGCCCGTGTTTAGGAGGTCGTCAACTATGAGTACTCTGTCGCTCACGCTTAGAAACGAGGCAGGTAGGAATAGGTTCACGACGGCTGGCGGGTCTCTTGCCAAGTAGCTTGTCTGGTAGTACTCCTTTATGCCGAATTCGGGTTTCTTCCTAGCTATCACTAGGTTAGTGTCCAGCACGCTCGCCACCTTAACCGCTATCGGGATGCCGTCCACCTCAACTGTGGCGACCGCCGTTATGTTGTACTTATGGAACTCCCTGTAGGCTAGGTACGCGAATATCTTGAGGAGTGATGGGTTGTATATTACTTTTGAGAGATTGTAGATGTTGTCCCCGACCTCTATGATGTTGTCTCTGAGCACCCGATCTATTACCTGAGGCTGCGTTAGCTTCTTGACGAGCTCCTGCGCCCTCTCCGCGCTTGGCATGATCTTCATGTTGATATACCTCCATAGTGCTGGTGCGGGGAGACCCGTGATTGCCTCTAGGTCCTTGTACTTGAACACCTTCTTGTAGGATCGGAGCAGTTCGATGGCGAATATCCTTATGTCTGTGAGCATCCGACCCACCCCAGTCTCAAGTTCATGTTAAAGGATGATTTATAAGTTTATATCAATTAAGTAAAACGTTGAGGGTTAGTGAGGTTAATCTGTTACCTTGAGCCGTCAATAGGGGGTTAAACAGTAGAATACTTATTCATGTGTTTTCACGCGCTAATTAACTTTTATTCCTCGACCGTCAGCCCGGCGGCAACTTTCTCTAGGAACTTAGGGTCGCTAACGTCGGTCGCTAGTTTCGACGTAATTTTGTATATCAGGGTCGCTAGATCCTCATTTAATTCTATGACCTCCCCCATCGCGATGATCTTGGGCTCGCCTTTACCTGTCGTTACGATTAAGTGGACGTTAAGACCTACTTCATCCCTCAGGTATGACTTTATTAGCTGAACTTTCTTAAGGACCTCTGGCTTGCTACCGAAGGGTATTGACGCTATCAGTGTTATGTCCCGCATGAATGTCCCCACCGGTACCTTAGTTGGTAGCGATACAGCTTAAAAGGCTGGTACCGTTTATCTAGTGCTGCGTTTTGACGTCGCTGGCGTGTAGGTAGTTGCCGTTGAGGTTTGTTCTGGTTAGCTTGTTTCATGTCAAACATTTATATAGAACGACGCAATATTATACTTTAATGGGGTGAAAGAAATGGCAGTTAAAACAAAACCCAAGGAGCTGGAGGTTGTTTATGAGGACGAGGACGTGTTAGTGGTTAGGGCGCCTGACGATGAGGAGCTGGAGAGGTTAGTTGTTGATATAATAAGGAAGAAGGGGAGGCCCGTTACCTGGAAGGAGCTGAGGAAGGAGCTGAGTGGGTTAGCTGGTGAGGATAGGCTTAGGAAGGTGTTGGTACGGCTGATTGAGCGTGACGTGGTTGTTGAGATGATTGACGGTACGTTCGGTTTGAAGGGTATGGAGGCTACCTATGTGCCTAGGAGGATCAAGAAGCGTGTTAGGCCGTTAGTGCCGACGAAGTTTAGGGAGAGGTGGGGAGCCATAATCGGTAGTAGGGGCAGCATCGCCGCTGCCATACAGTACCTTCGTGAGATTAAGTTAAGGGAGAAGCGTGCCGTGAATTGAGGTTGTTGCGTGTCTGCGTAGCGCCCGCCGCTTAGCTATCGGTTTCTGCCGTGCGTTCTTGAGTTCGAGTTCCTTTTTATTTGGAAGCTTACTGCCGGTTTGTTTGACCTTGCCCTCATTTAAAGGGCCTTAACGGTCTAATGGTGTGGGGTGTTGTGGTTGGGTCTGCCTTTGAGTGCTGAGGATTTGGGTGAGTGTGAGGAGGCTGTTGAGATTAGGTTGGTTGGTAGGTCCTACTTCGTTAGGTTGAGGTCGGGTGGCTCCGCGTTCATTCCTGTTGATAAGATCTGTGAGGCTCTTAAGAGGTACGGTATCTGCGTTCCTGAGGAGCTTAAGGGTAAGTGTAGGGAGTGATTGCTTTACGCCACACGCCGCGGTTTTGGCTTGCTCCTCAGTATTTTGTGCCATGCGTTCTTGATTTTCAGCGCGTCATGCTCTAGTGAGGGTGACTCGCAGATTAGGACTCCCTTGACGTTGAAGTCCTTGAGGGCTTTCAGGACGTTTTCCCACTGGAATTCAGACTCGTGGAAGTTCAGGTGCTTTCTTTCTCCGCGGGGACCGTATTCCATGCCGGACATGTGTATGTGCATGTTCTTTAGTGCTTCGCTGCCGAGCCTTCTCTCTATTAGTTCTAGGGCTTCGGAGAATTTCTCGTAGGTGTTGAATTCCCCTAGGCTTCTGGCGTAGAGGTGCGCGAAGTCTATGGCTATTGATGCGTTGTCTATTCCGTCCACCATGTCTATGACTTCCTCTAGGGAACCTATCTCAGCTAGTCCCCCCATGGTTTCGGGACGAACCCATATCTCTATCCCTTCGTCCCTGAGTTGCTTGATTATTTTCTTGATTGCTTCCCTGACTCTCCTGACTCCTTGGTCGGAGGGTGTTTTGCCGTAGTATCCGGGGTGGAAGACAACGGACCATGCACCTGCTTTGTACCCTGCCCTTGCCGAGTCGAGTATCCTCTTTATTGATGCCTCGACCTTGGCTGGGTCGCTGGAGAGGAGGTTGACGTAGTATGGTGCGTGCACGGTTAGTATGACGCCGCTCTCCTCCGCAGCCTTCCTTGTTTCCTCCGCGAGCTTATCGCTCATCCTTACTCCCCTGACGAACTCTATTTCCATGGCGTCGAGGCCTAGCTCAGCCACCCTCCTGACGCCCTCGGGTGTTGATTTCTTCTTTGTTGAGTGCGGTATTCCTGCTGGGCCTATGTGGAGGCTGCTTGGTTTCCTTGTCAAGAAGTCCCACCCCGTATCATAGTTTGTGGGTGGGCCTTAAACGTGCTTTCCGTGTGGGAAGCGCATAATAGTGCTTAAGTCGTGTGTTATGATTGGTGGGCGGGTCCTGTCCGAGCTCGTCACGCCTCCGGAGCCGAAGGAACTTAAGGAGCTTGCTAGGAGCCTTGCGTCCTCAGGTATTAGCGCCAGGTACGTCTTATGGCTTGGTAATAGGTTACCTAAGTACGTGTGGGGGTATTGGGGGAAGGAATTGAGGAGGTTGGGTGTTAGGTGGCAGGACTTCCTCTCCCTGTTCTCTGAGTTGGGGGGTGAGGTCGATGCTTGGGTCTCGGGCGAGTTGAGTTGGGAGGGGTTCGTCGCTTCCCTTAAGGCTAGGTTGCCCAGCAGGGGTGAGGGGCGGGTAGGCCTGCTTAAGTGGGTTAGGGGAAAGTGGGGTTAATATTAAGAGTGTTTGCCTCTGTGCGCGTTGGTTTAAGGTAGGAAATTTAAAATATCCCGGTAATTATAATAGGTGGTGGTAGTTTGTCTGATGGTGCTTCAGGGCTTTACCCTAGCTTCGCCGACCTGCTGTGGTTCTTCTTCCTACTCTGGATTTTCCTGACGTTCATATCGCCTCAGCTGAGGTACCAGTCCCTTAAGAACGCGAGGGCAGCGCTAATAAGGAGGATCGAGGCCAAGCTCGGTGCGAAAGTAATAACGATGATCCACAGGCAGGAGAGGATAAGCCTCTTCGGCATACCGATATACAAGTTCATAGATATAGAGGACTCTGAGCAGGTGCTGAGGGCGATAAGGTCGACGCCGCCCGACCAGCCAATAGCGATGATACTGCATACGCCGGGCGGCCTAATGCTGGCGGCATCACAGATAGCTATGGCGCTGAAGCGGCACCCGGCGAAGAAGATAGTCATAGTGCCTCACTACGCCATGAGCGGAGGTACCTTAATAGCGCTAGCCGCTGACGAGATATGGATGGATCCCGACGCCGTGCTGGGGCCCGTGGACCCGCAGCTAACGACACAGTCAGGTCAGTACCCGGCACCCTCGATAGTAAAGGTGGTTAAGGAGAAGGGGGTCGATAAGGTCAGCGACCAAACACTCATAATGGCGGACATAGCGGAGAAGGCGCTGAACCAAACAAAGAGGCTAGTGACGAAGCTACTGGAGGGCAAGCTACCCCCACAGCAAATACAGAAAGTAATCGAGAAACTAGTCATGGGCACATACACCCACGACTGGCCAATAACCCCCGAAGACCTACAGGAACTAGGACTCAACGTAAAAACACAGCTACCACCCGAAATATACGAACTAATGGAACTATACCCACAAGAGAAACCAACACGACCATCAGTAGAGTACATACCGGGCCCAGCACCCGTAAGACCAACAAAACACGCAAACCACGGCACGCAACCCACATAAAACAATTTTCACCAACAACCACACAATTCACCACAAAACAAACACACAGAACAAACCAAACCTAAACCAACAAGAAAATTGGTGGGGGGCATCCACACACTGGTAGCGGGGGGTGGATTTGAACCACCGACCTCGGG
>CAYNPH010000034.1:0-106943 GCA_964399035.1 uncultured Desulfurococcaceae archaeon
TGTTTTGCGTGCTTCTTGTTTGGCTTTGAGCCAGTTTGGTTTTGTTTTTGGTCCTGTGCCGTATAGTTTTGCGATGGTTAGTTCTAGGTCGAGTTCTGTTGTGATGCCTGCTTTGTGTGCGGCTTCTAGTGCTTCGTTTAGTGTTTTTGTGTGTTTGATTGCTTGTGGTAGTACGGTGAGCTCCATTACGGTGTCGGTGTTCAGTACGTACGCTATGGGGGTGTGGGGGCCTATCTTGATGGTTCGGCTTCCGTCCCTGATCGTTACCTCCCCTACCTCGCCCTTCAGCGCGCGGTACGCTGCCTTCCCTGCCTCCGTGGTTGCTTTGGGGAGGATTTCCTCGTAGATCCTCAGGTGGTCGCGCCAGAGCCCTATCGCGCCTAAGTAGCCCCCGCGCCGCATGACCTCCTCGATCCTCTTGAGGACGTAGTCGGCCGGGAGCTCCCCGTCAGCCCCGGGAGCGAGGACGGCCACGGAGGAGTCGCTGAAGTGGGAGACGGCAGCCACGCTGACGGCGTCGGCCAGCGGGGACCAGAGGGACGGCTCCCACCCCCTAGCCAGGACATCGCCGCCGACGTCCAGCGCCATTAGGTGCGAGTACCCTAACCCACGAACCTCCTCCAAACACTCAACAACGCCTAAAACACCGCCCTCAAGTGTGAAGGCCGGTATCTCCCCGCCGAACACCTCCGCAACGACGGAGGCGTTAGGCCTGAAAACATAGCCTCCGGGCCTCTCAACGTAGGTTTCCTTAGAAATCCACACGCACTTACCGATCCTAGCCCTCCTCACAGCACCCTTCGCCACAGGCCCCGGGAACGGGTCCTTAACCCAACGCTCCCAGAGTAACGCGACAGGGACGCAGGACTCAACCCCGAAGAGATCCTCAAGAACCCTGCACATGACGTAAGCAGAGATAACATCACCAGCACCGCCAGCACCCAACACAGCCACGCCCGAATCCCGAATCCTTGAAATGAATTCAGCCACACCCAAGCACCACGCCAATGAGGGTTTAAAGCACCCCCATTTAAGTTTATATTTCTTCATTAACAGTGCTAGGAGGGTAAGAGGATTGACGTTTGGACCACCTGCAATGGGTTATGACAGAGCAATAACCGTGTTCTCACCCGACGGCAAGCTCTACCAGGTCGAGTACGCAGCTGAAAACATCAAGAAGGGATGGACCACCGTAGCCGTCAAGATAAGGGACGCCGCACTAATCGCGGCCGAGAAAAGACGCATAGCCCCACTCATAGACATGAAGGACATAGTCAAGATCTACATAATAGACACGCACATAGGCTCTTCCTTCGCAGGGCTAGCCGCCGACGGCAGGATACTCATAGACTACGCCAGAAAGGTGGCGATGAACTACAGGTTCATCTACGACGAGCCCGCCGACGTGGAGTACGTCGTAAGGAACGTGTGCGACATCAAGCAAATATACACGCAACACGCTGGCGTAAGGCCCTTCGGCGTATCCCTAGTCTTCGCAGGGTACGACAGGAAAGGACCGCAATTATTTAAGACCGAAATCAACGGGTACTACTTCTCCTACAAAGCCCTAGCCCTAGGCTCAGGAGACCAAGCAGCCACCGAATACCTAGAGAAGCACTACAGGGACGGCATGGACAGGGAAGAAGCCGTGAAGCTAGCGCTAAGCGCGCTAAGAGCCTCCACAGGCTCACCACTATCACCGGGCCTCGTAGAGCTAGGGATAATCACCGAAGACGACAAGACCTTCAGGAAACTAACCGTGGAGGAAATAGCCAAGTACGTTAAGGCAGCCGGTGTTGATAAATGACCCACGAATACGTGATAGCCCGGTACGAGAAGGGAGGTCATAAGTTCGAAATACTAGTGGATCCGGACAAGGCATTCAAGTACAGGGAAGGCGAGAAAATACCGATAGACGACGTACTCGTAGGCGACTACATATACAAGGACGCGAGGAAAGGCGACAGGGCATCGCCAGAGGAAGTCAGGAAGGTATTCGGCACAACGAACATCAAGAAAGTCGCGGACGTGATACTCAAGAAAGGCGAACTACAGCTAACCACAGCCCAGAGAAGGAAGCTACTCGAGGCTAAGAGGAGGCTAATCATCAACTACATAGCCCGCTCAGCAATAGACCCAAGAACCAAGACACCCATACCGCCCCAGAGAATCGAGAAAGCAATGGAGGAGGCCAGGGTAGCCGTAGACCTCTACAAGAGCGTCGAGGAACAGGCAGCCAAGATAGTTAAGGCGATAGCGAGGCACCTCCCCATAAAGATAGCCAGGGCGCTAATCACGGTCAGGGTACCCCCCGCCGTGGCTGGGAGGGCGTACTCAGAACTAAGGAGGCTAGGGGAAGTCAAGAACGAGAGATGGTTAAACGACGGCTCACTACTCATCGAAATAGAGATACCCGCAGGAATGCAGGGGGAGGTAATGGACTCCATAAGCCGCGCCACCCGCGGCATGGCTGAAGTGAAGGTCAAGGTGATGTGAGTTGCCAGGCACCGTGAAGGTAGGTCAGAGGGAGTTAGTCGCGCCGGGAGACCTAATCGCTGAAGGTGACTTCAAGGTACTGTCCCCCTCCACAATCTACAAGGTGGGGAAGAAATACTACTCAGCAGTCGTCGGGCTGGTGCAGTACGACGAATCAAATAACACCCTAAAGATAATACCCCTGGAAGGCTACTACTACCCCCAGCCAGAGGACATCGTGGTCGGCGTAATCAGGTCCGTGGGACTAACGAGCTGGGAAGTAGACATAAGAGCACCCTTCCCCGGAATACTCTACGCATCCGACTTTCTTGGGAGGCCGATAAACCCGGCCCGGGAGGAACTCACCGACTACCTAGACGTTGGGGACGTGATCGTCGCCAAGATAGAGGTATTCGACCGAACCAGGGACCCGCTACTCAGCACTAAGGGCAAGGGGTTAGGGAAGGTAACGAAGGGAGCCATCGTCGAGATAAACCCCGCGAAAGTACCTAGGGTAATAGGGAAGAAAGGCTCCATGCAATCAACCCTCGAGAACGAAACAGGGTGTAAGCTAGTCGTCGGCCGTAACGGAAGGATAGTCATCGATTGCCCCAACCGAGACCTCAAAGACATACTCGTTCTAGCGATAAGGAAAATAGAGAGGGAAGCACACATACCCGGGCTAACGGATCGCATAAAGGAATTCATTGCGAAGGAAAAAGTTCGGAGGGGATTAATAGGTGGGAGGAACTAAAGGAGAGAAACCAAAGCTAATCCTCGAAAACGGCTTACGGCACGACGGGCGCAGACCCGACGAGCTACGCCCCATAAAGATGCAGGTAGGTGTGCTGAAGAACGCCAACGGCTCAGCCTACGTAGAGTTCGGCAAGACTAGGGTAATAGCGGCGGTGTACGGGCCTAGGGAAGCGCAGCCGAAGCACATAGCGATACCGTACCGCGCCGTACTCAGGTGCAGGTACCATATGGCCCCATTCTCAACCGATGAAAGGAAATCACCGGCCCCCACAAGGAGAGAGATAGAGTTATCGAAAGTAATAAGGGAAGCCCTCGAACCCGTAGTGCTAACCGAGATGTTCCCCAGGGCAGCCATAGACGTGTTCATAGAAGTGATAAGCGCCGACGGCGGGACAAGGACGACGTCACTAACCGCGGCCTCACTAGCCCTAGCCGACGCCGGAATACCGATGAAGGACCTGGTGGCGGCAGTAGCTGTAGGCAAGGTTGACGGCGTCCTAGTACTCGACATCGACCAGGTAGAGGATAACTTCGGCGAAGCCGACATGCCGGTAGCGGCCGCACCCGCCCTAGGCGAGATAACGCTACTCCAGCTGAACGGCGTCCTAACCAGGGAGGAGTTCGAGGAAGCCCTAGACCTAGCCCTCAAAGGCATAGAGCAGATCTACAAGATGCAGAAGGAGACCCTCAAGAAAAAGTACTTAGAAGTGGAGGTGGAGGTGTAACGCAATGTCCGTAACCCCATCATCACCGGACTACATAATCCCTAAGCTCAAGGCGGAAACGATAGCGTCGCTGGTCAAGAGGGGAACCAGGCTAGACGGGCGCGGACTCCACGACATAAGGCAAGTGGAGATCATACCTAACTACCTGCCCAAAGCAGACGGCTCAGCCCTAGTGAAGCTAGGGAACACGCAGGTACTAGTAGGGGTGAAGCTAGAGGTAGGGACACCATACCCTGACACCCCGGACCAGGGCGTGATAATAGTTTCCGCGGAGTTCGTGCCCATGGCATCACCGGTATTCGAGCCAGGACCGCCCGACGAGAACGCAATCGAGCTAGCGAGGGTTATAGACAGGTCAATAAGGGAGTTAGGCGCCATAGACCTAAGCAAGCTAGTCCTAATCCCAGGCAAGAAAGTGTGGGTGGTGTGGATAGATATCTACGTCCTGGACCACGACGGGAACTTAGTGGACGCGTCATCAATAGCGACACTAGCCGCCCTACTAACGGCGAAGATACCTAAGGCAGTGATAAGCGAGGAAGACGAGCAAATAGTTGTCGACAAAACAACGCACGTAGCGCAGCTCCCACTACTAAGGAAGGTAGTCACGGTAACTGTAGGGAAGCTGGGAAAAGCACTCATTGTGGATCCAGACCTAGAAGAGGAGAGCGTGCTAGACACGAAGATAATATTCGCGATATCGGAGGACGGGAGGATAGCGGGGATCCAGAAGAGCGGCCCCTCCTCAATAACTAAGGACGAGGTCATGAGAGCCACGGACATAGCGATAAAGAAAGGGCAAGAACTAATCAAGATCATCGAGCAAGCAGTCGAGACCGCGGTAAAACAGGCTGAGACCAAGGAGGAAAGGAAGGAAGAGGAAGGGAAAGAAGAGAAGGAAGAAGCACCCGAAGCAAAGGAAAGCGTTGCAGAGGAAGTGACAGAGGGTACAAAGGAAGTAAAGGAGGCGTCCGAAACCACTGAAGCAGCCGAGGAAAGGGAGGAGAGTAAAGAAGAGGAAGTAATCGAGGAGAGGAAGGCTGAGGAACCAGTCAAGGAGCTGGAGGAGAAGGGAAGAGTGGAGGAAGAGACAGCAAAAAAAGAAGCGGCCCCGGCCGCTCAAGAAGAAAAGGAAGGACAACCAACAGAGGCAGAGCCAGAAGAAGGAAAAGAGGAAGCAGAAGCCAAGGAAGAGGAGGCAAAGGAAGCAGGAAAGGAGGAAGTAGAGGAGAAGCCGGAGGAGAAACAGGAGGAAGGAGCAAGAAAAGAGGCGGAAGCCAAGGGGGCGGCGGGCGAAGAGGAAAGCAGTAAGGAGAGGAAGGCCAGCGATGAGGAAAACTTAAATTCAACTCAATAAACGAATGAGGCAGGTGCGGCAGAATGGGCAAGAGAACTAAGGTAGTAGGCATCGCGGGGCGGTTCGGGGCCAGGTACGGTTCAACACTAAGGAAGCGATGGAAGAGCGTCATGGAACGCAGGTACGCCCCCTACGAATGCCCTCACTGCGGAACAAAGACCGTCATGAAGAGAATAGCTGTTGGCTTATGGAAGTGCCCCAAGTGCGGGACGGTGTTTGCGGGAGGCGCGTACCAACCCACAACAGAGATCAGTAAGACCGTAATAGGGCGTCAAACAAGGCAGTGGTAGCGTGCTAACGGACGATGAGCGCAGGAAGACACGAAAACAAATTACTAATAACAACATCCCGCGAACCTTCTAGAAGAACCCGGTCTTTTATCAAGGACTTAGTCGCCACGATACCCCACGCAATGAAGTTTAACCGGGGCAAGGCAACGCTACTAGACCTCTCCTCAATAGCCCGCAGGACAGGAGCGTACGGCGTACTGATAGTCCTCGAGAAGAAAGCGAACCCCTCAGCACTCACCTTCCACGTACCCGAACCAGACGGGCTCAAGAGGGTCTCGCTACTAAAGATAACGTCAGTCACGTTGATGAGGGAAATGCCGGACTCGCAGAAACCCCTAGGAATAAACAAGATCACCATGAACCTCAAAGGAACCGAGAAGGACGAGCTACTCGCCGAGACGGCCGAGGAACTCATAAGAGCCTTACGGCCAGAAATAACCCAGCACGAGGCAGGAGCCGAGCCAGCCGTAGAGGTAATCCTCGGGAGAAGGGATGACGGCGTGGTAGTGAACTTCATATGCACCACCACAGGCAGACCGTGCGGTCCTCGCTTCATAGTAACTAAGGTGATAAGGTATGACCAGCAGTGAAGCTAGGCACTTATCACTAAGCATACTACTAGATGACATCCCCGAAGACCTGAGGGAAACGCTGGTCAAGTCACTTAAGCCGGAAACAGAGAGTGAAATGCGTGGGGTAAGAGCTAACATAGGCTTAGTTGAGGAGGGCGTGAAGATCGAGATACACGCACCCAACCACTCAGCATTTAGGGCGGCCCTCAACAGCGTTCTACGCCTATCCAGCACCGTGCTGAACCTCATAAACGAGCTAAGAAGGAGGAACCTAGCTTAACCACCAGCAATATTTAAAGTCCTTCCCTCCTATGGTGAGAGGGTGAGGATTAAGTGGCTCAAAGAATACCTCCCGAGCTAGAGCAGGCAGTGATAAAGTACCAGCAAGTGGAATCCCAACTCGCTTCAATAATCGCGCAGAAATCCGTTATAACCTCAGAAATTAATGAGATCGACAGGACCCTAAACATCCTGAAGTCCGTTAACGAAGACACCCCGGTATACAAGAACACGGGCTTCGTCCTAATCAAGGTCCCTAGGGACGAAGTGATCAAGGAGCTAGAGGAGAGGAAGGAAGAGCTAGAAATAAGGCTTAACAGTTTCTCAAAAATGGAGGAGACCCTGAAAAAGCAGTTAGAGGAGCTAAAGAAGAAACTCGAGAAGTTCAGCATAGGCGGGGTCACGGGGGCTTCCAAAGCTGGTTAAGCGTAAGGTCCCCATCGAGAAAATAGGTATAGATGCGAGCTCGCTAGGCACGGATGAGTTAGAGGAAATAGCGTTAAGGGCCTCAGAAGAACTTCTTTCAGCTCTGAAGCAACTCATCCCGAGACGCGATGATTACCTAGCCTACGTATCAATCCAGCGTGAAGGGAAAGCCGTGAATGTACTAGTAAACGTGGAGGTAGAGGGGACAGCGCCACTGACCCCCCAACTAGAAGCGCTAATAGATGAGGCCATGGACAAGGCACTCAAGGTGGTGAGGGATGAACTTAAGCGTAGAGCCAGCGGACGCGGAGAAACTGAGGAAATGGGTTGAGGGTCTAAGCGAGGGTACCGTATGCGTAGCGATGCATAGGAACGCCGACCCAGACGCCTTGGCCTCAGCCTTAGGGATTAAGGAAATACTTCAGAGCCTATCATATGAGAAGAACATACTTATACTAACATCCGAAGGCCTAGAGCAAGCGTCGAAGAAACTCCTAGAGACCCTGGCACCACAGGTCGAAGTAATCAATGATAACCCAAGCGAGTGCGGCGCAGCCGTAATCGTCGATACTTCAACACCCCAACAGCTGAATAAGTTATCCTCACTACTAAGCAAGCCCTACGTTGTGGTGGATCACCACGAGGTAAATGACCTAGTTAAGTGTGCGGACGTAAGCATTCACAGACCCTCAGCAGCATCAACCAGTGAGTTAGTAACCGAGTTAATGATGTACCTTAAGGTAAGACCTGATCCTAGGGTCCTCACGTTCCTCATAGCCGGCATACTCTATGACACCCGGATACTCAGGTTAGCCAACCCGGAAACCTTCGCCGTAATGGCTTGGCTAACCGAGAACGGAGGGGATTACAGAAGGGCTCTCAACACCCTCACGCTCCGGGAGGCAAGCCGCTCGGAAGTAATAGCCAGGTTGAAGGGCCTCTCAAGGACGGGACTATATAGGCTGAATAAGGAAGCAATACTTGCGGTGACGTGCATCGGCGCGCATGAATCAGCCGTGCTTAAAGTCCTCATCGACGCTGGTGCCGACGTAGCCGTCGCCGTAGCGAAAAGACCTAACGCAACACGGATAACTATCCGCGTATCTCAGTCATTCCTCAAGAAGTTCGGGGGCGAACCCATAGCCTCAAACCTAGCGTTGCATTTCTCAAAGGAACTCGGCGGCTCGGGCGGTGGGCACGCAGGAGCTGCTGGAGCACTAATAAACTCCAGCGTGAGCCCTAAGCAGATCATGAAAACAATAGCACGTTTCTTCGCAAGAAAAGGGTACAGCATAGGGATACTTGAGGAGGGTCGTTGGATGGAGGAGTGTGAGTAACGTTGGTGAAGGTTTACGTCGACCTCAGAGAGAAAGCCTCCCACGTACCGAAGTACCTCACCGAGATGGGCGTATCGGTTATCTACAAGCAATTAGAGGTAGGTGACTACATGGTTACCGAGGACACGGTCATCGAGAGAAAAAGGGTTGATGACCTAGCTCACTCGGTTTTCGAGGGAAGGTTCTTCGATCAAGTACGCCGCCTAAAGGCGTCAGGCCTAAAGACGCTCATCCTAGTTGAAGGCGACCTAACATACCTACGCCGCATAACCAACAAATACAAAGCCGTTGAAGCTGCGCTGGTAACGGCGGTAATATACAATAACATACCAGTAATCTACACTAGGAACGCGAAACACACGGCCGAAACCATAAAGCTAATCGCCGAGAAGCTCCAAACGGTCAGGAGAGCCTCCACAGCAACGCTTCTCCCAACATATAGGAAACAGCAGAAGCCTAAGGAGCGGGACCTAAGCGAATGGCAACTCTACGTCCTCGCATCCTTCCCAGGCATAGGGCCGACACTAGCTGACAGACTACTAAGGAAGTTCGGTAGCCTAAGGGCGGTACTCGAGGCCTCCCCCGTGGAACTCTCGCGCGTGGAAGGCGTTAGTGAGGAGAGGGCGCAGTTAATCAAGCGCATACTTAACCATCCATACAGCAAGAGGCATGAAGGGGTGGGCGGGGGACTAGAGCGCTTCTACGGAAAGGAAAGAGGGCACGTAAGGAAGCAGGAGTGAGTGCCCTACTGCTAAGCTTTTAAATTCCAATGCTTCTATCCCCTAGGTTAGGAATCATGCCCAGATACAAGACCGTGGAGCAGATACAGAAGCTAATGTCCAACCTAGAGCGCGTCAGGAATATAGGAATAATCGCGCACGTAGACCACGGCAAAACCACAACCTCAGACCTACTGCTAGCAGCGGCAGGAATAATTTCAGTCAAGGTTGCTGGCGAGGCACTAGCCCTGGACTACCTCGACGTCGAGCAGAAGAGAGGCGTCACCGTAAAGTCAGCTAACATCAGCCTCTACCACGAAATGGGCGGTAAGGGCTACGTAATTAACCTAATCGACACGCCCGGCCACGTGGACTTCTCAGGCAAGGTCACAAGGTCCCTAAGAGTACTTGACGGTGCCATAGTCGTAGTAGACGCTGTTGAGGGCGTGATGACGCAGACCGAGACAGTGCTAAGGCAAGCCCTCGAGGAAAGAGTAAGGCCACTCCTATACATCAATAAGGTCGACAGGCTCATAAAGGAGCTCAAGCTAACACCTCAGGAAATACAGAAGAGGTTCATAACGATAATTAAGGAAGTAAACAGCCTCATTAAGGAATACGCCGAGCCCCAATTCAGGGATAAGTGGTTACTGGACCCTGCTAAGGGGCAGGTGGCGTTCGGTTCGGCGAGGGACAAGATAGGCCTGACGGTACCTTACGCCAAGAGGAAAGGAATAACGATCATGGACATGATGAACGCCTATGCTAAAGGAAAGCAGGCGGTAGAGGAGCTACAGAAGGTCATACCCCTTCACGAAGCCCTGCTGGAGATGGTCATTAAGCACGTACCTAACCCCAAGGAAGCTCAGAAGTACAGAATACCTAAGATATGGAAGGGCGACATAAACTCCGAGTTAGGGCAGGCCATGATGAACGCCGACCCCAACGGACCGACGGTCTTCCTAGTGAGTGACATGAGGATAGACCCGCACGCAGGTATGGTGGCGACCGGCAGGGTATTCTCAGGAACACTAAGGCCCGGCCAGGAACTGTGGCTCGTCATGGCGAGAACGAAGCAGAGGGCGCTACAAGTCAGCCTCTACATGGGCCCGATCAGGGAGCAGGTGAACGCAGTACTCGCCGGAAACATAGGTGCTGTACTGGGCCTAGACAAGGCAAGAGCGGGTGAAACAGCGGTCGATGTCGCCTTCAAGGATCAGGCGGCCCCGTTCGAGAAGCTACACTACGTGTCCGAACCCGTCGTGACGATGGCTATAGAGCCGAAGCGCATGCAGGACCTAACAAAGCTAATCGACGCTCTGAGGAAGATGTCGATCGAGGACCCGAACCTAGTAGTGAAGATAAATGAGGAGACGGGCGAGTACCTAATATCCGGTATGGGTCCGCTTCACTTAGAAATCGTCCTAACGCTCCTCAAGGAGAACTACGGGCTTGAGGTAGAAACATCACCGCCCATAGTGGTCTACAGAGAAACCGTTAGGGCGGCGTCGAGGGTGCTCGAAGGCAAGTCCCCGAACAAGCATAACAAGCTCTACATAAGCGTCGAGCCACTGAATAACGAGACAATCCAGCTAATACAGCAGGGTGTGATCTCAGAGGACATGGACGCTAGGGAGAGGGCCAAGATCCTCAGGGACAAGGCCGGGTGGGACTACGACGAGGCCCGCCGCATATGGGCAATCGACGAAAACTTCAACATATTCGTGGATAAAACCGTTGGTGTGCAGCACCTGAGGGAAGTCAAGGACACGATAATCCAGGGCTTCAGACTGGCAATGGCTGAGGGCCCGCTAGCCAAGGAACCGGTGAGGGGCGTTAAGGTAATACTGCACGACGCCGTAGTGCACGAGGACCCGGCACACAGAGGCCCGGCCCAGTTATTCCCAGCGGTAAGGAACCCAATATACGCTGGGATGCTCATGGCGCGCCCAACGCTCCTAGAGCCCATACAGAAGCTCGACATCAAGGCCCCGATGGAAACAATGAGTTCGGTCATCTCAGTCATAACGAGGAAGAGAGGCAAGGTACTGGACGTCATCCAGCTCAGCCCAACACAGGTAAGGATAATAGCCGAGATACCTGTGGCGGAATCAATGAACCTAGCGAACGAGTTAAGATCAGCAACGGCGGGCAGGGCCTTCTGGGGCACTGAATTCAGCAGGTGGGCCCCAGTACCTGACTCGCTTCTAATGGACATCGTGAAGAAGATAAGGCAAAGGAAGGGACTAAAGCCAGAACCACCGAAGCCAGAGGACTTTATATCACCCTACTAACCTAAGGCTTTTCAGCAAAACTTACATAACCCTAGGAGTGAACGAAACCCAAACACGCCTACCGATTAACTCATAACCAACCCTTCTATACGCTCTTATCGCCGGGTAGTTATCCTCACGCACGTGAAGAAGTGCGTAGGCCCCCGAAAGAAGCGCCTCCCTAGTAACCGCCGCAGTGACAGCCTTAGCGAAGCCCCTCCCCCTAAAGTCAGGGTGTGTGAACACCCCGCCAACAACCCAAACACGAGGTGTCCTCACATAAGTCCTCGCAACCGACGCTAACCTACCGTCAACGAACACACCGTAACACACGTGATCACTAAGCGCCTCAAGCAGAACCTCCCTAGGAACCCTCACACCCACGGAAACCCAGAACTCCTGCAATGCACCCACATCGCCCGGCCCTAGCCTAACACACTTAACATGATAGTCAGCGTCCCAAGGAAAGGTATCTGGCGTCGCAATCATGTCGAGCATTACGTGCTCATCCATCAGGTCACCGTACCTCAGCAACTCACGCTTAATGCTGGGGTACTCATGGAACGGCACCCAAATAAGGGACTTAAGCCTCAACACTTCATGCAGGGGTACCCCACTCAACTCCCCGTGAAGGATGACGGTCTGAGGCTCGAACCTAAACCAAGCAAGGACGTACCCAACAATGACGCTGTCCTCAACTCTAATCAGGGCTTTAGACACGTCAGGATAAACTGTGAGGTCGTAAAGCAGGTAAGCGTAGTTCAAGGGGTCATCAAGATAATTACTCCCAATTAATTCTATGAACTCCAAGCTACTTCCCTGCACCCTAAGCACCTTCCCAGCAAGCACGGGGTGCGATCACCACGTAAAACGTAGGTTACCAAGTTATTAGCAACTTTACTTAGATTCAAGCAAGCTACTTTAGCTCTATGCCCCAGTACCTCTCCAGTACTAAGGACACACCCCTAACCCATAGGCTATCGGTTGGCACCCGCACCCGCTTCCTGAACACTCCAAGCTGGAACCCCCTTAAGAAACTCCTTAGGCCCGCGGGCAAAGCGTTACCATATCCGCCCTCCAGCACCATGGTCACCCCCTTAACACGGCTTCGCATGAGCTCGGCAACGAACGACCCAAACATAGTGAAAACATCATCAGAAGCCCTCAAGGTTGACATGGGGTCAAGGGCATGTGAATCAAACCCAGCGGAAATTACGAGGGCATCAGGCCTGAATGCTTCCGCGAGCCTCGGCAGTACATCACTAATCAACCACAGGAACTCATCATCACCAGCGCCGTGGGGCAGTGGCACGTTCACCTTAGTTCCCTTAGCCGCATTCCCACCAACGTCCCTGAAGTCCCCAGTACCGGGATATATTCCGTGTTCATGTATATCAACATGAAGCACCCTAGGCTCATACCAGAAAATTTCCTGGGTCCCGTTCCCATGGTGAGCGTCGAAGTCAAGGATCATGACCTTTAAGCCCTTATCTAAGAAGTTCCTCGCAGCTATGGCTGCGTTGTTAAATATACAGAAACCGTTAGATAATGCCCCCAAGGCGGGCCCGGCCCTACCAGCGTGGTGCCCTGGGGGCCTAACAAGCGCAAGCACAGGTGCCCGTACTTCTAAAGAGACATCGGCAGCGTTCCACGCAGTACTAGCGGCTAGGAGCGCGACACTGAATGTGTGCTCATTAACGTACGTGTCAGCGTCTATGTAGTGAAACCCCTTCTTACTCTCGCTCTCTATGTACTCAACGTAATCCCTATCATGAACAAGCTCAACAACCCTTCTCGAAGGGGAGGGAGGCCCTATCACCCTAAGCTCATCTTTAGGAACAGCGTCCCTAACAGTTGAGAAAGCCATTAACACGCGCTCAGGGCTTTCAGGATGCGGGTTAAGGGGATCCTCATGCAGGGTGAAGGACTTCGAGAAGCAGACTATTAGCAACGCGCAACACCGGGCAATTGACTACTCAGTGCTGCGCGGATAGCGTCCCTTAAGGCATCCTCAGAACTCATCGTCGGTCTCCAACCGCACGCCTTCATCTTGCTTATGTCCAAGAGCATAAACTTAACATCCCCTTTCCATCCCCTGCCGTCAGGGGTGGCTGGCCTATACCGGAACTCAACGTTCTTCAACCCCATCTCCTCAACCACTAACTCGGCTATCCTCTTGACAGTGACCCAATCCTCGTTCCCCAAGTTAAACACTTCGTAAGGTCTCCCGCTACTCCTGAGGGCCCTTAACGCAACTTCAACGCCTGAAACTAAGTCCCTAACATGGAGGTAGGACTTCCTCTGTGTCCCGTCACCAAGAATCTCAAGGGCGTTTGGGTTCGACCGAAGCTTACGTATGAAGTCAATAATCAC
Organism: uncultured Desulfurococcaceae archaeon; assembly: GCA_964399035.1. Taxonomy (GTDB): domain Archaea; phylum Thermoproteota; class Thermoprotei_A; order Sulfolobales; family NBVN01; genus WAOL01. The sequence continues at coordinate 13,583 of CAYNPH010000034.1, forward strand.
CCCATGGCTTTGCCTGGGTCCCACGATGTTAGCGAATCTCAGTATAAGGGATTTAATACCATATGCTATGCTGTAGGTGATTATCAGGTTCTCAGAGGCTAACTTGGCCGCACCGTAAACTGAGATGGGTTCCTTAGGCTCGTAATCCTCGGGGGTCGGGAACTTCTTTGCATCGCCGTAAACCGTTGAGGAACTGGCGAACACTAATTCCTTCACACTATTAATTCGGCATGCCTCCAAAACATTGAAGGTTGCTAAGACGTTCTCATTGAAATGAGTTCTTGGGTTAGTCATGGAGACACGCACCTCAGGATTGGCGGCGAAGTGATAGACGATGTCAGCGCCCCTAAACTCTTGAACCCACTCACCATTAGGATCCTTGAGGTCGTCGAGGATAAGCCTCACTCTCCCGCTCCTCATTGCCCCCATCAGAAAATCCTTCCGCCCAGAACTGAGGTTATCAATCACTACTACGTCATAATCCTTCTTAACTAAGGAATCAACTATGTGTGAACCTATGAATCCCGCGCCACCCGTCACCACAGCCTTAACCAAGAGCCTAATCACCTCTTGCGGGGTCTACGTTGCTGCTCAGTCGCCCTCAATTGAGTTACTATGGCGTTAGCAACGACGTCAACAACATCCAGCACGTTGTCGAGCGTGCTTTCCTGCGGGTTACGGAACTTTATTATTATGTGGTTCCCCCTTAAGATAATGCTGAGTTTCTCGCTCATCTCCTTAGGTATCGCCGATATAACCTTCACGAAGCTTACATCCCTTCTGTAGAGGCAGACCCTTATTGTGTGACCTAACTCAGTCTCCTGCACTAGTATAGCCACGCCGTCCTTCTTGCAGACCTTCATTAGGATGTCGTAAGTTACGGGCTTCAAGAGTGGATAATTCTTCTTAATTAGCTCTCTGTTGAACTTACTTGAGATTACAATTACTTTTAGTTTATCGTACTGAATGTATTCCCTGTTCTCAAGGATTTTCTCAGCCAGTTCCATGGCCTTGTCATACTTCTCATTCTCCTTTAATAACTCCTCCGAAGGCTTCAAGGTCTTCGTCCTCAATACCTCCATCATGAACGTGTACATCAGTTGCCGGAACTCCTTGGAGTTATAGTTGACCTTGAGGGCTCTAAGCATAATTCTTCCGAGTTTCGACACCTTATCATGCTCCCCAGCGTTAATGGCTTCAATATCACGGAGTACTTGCTCTGGCACATCCACGCGTTCATTCAATGTCTCAACGTACTCCAGCATTGTGGACGTCAGTGAACCGACGTTGGAGAACCTCATTATCAGGTCACTCTTCCCCGCGGAGTCATACTTCAGCACAACACCTAATCTCTTCTCAGGTATGTACTGTATCGATATGGAGTCCTGCAGCACGGCACCGTCCTTGTGGCTAATGCCCACGGCATAGGACTTAGTTATCGCTAGACCCTTCCGCTCACTGGGTGAAGGGAACTCCACGTATATTCTATAACCCTTGCGCAGAAGCGCCGTTGCGAGCACGGCTGAAGCTGTGACTTCATCCCAACTCCATCCCGAGTATATTGTGGTGCTCCTAGGCATTACTACCCCCCTCAGACTAGGAATTCAGGTGCATACCTTATCACTGCAAAGCCATCCACGCGCATCACGCGATCATCACACTCGATTACGTAGTGGTTACTCTGCCTCTAACACCTTAAAACTAAAATAAAATCTTTTGTTCTCCCCACGTACCGAGTAGACCATAACATCAAGATCATGCAGGCGGAAATTCCCTCAGAAAGTGCTTTTAGGAAGGCGTTGAGAATTAAGCGGGTGCCTAAAGTGATCCCGATAACGGTGTTAGCCGTAGTAGCTGGTATTGTTGCGATAGTGTACGCGTTCACGCTCGCGTTTCTAATTCTGAGAAGACCAGCCGGTACTGGAAGGATGGTTGAGATCCATAACTTCATTAAAGAGGGTGCGAAAGCCTACTTAAAGAAGCAGTACACGGTCATCTTGACAATAGCGTTCATAATCACCGCCGTACTGGCTTTCATTAACCCACTAATGTCCCTGAGCTACATCCTCGGCGCGTTTTCGTCAGTAATAGCAGGGTACGTAGGGATGTGGGTCGCAGTGAACTCCAACGTCAGGACAACGTACGCTGCAAAAAAGCACGGGCTAAGCAAAGCACTCAGGATAGCATTCAGTGGAGGCATGGTGCTGGGCCTAATGGATGTCGGCGTGGGCGTCCTCTTAGTCGCGCTCCAGTACATATTCTACGGCGGAACACCAGCTGCGGTGAGGGCCATGATAGGCTACAGCTTTGGAGCCTCCACAGTAGCACTGTTCGCTAGGGTAGGCGGCGGAATCTACACGAAAGCAGCGGACATAGGTGCTGACCTAGTGGGTAAGGTGGAGGAGGGAATACCTGAGGATGACCCGAGAAACCCTGGAGTGATTGCTGACAACGTCGGCGATAACGTCGGTGATGTTGCCGGGATGGGTGCCGACCTATTCGAGTCGTATGTCGAGTCAATAATCTCAGCGATGATCATAGCTGCCACAGCGATCCTGGCGACGGCCGGGCCAAAATGGGTTGATTGGGCAATGCTCCCCATGGCCGTCGCGGCGGCGGGAGTATTCTCTGCAATAATAACTTCGTTCTTCGTACGCGTTAAGGAGGGGGGTGACCCATCTAAACCCCTGACGCTCTCAACGATACTCGCCGGGGTACTAATTGCTGTGTTCACGTACCCCCTAGCCACGATGATATTAGGGCCTGATGCAGGATTAAGGACCTTCGTAGTCGTTGTTGCTGGCATAGTCGCCGGGATCATAGTGGGGCTCACAAGCGATTACTTCACAAACCCGGGCAAGAAGCCAGTTAGGAAAGTGGCGTTCATGTCGCAGACCGGCCCAGCACTAACGATACTCACGGGTATGGCTTACGGTTTCCTAAGCGTCCTAATTCCGGCAATAGGCATAGCTGTCGCTGAACTAATCGCGTACCTCGTACTATCACCCTACGGCTTCTGGTACGGGATATATGGCGTTGCGCTGGCGGCTGTCGGCATGCTCTCCCTAACGGGGATTGTGGTCAGCGCGGATGCTTACGGGCCAATAACGGACAACGCGGCCGGAATAGCCGAACAGGCAGGGCTAGGCGAGGACGTCAGGGCGATAACTGACAGGCTAGACGCCGCAGGCAACACCATGAAGTCCGTGTCCAAAGGCTTCGCCATAGGGTCAGCCGCCCTAACGGCCCTAGCACTCATAGCGGCCTACTCCAGCACAATAATGAATATAACCGGGTTCACCTTGGAGAAGATGAAGCAATTAATGAGCATCCTTGATGCTAAGGTCATTAGTGGTGCCTTAATAGGCATGGCGTTACCGGCAGCCTTCACGACGCTAGTAATACTGGCTGTGAGTGACGCGGCCTTCGTGCTAATTGAGGAGATCAGAAGGCAATTCAGGGAGAAACCAGGAATACTGGAATTTAAGGAGAAACCGGATTACGGAAGGGCAGTATCCATAGTGACTTCCTACGCCATCAAGAGGCTCATCCAGCCGGGCGTGTTAGCGATAGCGTCACCGCTAATTATAGGGTTCATATTAGGGCCCTACAGCCTAGGCGGTGCGTTGCTGGCCGCGACCCTCTCGGGGTTACTGCTGGGTCTCTTCCAAGGTAACGTAGGTAACACCTGGGATAACGCCAAGAAGTATGTTGAGGAAGGACATTACGGAGGTAAGGGAAGCGAAACCCACAAGGCGGCGGTGATAGGTGACACCGTCGGCGACCCCTTAAAGGACGCCTCAGGACCGTCGCTAAACATCCTGATAAAGCTCATGAGCGTAGTATCCCTAGTATTCGCTCAGTTAATAGTGACGCATAATCTGCTGTCCCTCCTAGGAATACACTAACAAACTAAACGGATATTATGGACTTTCTTCCGTTAATTCGCTAGACACTCACCTTCTTCAGCGCTGCGTTACTTTACAGGTTTTAGGTTAGGGGATAAGGAACCTCGGTCTTTCGCGGCCTCCACATCATCGGAGCCTCAGGTGTCCCAGCCTAACCACATCGGTTGGGCCGCCACTAAGAGTTTCGTTAGGGATGTATTAACGTTTAATAATCTATGCCCTCCAACGAAATAACGCCCTTCCTGAAGTAGTGCTTAACCTCACGAACCTCGCTCACTAGGTCAGCGATCTCCCTTATAGTGCTTGGGACGTAACGCCCAGTCACGATTGCATGCCTTTCTCGGTTATCCACGAATGCTTGGAGAGCGTCAAGCACGGTCCACTCATCCACGAGGCCTAGGTGCGTTGCTATACCTAGTTCATCCAGTACCACTAGCTTGGGTTGGAATTTCTCAAGCAATTCGGGAAGAGTATGGCGGAGGAACCCGTAAATTAACGCCGTGTTTGTCAATGCAGCGTCACTGGTCAGGTCCCCGGGCTTAACGAATTCCCTTACACCGAGCAGAAACCACTTCAGCAGTTCCTCGCGTACGCCTGACCGGAAGAACGCGACCTCTCCGCTAGGCGTTGCCTTCATGAATTGAGCCACCACTACCCTATGACCCCTCCCTAGGGCCCTAGCGACGACCCCCATAGCGGCAGTTGTCTTACCTTTACCGGTGCCGAAGTACACGAGCAACACCGCTAGTCACCCACGCTCAATGCGTTAATGCTGAGTAACCCCGTTACAATTAAGTTAAATGCACTCACACCCACTCGAGCACCTAACTCAGCCTGAAGAGCGTTCCTCAAGCCCTCACCCCTAAGTCCCCTGCGGGCAAGCATGACGGTCAGCGTAAGGGCTGTCCTGAACCAAGGCATAGATGCATAATTATCCCTTAACATGTCGGCCTCCTCGGGGGGTAATGAACGCCTTACGCGCCTTAAATTGGGCACACCGTACCCTGTTGCCTTGAGTGGAGGGCCGTTGCTTCTGAACGCTTCTAACCCATCCTTATACAGGGACGAACGTAATTCGCTGAGCAGGTCATCGTCAATTACATTAAGCACGTCCATACCCACCACTAAGTTCCGATACGCGTTGAACACCTTTTCAGCATTACTTGCACTTAGCACGTTAAGTGCCGCCGCGAAGGAGAAGTACGCGGCCCTCATGGCTAGATCGTGATCGAGCTTATCAAAAGTATCTAAGCTAGTGTGGTAGTACCTGTCCGGCCAGCTTATTAGGGCAACGGCTGGTACGTCGTAAGCAACATAGGGCTCGTGGTCGCTTCCAGGCTCAAAATTAATGACCCTACTCCGTATTCCCGTTAACCTCTTATGGGGCAGAAAACCTTTGCTACTGGCGAAGACCTCTTTAAACACGTTGTAAGTTACCGCTTCTTGAGGTGACAGCATATGGATTGGTGGTCTAACGAAGAGGAGGGTGGAGCCAGTCACGCTTTGTCTCTCCCCAACCATGTCTAAGTTAATCGCCCACAGTACCCTTCGCTTTCCTCCCTCGGAGCTTAAGTGCTCAAGAAACTGCAATGAGCCCACGTATTCAGGAACCCAAACAACCTTAATGCGCCCGTACTTCAGCACCTTGCTGGCATTAGGTATTGATCCGAGGGCTAGGATTAACTCAGCCAATGCTGCGGCTCCGCTGACGTTATCATTAATCATCCCGGCAGGATGGCAGTAATGGGCTACTAGGTGTACCTCGACCTCTCCAGAACCAAGCGACGCGGTGACGACGATGCCTTCAGCACGATCCACGTAACCAGCCTTAATGAAGCCCTTAACAACTACACGACCATATTGCCTCAATAATCGCTCGAGCTCCTCAACAGTCCTCAAACTTACTGAGAAAGCAGGTACCTTCATGAGCTTAGCGTCATCTGGTGTCGGAAATAAGCTAAAGTACGGAACTGCGTTCCTTGGCGCGTCATCCCTGTAGAATAAGGCTGCCAGCGCCCCCCTTCGACAAATCTCTAAATACTTTTCCAAGCCGCCCCACCTAGTGAGGATGACACCGTCCAGCGAGTCAGGCAGGTTGTCATCCCTAACTATGGTTAACCTTCCCTCAAACTCACCACCGGGGCTATGGGCCACCACGCTAGTGGGCACCGCGCTGAAGGAGGAAATCAGGCGGTTAATGGGCTCAACAATCATTAACTCCGAGGACTTAACCCACCAGCCTGAGAGGGGCTCAAACCAGTTTGGCGGGTCGTCATAGTTAAACCTGAAGAACCCGACCTCAGCACCTGCATCGGAAGCAATGTCCATTAAGTAACGTGCGGCCTGGTTAATTTCCCTTGACCCCTGAATCCTGTGATAAGATGATAACTCCGCCGCAATACGCGTGAACCTAGGCAAAGATAAGCGATACTTCAAATCCTGAAGCAAATTGCTCAACATGGCTCCAGCACCGCGCCATTAACTACAATAACATCCTGCACGGGAAGGTAAAAAAAGAAAAGCTGTGTCTTGGGCTTGAAATGAGGAGCGTTCACCGTACTCACTCCAGCCCAATCCGTTTAGCAAAGTCGAACACTGTTAAGGACACGACCTTTCCGTTCTTGATCCGTACAGCTATATCGTTCTCTGTTAAGAAGGACTCATCAGCATCCTCTATATCGTATCCGAAGTTTATGTAAAGAATGTCATTCTGCTTGTCGTATTCGAACCAGATGTTGTTTAAGTCCCCTACCCTCAACTCCTTAGGTTCTCCTTCCATACTCGATCCCTTATTCTCCGTACGTGCATTAAGTTTTAAATTCCTACCATTGAACACCTTATGGTGTGGCGTGGGTGGTGGTAAAATCAAAATTACTGAAATGTGAGGAAACATGTTCAGATTTCTGCTCATCTAAGTCAGGGGACGAATATTCAGCATGCATAACGGAGTGCTTCAAGCAATGCATAGCGACAGATAAGAGCTAATGATAAAACATTTATGTCCCAAGGTTCCAGCTTGACAAGTACTTTCTCTGCTCCTCCGTCAACACGTCTATTTCGATACCCATCGACTTAAGCTTCAACCTCGCTATGTCTTCATCTATCTTCCTTGGAAGCGTATACACGCGGCGCTGAAGACTATCCCTGTTCTCCGCGATGTACTTAACGGCGTACGCTTGATTAGAGAAGCTCATATCCATAACCTCGCTAGGATGGCCCTCAGCAGCAACTAAGTTGACTAGACGCCCCTCAGCCAGTAGGTATAGGCGCCTCCCGTCCTTTAGTGTGTACTCGGTAACGTACTTCCTTATGGTTCTCTTCCTTACTGCGATCTCCTCCAGATCCTTTACACTGACCTCAACGTTGAAGTGCCCAGCGTTAGCTAGTATGGCTCCATCCTTCATCTTAAGCATGTGTTCCTTAATGATAACATCCTTATCGCCCGTCGCCGTAACGAAGATATCCCCGAGTTCGGCGGCCCTACTCATGGGCATAACCTCAAAGCCGTCCATGACCGCCTCCAACGCACGTATCGGGTCAACCTCAGTAACGATGACTCTCGCTCCCATGCCGCGGGCCCGCAAGGCTATGCCCCTGCCAACCCATCCGTACCCAGCAACAACGAATACTTTACCAGCAATCAGAACGTTTGTCGCTCTTAAGATGCCGTCAATCGTGGACTGCCCTGTCCCGTAGCGATTATCGAAGAGGAACTTCGTCAGCGAGTCGTTAACGGCTATGACGGGGTACTGTAACCTCCCCTCCCTCTCTAACGCCCTTAACCTTATCACGCCCGTCGTTGTTTCCTCGGTCCCTCCCCAAATGTTTCTTCCTATCTCAGCGCCCTCTGAGTGCAGGTAGGCGTGAAGGTCGGCGCCGTCATCTAAGATGATGTGCGGACCCGCATTAGCAACCTGCTTAATGCACCAGTAATACTCATCAGGCTTCTGTCCCCTCCACGCGTACACATGTATGCCGTCCTCAGCTAAGGCAGCGGCAACGTCGTCCTGCGTTGAAAGCGGGTTACTGCCAGCAAGCCACACCTCCGCACCACCAGCCTTAAGGGTTCTCACGAGCGCTGCGGTCTCCTTAGTAACGTGAAGCACGGCAGACACCCTTAAACCTTCCAGAGGCTTGCACTCGCTGAATTCCTTGCGAATACTCATTAGTACTGGCATGTGGTGCTCGGCCCACTCTATCTGGACCCAGCCCTCCTTAGCCAAATCTGGATTCGCTACCCTAAATCCTCCCAGCATAATGTCCGCCTGAATCTTAATGGACTCTCACATTTTAAAGGAGTATTCTGTACCTATTCATTATTCTACTGAAATAACCTGATTCATTACACGAATGTATACTCTTAGAACAATGATTAAGATGCCACGAATGCATGAGGTAGATAGTTTTTAATATCACGAATCCGTAACTATAGAATGAGGGTGCATAACTATGGTTCAGGGCTTCTGTGTCAAGTGCAGGAAGAAAGTCGAGATTAAAAATCCCAGGGAGGTCACGCTAAAGAACGGCAGGAAAGCCATAAAGGGTAAGTGCCCCAAGTGTGGCACCACAGTCTACGTCTTTGTACCCAGCAAAAAGAAGTAAGTCGCGGGCAATCAACGGTCATATTCACTAAACGATCGACTTTTTCACTTAAAATTAGATGTCCTTCAAAGAGTTACGTGCGGGGCACGTCGGTGGCAATAATACTATGCTTTATGCGTTTCTTTAGAGTTATCACGAGCGGGGGCCTGTGAGCATAACCACCGACGCTGATGCCGAATAATCTCACGGTGTATGATGAGGTCCTGCGATGGTGAGGCCCCACTTCATGGTTAATGTTCTTCACAAGATATGGCGTCGTAGGCGAAAGAAATTAAGTTATGGCTGTAAAAAATTAGAGGCGACAGAATTGCGTGTGAGTATAATTCAAATGCGGGTAGCTGACGGGGACGTGCAGGCGAATATTGCTCGAGGACTGAAATTCATTAAGGAGGCCGCGGAAGGCTCTGACTTCGTGGTTCTCCCGGAGCTTTGGACAACTGGCTACGACTTCAATGCAATAATGGAATACGCTGAGGGTGAGGGTAAGGGGTGGTCCAACGAACTACTTAGCTCTATCGCTGAAGAGTACGGTGTGTACATAATTTCATCAGCCCCACTTAAGGAGGACGGTAAACTGTATGATGCGGCGTTCCTCATAGGACCTGATGGCACCATAGGTACTTACAGGAAAATACATCTCTTCAGACCGTATGGAGAGGACAAGATGTTTATGGCCGGGAATGAGCTAGGGTACTTCAACACGTCCTTCGGCGGTGTGGGTATAGCGATATGCTATGACCTAAGGTTTCCCGAACTCTTCAGGCTACTAGCCATGAAAGGCGCTAAGGTGATATTCGTTCCCGCATCTTGGGGCGCGCCTCGCGCCCTGCAGTGGAGAACGTTGCTCAGAGCGCGGGCGGCGGAAAACCAGGTATTCATGGTGGGGGCCAACAAGGTAGGGAAGAGTGAGGTTACAGGCGAGCACTACTCAGGTAACTCCGCAGTATACGATCCTTTCGGCTTCGAATTAATGCACTCGGAGGAGAGCGAACAAGTATTAACCGTAAACGTAGATCTGAGGACAGTAGATAAGATAAGGGAGTACCTCCCAATATGGCATGATAGGAGGACTGACCTCTATGGCATCGGAAGTGCGTGGGGAGTCGGAGACCCCGGGTGGGGGAAGAGAGCAGCGGGAACCTCGAGAATCGAACCAACGTAAGCGGTTGGCCTTAATCGTGGTAACGGCGATTATAGCGGCAAGTATAGTGGTTGTTTTCGCGTACTACGAGTATAGTTACGAATCACACATCATAGATTACATTTCTGACGAGTGCTGGTACGTGAGTGCGGCAAGGAACATCCTTAGAGTGTATTTTGGACTCACACCCCACGGACCTTGGGGCGGGGTTATGGCTACGGTCGAGTTAGAGAGCCCACCGTCATCGAGTACCTACGATGAGTGGGTAAATCAAGCTACACACTACGTTGAAAGCATTGGTGGGAAAGTCGTGAAGGGTAACGATTACTACGCATACAAGGACGACGGGAACTTCCTTCCAGCAGTATGCGTCGTGGTTCCGCCTCAGAACCTGTCCTTACTTAAGGACGTTCCCCACAGCGTCAAGTACGCAGTGGGTTACTGCTATCCTAACGCTCGGGGAATACTTGATTACATGAACTTCGAGCACCCGCCATTAGTTAAGTATCTTATTGGGCTGACAATGATCACTATCGGCGATTACCCGCCCTTCTGGAGGATACCATCCATACTCGCGGGGTGCTTGATACTCATAATGATGTTCCTAACCCTAAGGAGAATATGCGGTGAAGTCGTCGGTGCGCTCCTAGGGCTAGTGGCAATGATCCTGACGGTTTTCGACATAACCTTCAGGTCGTTAAGCATGGTGGCTATGCTTGATATATTCGTGGCGCTGTTTACCTACATGACCTATTACATGACTGTTAGAGGATCCCTAGGAGGCTCGGCAGTAGCGTTAGGATTAGGCTTCGTAAGCAAATTCAGTGGCGCCTTCCCCGGACTGCCAGCACTGATAGCATGGCTTAAGAGTAAGGAGAAGCCCGCTAGGACTCTGCTTTACCTCATTTACGTGCCCGTGATTATATTGCTTCTACTATCGGTACCCATTATAGTCCATGATGGGTTCATGCAGTGGTGGGACTCCTCCATAGCTGGGGCGATACGCTGGCACTTAAGTGTTAAAACAACTGGTGGCCCCCCGCAGGCCATGCCTTGGGACTGGATTATCGGGAGAAACCCATTCCCCCTTCACTACACGTGGGACGCTAAGGCGGGAAGATGGGTTGCCGACTTAGTCGCCAGAGGTAACCCAATACTCTACATGGCTCTCGTGGTGCTATCGGTATACATAATACCTAAGGTTAAGGAGCTACCGGACAGGGGCCTCACATACGGCTTCACTTGGGGCACGTTCTTCATGTATGTGTTAATATGGTTCCTAGGATCTAAGACACAGTACAGCTTCTACTCAGTGCAGGTAGTGCCCCTCTTCTATACGCTACTGGTCTTGGAGGTGTACTACCTACTCAATACACCCAAGAACATAGTAGAGGTCGCTAGGAGCTGGAAGGACTGGATCTCGACCGCCTGGGACTGGCTAGCAGGATATGTTGAGGTAAAGATCTCAGTAACTATTAAGAGAGTGAAACCTAGGGAGGAGGAAGAAGGAAGAGAACATGAAGTGGAGGGAGAAGCTCGGAGCCCAGAAAAAGCTGTAAACAAAGATGCCCAAAGTAATGATGAGGGCGGGTTAGGGTCTAACGAGGAAAGCGCGGATGAAAGTTAATTGATGAAGCACTACTCATTTGATGGTGTCATTCGGCAGTAATTCAGAGGTATTATTTGCCTGTTTAACACTTACGCGTAGGTTCTCAAACAACGCTTTTTAATGCATGCCCAATATGGGTTCGGTGGTCATAGGTGACCAAGAAATACGTGTTCGCATTTGAGGAGGGCGACTGGAAGAACAAGAAGCTACTTGGAGGCAAGGGAGCGTCTCTGGCGCAGATGACGCAGCTAGGGCTTCCAGTCCCTCCGGGCTTCACAATCACAACGGAGGCATGCCGTGACTTCTACGCGCCTAGGAAGGAGGAGATCGATAAGATCGTGAAGGAACTTGAGCGCAATCCGCCACCCCAGGTTAGGGATGAGCTAATAAAGAAGATATGGGACATAATCAACTCCCTGGACCTCCCTGAGGGTCTAATGGATCAGGTTAAGGAATACATGAAGAAGCTCGAGGAGAAAACAGGCAAGAAGTTTGGCTTCCCGGACAACCCGCTCCTCGTGTCAGTGAGGTCTGGTGCCGCGGTTTCGATGCCCGGCATGATGGACACCGTGCTTAACCTAGGCCTCAACGACACGGTCACCCCCGGCCTAGCTAAGCTAGCCGAGAATGAGTGGTTCGCCTACGACGCGTACCGCAGGTTCCTAGCGATGTTCGGTAGGATCGTGCTCGAGATACCCGAGGAGATATTCGACAAGGAGTTCGACAAGCTCGACGAGGAGTTCAGGAAAGAGGCTGAGGAGAAGTTCAAGGACGAGATTGAGGCCGTGAAGAAGCAGTTCCCGAAGTATACCTTAAGGCTTGACGCGCAGCCCCCGAAGGAGATAGCCCCCAAGACCTGGGAGCTCGCCGTCAAATACCTCAAGAAGCTGGTGGAGATATACAAGGACGTGATCCAGAAGCATTGGGGCACCTTCCCGCAGGACCCATGGAAGCAGTTAGAGCTAGCGATTAAGGCAGTGTTCAGGTCATGGATGAACCCCAGAGCGATCTACTACAGGATAGCCAACAACATAACCCCCGACATCGCGGACTGCACTGCAGTCAATATAGTGACCATGGTCTTCGGCAACATGGGATGGGACTCAGGAACAGGCGTGTACTTCACAAGGGACCCAGCAACTGGCGAGAACAAGCCCTACGGTGAGTTCCTGCCCAACGCTCAGGGCGAGGACGTAGTTGCTGGCATCAGGACCCCATTACACCTAGACGAGCTTAAGGCAAGGATGCCTAAGATCTACGACCAGCTGATCGAGGCAGGAAAGAAGCTGGAGAGGCTAAACAAGGACGTAATGGACATTGAGTTCACCATCGAGAGAGGCAAGCTGTACTTCCTGCAGAACAGAAGGGCTAAGATGACTCCTGTCGCTAGGGTGAAGACGGCCGTAGACATGGCTAAGGAGGGCATCATAACTAAGGAGGAGGCGATTCTCAAGGTATCCCCCGACGTCGTGCTGAAGCTCCTCTACCCGAGGATCGACCCGAAGGCTAAGGCCGAACCTATCGCCAAGGGCCTGCCCGCCTCACCAGGTGCGGTGAGCGGTCAGGTAGTCTTCCACCCAGACGACGCTGTCGAGTGGGCTAGGAAGGGCAAGAAGGTCATCCTAGTCAGAGTTGAGACCAAACCAGATGACGTGCATGGATTCTACGCGGCAGTCGGTATACTGACATCAAGGGGCGGCATGACCTCACACGCCGCAGTAGTTGCTAGAGGTATCGGTAAGCCCGCAGTTGTCGGCGCTGAGGCCATAAAGATCGACTACGAGAAGAAGGAGTTCAGAGTAGGTGACGTGGTCGTTAAGGAGGGTGACTGGGTAACCATTGACGGTAACACCGGTAACGTGTACGTAGGGAAGGTACCGACGGTAGAGCCCGAGCTAATACCTGAGCTACAGGAGCTCCTATCATGGGCCGACAGCGTCAGGAAGCTTGGCGTAAGGGCCAACGCAGACGTGCCGGAGGACGCGCGCATAGCGAGGAAGTTCGGTGCTGAGGGTATAGGTCTGCTCAGGATCGAGAGGATGTTCAGGAAGCCTGAGAGGCTTGAGGCCCTAAGGAACGTGATCCTCTCCGAGACAAAGGAGGAGAGGGTTGAGCACCTGAAGAAGCTAGCAGCGATGATCAAGCCGGACTTCAAGGAGATGCTCAAGATAATGGATGGGCTACCAGTAGTCATTAGGTTAATTGACCCGCCGTTACACGAGTTCCTGCCAGCACCTGAAGAGCTACTCAAGGAGATCTACGAAGCTAAGGTAGCCTACTACACGCTGAAGTCGTCCGAGGCTGTGAAGGGCATAGCGCCCGAAATACTTGAGGAGTATGAGAAGAAGATCGCGGAGCTAGAGGAACTATACAGGAGAGTGATGGTGCTTAAGGAGCACAACCCAATGATGGGCCACAGAGGCGTTAGGGTAGGAGTAACGTATCCAGAGATCTACTACTACTTAACGAGGGCTATGGTTGAGGCAGCTGCTGAGCTACTCAAGGAGGGCTACCATCCGAAGCTAGAGATAATGATACCGCAGGTAAGCGAAGTCAACGAAATAAAGTACGTAAAGCAGAACGCGGTACTACCCGCTATCCAAGACGTAGAGAAGGAGTACGGCATAAAGGTACCGGTAAAGATTGGCACTATGGTCGAGACAGTCAGAGCATGCTTAACCGCCGAGGAACTAGCTAAGGAGGTGGACTTCTTCAGCTTCGGCACGAACGACCTAACGCAGGCAACCTTCAGCTTCAGCAGGGACGACGTCGAGAACAAGTTCCTGCCACAGTACCTAGAGCTAGAGATACTTAAGGCGAACCCATTCCAGACCCTAGACACTAAGGGCGTTGGCAAGCTAGTAGCCATGGCAACGAAGGCAGGAAAGCAGGCCAACCCAGAGTTAGAGGTCGGCATATGTGGAGAGCACGGCGGTGACCCAGCATCAATAGAGTTCCTGCACCAGGCAGGCCTAGACTACGTGAGCGCCTCACCCTTCAGAATAGTAGTCGCTAGGCTAGCAGCGGCTCATGCCGCGATAAAGTACGGTGGAAAGAAAGAATAAACCCAATAAGTTTTGACCGCAGGCATCACCTAATTTATTTCCCCTAAAATCGCCCCCTTTAAAACTCACTCGACGGACCTAAGGAATTCCTCCACATGCGGCGTGTCCTTAATCACCCGAAAGATTAAGCTAGTCATGCTCCTCTTAATGTGTGGGTTCTTAATGAGTGTCTTTATGAACTTGTCGAGGTCAGGCACGCTCTTAAAGCTAAGGATTAACGCTATATCATATTCGCCCGTTATGTCGAACACCGCTCTAACGTTGGGCTTCTTAGCTAATTCGCGTTCCACCTGCTCTATGTACGCGCCATCAACCTGAAGTAACGTTACTGCATTCACCTGGTAACCGAGTTTAGCGTAGTTTATCAGTGCAGTGTAACCTGAAACATACCCGCGTTCCTCAAGCCTTCTAATTCTCTCAGTAATGGTTGACGGTGACTTACCCAGCTCACGGGCGAGCTTCCTGATTCCTTCCTTTCCTCTTAGCGCTAGGGCTTTGAGTATGCGTAGATCCAAATCATCCAGTTCACGAGGCACTACACTCACCTCTTGTTCGGTTTGCCAATGAGTTTTCCGCGTTTAATCATTTAAATGTTCGCTTATTTCAGGAAATCCTTATTTCTTGTTCGGAAACCATGTTAAGTTAGTGAACAGTGATGAGGAACGTGTCTGAAAGTATGTCAGATGATATCGAGTGGGTTGATGTGCATTACGTTGACTTACGCGGAAGACTACATTCGGTCTCAGTAACCTACGAGAGGGCCTCCAAGGGGGATGTCTTCTTCGATGGATCATCGGTTGACTTAGTAGACATAAGCGACAGCGACCTACATCTAGTGCCAGACATGTCAACACTAGCTAGGATACCGTGGGGAGAGAAGAGGGGGAGGGTACATGCCGACATCTGGGTGGACGGGAGACCGTTCTGGGGGAACTCAAGGGGCGTAGCACGAAACGCGTCACGTTATGCCCGAGAGCATGGTTTCAAGGAGTTAATGGGTGCGGAGGTAGAGTTCTTCATCCATAAGGTTGAGTTCAAGGTTGGTAAGGGAGAATTAACAGCTAGGGTAATCAACGACGAGGAGCCTCCAATCTGGTCGTTACCGACGAAGAGGGCATATGAGGTGACCGACAGTGACAGCCCCGTAGCTAGCGTGAGGTGGGAGATCATCAGGGCATTACGGGGAATGGGCATTAAAGCAACAATACATCACCACGAGGTGGCCCCAAACCAAGCGGAGATATCGACCGCGTCCCGCGACGCGGTGGGTTTAGGAGACGATATCCTCACGATAAAGTTCGTGGCTAGGCACATAGCTAGGGTGTGGGGGTACGTCGCGAACTTTATGCCGAAACCGGTTTTCGGTGATAACGGCTCGGGCATGCACATCCACGCCAGCCTTTGGAAGGACGGTGTTAACGTATTCAGCGATGACTCCGACCCGCACGGCATAAGTCAGTACTGCAGGTACTTCATAGGCGGGCTACTGGATCACGGGCGCGCACTGGCAGCGATAGTGTCACCGACAACCAATTCGTACAAGAGGCTAGTGCCTGGATACGAAGCCCCCATATACCTAGCGTGGGGAGTTGCAAACAGGTCTGCAGCAGTCAGAGTCCCTAGGACACCATCACCTAAGAAGCGCAGAGTAGAGTTCAGGCCTCCCGACCCGCTAGCGAACCCATACTTAGCGTCGGCAGCGATATTGGCTGCAGGCTTAGACGGAATAAGAAGGAAGATAGATCCAGGAGACCCAATACAGCGGAACATCTACCACATGAGCGAAAGGGAGGTCAAGGAGTTAGGCATAAAGACACTACCGAAAAGCCTAGATGAGGCGCTGGAGGAACTCGAGTCTGACTCAGAGTTCCTACGACCAATATTCCCGCGGGAACTCATCGAGAAGTACATCGAACTGAAGAGGCAGGAAATACGGAGAGTAAATCTCTATCCATCACCAGCTGAGTTCATGGAGTACATGTGGTGAGTGGAGGAGTTAGCAAATCTTAGTACCTGGCTTCACAGGTTTCTCAACGGTTAATATCACGGGCGTTTCGCCTTCACTGCAACCCGCCGCGAGTAGCATACCCTGAGACTCTAGGCCCATCATTCGCTTGGGTTTGAGATTAGCTACTACGATAATATACTTACCTTGTAGGTCTTCAGGAGCGTACCATTTAGCTAAACCGGCTAGGATCTGCCTCTCACCCAACTCTCCTAAGTCAACTATCAGGCGTATCAACTTACGGGATCCGGGCACCCGCTCCGCACGCTTCACGTAACCAACCCTCAGGTCTATCTTGGCGAATTCGGAATATTCGATTACGTCGTGTGCTTCAGTCATTCGGGTTCACCAAGGCCTCACAGTGAAGCACAGAAATATAAGCATGATTCCTTAGACTACCGTAGTTTCTATCCCTTCCCCCTCCGCGCTGACCTCACTGCTCTTAATAGGTTTGAACTTAACTACGTAGGGTACTACCCCATCTAAGGTCGGTGCTGTCCTCCTAATGGTTGCCTGCACCTTCATGCCAACCCGTACTTCCTCGGGCTTCACGTCTGTTAGTTGAGCTAGGACCTTCGCATCCCCCAGCTTTATAATTGCTATTATCAGGGGTGCATACTGCTCAAATCCCTTGATAGGCACGTTAAGCACTGTGTAAGTCAGTACCTCACCCTCACGCGGTAGCTCTATCTCGATGAGGTTCCGGGAACCACACTTAGGGCATGCGGCCTTAGGGGGGTAAGTAACGAGGCCGCAGTCTTGGCACCTAGTGCCTGAGAGCCTTATTAGGCGGTTCCTTAAGCGCCATATCCTCTGGATAGTGGTCAAGTTGACCTCACCTCCTTAAAATAATGGTGGTGACGTTCGAGCCAACACCACCTATGTTCTGCGCTAGTCCGACCTCGCCGCCCACCTTTAATCCGGGGAAGTCACCGCGCAGCTGCATAGCTACCTCAGCAACCTGATACACGCCAGTCGCGCCCACCGGGTGTCCCCTGGCCTTAAGCCCTCCTGAGGGGTTAAGGACAGGTCTATCTCCTAGCCTGAACCTACCCTCTGCCCAGAGTTTCGGGGCTTTACCTCTTGCGGCGAACCCTATCTCCTCAACGCTTATTGCCGCGACTATACTGTACGCGTCATGTATTTCCGCGACGTCAATGTCGTTAATACTTGCGTTAGCCATTTTAAGGGCTCTCTCTGTTGAGAGCTTAGCCGCTATGAATCTGTCTAGCTCGAACCTTGACGAGAGGTCAGGGCTGTCTAGGGCGTTACCTATCCCGGCAACCCTCACTGGCGTGTCATTTAGTTTCCGGTACTTCTCGGAAACAAGCATGATCGCCGCCGCTCCATCACTGAGTGGGCACGAGTCAAACAGCCTCACAGGATCAGCTATTACCGGGGAATTCATCACGGTCTCCAGCGTTATTTTCTTCCTCAGCTGAGCGTACGGGTTGTGGTAGGCGTTTTCATGCATCATTACTGCCCAGTGAGCCATCTCCTCACGCGTGACGCCGTGTTTATTCATGTAGTACCGCATCACTAGGGCGTTTAGGCCAGCGAAGCTTATGCCGTAGATGAGTTCGTAGTCTGCGTCGGCAGCGTATGCTAGGCCGCGGGCGGTATCAGGGGTGGGTCGCTCATGTAGCTTCTCTATGCCAACCACTAGGACCTTGTTAAATAAACCGGAGGATATTAGGGAGTAGCCGGCTAGGAGGGCAGCCCCTCCAGAACCGCATGCTCCCTCCGCCTTAAAGCCACTAACCCCCCTTAGCCCTGCGTGGTCAGCTATTAGAGCCGCGAGGTTTTCTTGCTCTACTAAGCTACTAAGCATGTTCCCGACGACGATCGCTTCGGGTTTCTCGTTGCCGGCATCCTCCATAGCCTTTACCATGGCCTCTGCAGCCAGGTCCCTTAACGCGATATCTACCCTCTTGCCTACCTCAGTTAAGCCCACACCAACTATGAAGACATCGCGCAAGACACGCACCTCCTACTTAGACTTACACCTCATAACAACTACGTAGACCCCACCACCCGTGGCCTCACCTATGAATAACATCTTGGTTCTCCCTATGCTACAGCATTTTTCTAAACCCTTAACTAGGGAGAGGGCCGCAGCTATGTGTCCCTTGAAGCCTGCCTTCAAGATTTCCTTCACAGGGCTCAAGTCAGCTGTCTTGAGTTTAAGGGACGCTATGGTCTTCTCAAGAATCTTAGGTTTACTCATATATCCACTAACAACCTTAATTGCGGACATCCTGCTTCGGCTTCTAAACAACTTCTTGATTATCCTTGGGAGGTTGGATAGGGTTATCTCTGAAAGGAGATCAGAGAGCGCCCTTTCGTCGGTGAGGGACGTCCTCATGAAGCCCATGAATTCCTTACGCACCTCATGCCTCAAGACATCGACTTTACCCTTCTTATGGAACTCTATGGCGACCGAGGCTGCGGGTGGCTCGCCCCTGACGACAACCATTACAGAGGGGACGCTTCGGATCGCCTGCTCTATACCATCATCAAGGGAGTTAAGTACAGTTACTTTAAGCCCGCCCATTCCCAGCAACTCGGGAACCACGTGGAAGTCGGGAGGGTGGTTGTTAGTATCTGCCACGAAGATAAGGTGGGTGTTGGGGGTTAAGTTGACCCTGCTGAGGACTTCGTAAGCCATAGTGATTTCATCCTCATCTATTGCGGGGGACGGCACCCTCCTGCCGTCGACTTCGGCAGTATTGGAGGGTGTGTACGTCGCCCAGTCTCTGATTGATGCCATGGATCCCTAACCTAAGTCGAATATGGGGGCTCCCTTTTTATTGTTTAGGTTTTTGTTGAAGGTCGGTATAAACAATTGTCTATAATTCTCTACCTGAGTAGGGACAGATAATTAACATTGCTGGTTAGCGATGTGCCTAAGGGATAATTAACGTAACGGTCATGCTTTTAATGAAACGCATTACTCAGAGTACAGGTAGGGTCGGTCATTGAGTAGAGTGAAGTACTCGAAGCGGCTGACAGTGATGGGGATCATTATAGGGGTGATTGCGTACGCTGTAATATTTCTCTATATATATAAGGGACATTTCCTAGAGTTCTTTTACATAGTATCCAGAGGTGATGTTGAGGACGCGGTAATAGCTTACGTCGCTAGGGTTGCCGCCATAACCTGTCACGCCTTGACCTGGTGGGTAATAATCAGAACCTTCAGGAAGGTTAGCCCGTTAAAGATACTTGAGATAACGTTCGCCGCTATATTTGTTGAGTTTGTGGTGCCTGTAGGCGGTGCGACAGAGGTTGCCAAGTTATTCCTCGTACTTAAGCTAGGGTCGCTAGATAGGGAGGAAGGCATAGCGTCAATACTAATGCATAGGCTCGTAGCATCGCTCACGATCTTCGTGACTACCCTAGTATCTCTCATAGTAATCAGTGCCCCACCCATACTCTTCATAGTCCTAGGTCTCCCAGCATTAGGTCTCCTTCTCGTTAACATGGGTGTCTATGTGCTTCCTAAATCAAAGAGGGTCGAGCACCTTGCTGATAGGTTTTTCTCTAGGTTCGGCATCAGCGTCACTGGATTTGCCGAGAACTACAAGTTATGCATGGCAAAGATAAAGAAATACAAGAAGTTCCTCATACTAGCCACGCTTATGGCGTTCGGCGAGAGATTATCTAATGCAGTCTTCGGGATGGCTGTGGCGGGGATTGCAGGCACCCACTTAGGTTTGCCGCAAGCCTTCCTAACGTTTGATTCCCTCTACACAATAATCTGGCTACTACCAGCCATAACGCCTGGAGGTATCGGGATATTCGAATTCATTCAGATGCTTCTCCTCAGCTATATAGGTATCGGAGTGCAGGAAGCGGCAACAATGAGCATCGTGTCAAGGATATACTACGTTGTCGGCGAATACCCACTATTCATTGCGGCTGTGGCGGCGTTAGGATACAGTGTTAAGTCCTTCATACGTCAAGCCTTTGGCGGAGGTAATAGCCAGCAGGGAGGGGGCGTAGGTCTTAAGTAGCTTAATAGCAACATAGTTGCATTGACCTTATTAAGGCACTCAACCAAGTTCTTTAGGTGCGTTAAAGGTTGGCTGTGAGTAAGGAGGAGATACGGAGAAAGGTCATTGAAGCCTTAAAGCAGGTTTACGATCCGGAGATACCGATTAACGTATGGGACTTAGGACTAATTTACGATATTAACGTAAGTGACGATGGCGTTGTGAACATCAAGATGACACTCACCGCACCGGGTTGTCCTCTCGCGAACATGATAGCTTACAGAGTCTACCTAGCGGCTCAAAGTGTCGAGGGCGTCAAGGACGTGAGTGTGGACGTCGTATTTGACCCTCCATGGGATCCAACCAAAATGACGCCTGAGGGGCGCCGGAAGTTCAAGGAATTAATGGGGTATGATATCGTAGAAGCGTATGAAAGTAGGAGGGGAGGGAATTGAGTCCTGTTGAAGAGCATAGGAAAGCCGCAGAAAGCTTCGTGGTCCGCTTCTGCACCATTGTGACGAGCGATGCGGTCTTCGAGGGGCGGCGACAGGATGAAGTCACACCGCTCGTGGCTTCCTTAGTAACTGATGCTGGACACATACTCATCAATGCCGTCATCGTTCCGAATAAGCGTGAGGAGATAAGGAAGGCTATCGCCGTAGCATCAAAAGAGTGCGATGTGGTCGTAGTCACCGGAGGTACAGGGATAAGCCGAAAGGATTTGTCCGTAGATGTTGCAAGGGAATTATGTGTTAAGGATTTACCTGGGTTCGGGGAGCTCTTCAGGTACTTAACGTTCATCAAGCACGGTACGGCGGCAATAGCTACGCGTGCGTTTGCCTGCGTTGCTGATTCCGCACTAGTCTTTGTTACGCCAGGCTCTAAGGACGCCGTCAGAATGGCTCTTAGTGATCTAATCTTGCCTGAAGTTAAGCACCTTGTATACGAATTAAGAAAGTCCTAAGTAGCTCGGCAACTATAGACAATTATTTCCCCAATCTAACCTCTTAGGGGAATTAAGCTTGAGTGCTGGGTTAAAGGCATACGTTTCAGTCGACCTTGAAGGTATCCCTGGCGTCGCGGGTTTGTTGCAGTTAATCCCCGGTCAGCCACTCTATAGTGACGCTAGGAAACTAATTACATTGGTGGTGGACTCTGTTGCTGAGGAACTCTATAAATGCGGGTTCGAACGCGTGATCATAGCTGACAGTCATGGATACATGACTAACATTATCTATACGGATCTCAGAACTAGTGCCTGGCTCCTTCAAGGATTCCCGAGACCTTTCTCGATGGTGCATGGTTTGGAGAAAGAGAAATATGATGCCGCCTTCTTTATTGGTTATCACGCCCCGGCAGGTTCAAGTGAGGCATACCTTAGCCACACGATGAGTTCATCCACAATTCAGAGGGTCTACGTGAATGGGGAGCTGGCAAGCGAATACTACCTTAACGCCCTATATGCGGGTGAGTATGGTGTGCCAGTAGTGATGGTTGCTGGTGATGAGGCGTTAAGGGAGCATGTGAGGAAGCATACTCCCTGGGCGGTGTTCGTACCGCTGAAGAAGGGAGTTGCATGGTCGGCATCCATTAACCCGCCATTACGCGAGGTGATAGAGAGGCTTAGGGAGGGCGTGAGGGAGGCATGGGACATTCTGAAATCTGGTGAGGCACGCCCACTTAAGCTCAATAACGGTGCGGAAGTGCTGATTGAGGTTAAGAGGGAGGTTGTGGCTGAGCTGGCGAGCCTCATTCCGGGCGCTGAACGCATCGACGCGTTCACGGTTAGGTTCAGGGCTAAGGATGCCGTTGACGTGCTTAGGTTTGTGGAACTAATGACTTTCTTGGGCGCGGCTGCTAAGACGTTATTACCGAAATAGTGGATTACTCCTCTTCCCCCTCCTCACCGCCAACCTCTTCCGACTCGGTACTGTATTTCTTCATGAAGTCCATTAAGTCCTCCTCCAATACAATCGGGTACATTATCAGGAGCGCGTCACCCGGCTCGGCATCAAGCTTACCGATGTTGTACGGCGTGATAGCTATCCAGTCACCCTGCTTCTTAACGGCTAAGACCGTTGCCCCCAGCTCCTCAAGCTCGTCTGCTAGCTTAGCTATGTTCACCTTCGACGCGACATAGAATAACCGAACTTTCTCACCTGACCCCTCAACCATGCGTGAAAGCACTTCCTTGTACTCATCCTTCGCCGGAAGTGTCAACGCGTACGCGAACGCGTCCGTAACGTCCTCAAGCCTGGTTACTAGCGTGAGGAGTGAGAACTTGTCTTTGGAGTCAAGGTTGTTGGAGTCCATGATCATCTCTGAAACTTTCAGCCTTAGCTTATCGAAGAACATCTCTATCTCCATGACCTCCTCTATCATTTCAGGATCTTGGGCCTTGAGCTGGTAATGTGCTAAGTCATTGAGTAGGTTTATTATGTCTATCATGGAGTCTATGTGACTCATAATTGTCTCTATCCCTGACGGAGGTTCCATGCCAGTTATCTCCTCCATTCCTATGGATCTTAGTAGATCGTTCACGTTCTCTTTCACACCTGAAAAGTAAACTACGTCACCTGGGCGTACAACCTCATCCTCATCGGGGATCAGGATCCACGCTGACTTCCTTAGTATAGCTATTGGTTCAACAGCATATTCCTCTTGAATCCACCCCATAGTTTTGCCTGCCAACTTACTCCCGGGCACCTTAGCCCTGATCACGTCGCTTAAGAAAACATAGTATCGGTAGAGTTCGTTGCTGGGCCTGTAACCCATTAAAGTTAGGAACGCTAGGTCTTTGAAGGCATCGGTTATCTTGTCTACCCCTAGGACATAGATGTAGAGTGGGAGTGAGCCCATAGCCTTACTTATGTTGTGCCCCACTGTCAGAGAGGCGTGTATGAGTAGCTGGTAAGCAGTATTGTCAATGGTGTTCTCGAGTTCAATGATGTGCTTAGCTACAGTCTCCTCCCCTGAGAGGTAGGAGTACGTGCCTAACTCAATTATGGTTTTCAGGTAGAGGTTTAGTGCGTGTAAGGCGTCAGTGACAGTTATAGGTTCATATTTCACGGGTTCATGCTTCAAGTGCAATCTTTTATGTAGGTCCTCCTCCTTACTGGGCCATCTACTCATCCTACCCTTCCAAACCTCCTCAAACCTAAATACCTCGGTGGATTTAAAGTATTATCTAGATAGCCTTATTTACTTATTTACTTACCTTGAATTATTCTTGGATCCCGTTGGTGGCGTGCTCACCTCGTTTTAAGCAATTCGTTAATTATCTCTGTCTTAAATATGTAGGTGCTGTAGGCTTTGGAGAATATTTTCGATTTACCTATATATAGGTGAGCTTGTCTGTCTTTAACATTTAAGCCAACAAGAACATGTACTGGTTGCCATGACGTCGGGGGTATGGGTTCATCTAGGCATAACTCCTTCAAGATGTCCCTAAGTATTGTTAAGTTAGCTTGGAGAATGCGGGCACGTATTCTTGTTTTGGGTTCTATAAATGGGAATCGAAGAATGTTTCTTCGTTGGCGTAACTCAAAATACTTCTCGGGAACATCTTTTTCCAGTAATTTGAGACCTACTAACGGTTGTGAGATAGCGTTCCACACTCTGGATGCATCAGAAAGTAGCCCGGACATTCCTTGCTCGACGCATTCAATTATTCTAGCATTGAATGATGGTTCTCTCACGACCTGAGTGTTCTTGGGTAATCTCCTCATTAGAAGGAACCTAGCGACGCTGGAGTTGAGTTTAGGGGCAACATAACAATCAATGAGGTACTTATCCTCCCGTCCTCTGCACCCGCGGAATTCAGCTATCGCGGCTGGTAACCAAACAAATGTTAACCTGCGCCGTTCATCGGCGCTGCCGGGTTCGGCCCATATGAACGTCGTGGACACCGTTGAGAGGATTCCTTCGGCTCTTAAAGGTATTTATGGAGGGTTAACCGTTTTATTTCTCTTCATGACTCGTAGGGTGGCGAGGTAGTGCCAGTTATGGAGGAGGAAAGAGTGCTCCTTCCTGAGCGGCAGTACGACCTAGTTAAAGCACTGGAACGTATGGGGGGAAGAGCCGAAGCCTCGCAGCTCGCGGAAGCTGTCGGCAGGAAGCAAAGCGACATAATGAGGGACCTAGCCGAGCTTGAATCCAAAAAATTAGTTAAGGTTCTCCGGGTTAAGACCTGGCACGTGTGCCTCTCACCCGACGGGGTGAGGTACTTAAAGGAAGGATTGCCGGAGGAGAGGTTACTCAAAATCGTTGAGGCACGAAGGGAATTCCCGTCGGTCAAGGAGTTAGCTAAGGCCTGCGGTTTAAGCGGGAAGGAGTTCGCCGCGGCCTTCGGTAGGCTAAGGAAACGCGGCGTAGTTAAGGTTGTTTCGGGTAAAGTTGTTTACTCCGGCGATGGTGTTGAGGAACTACTGAGTGACGTGGGAAGGACGAAGGAGTTACTGAAGAGCATCTCAGAATGTATTCAGGTGCGCGAGCTACCTGAATGGGTGGCAGAGCTTAAGCGGCGTGGTATGGTTGAGGTCACCGAGAGCAGGGTCATAGAGGTTGAGGCTACGGAAACCCTCAGGGAACTACTTAGGGCGGGGAGGGTATCTAAGGCCCCATTAATAACTA
Source organism: uncultured Desulfurococcaceae archaeon (assembly GCA_964399035.1). Lineage (GTDB taxonomy): Archaea > Thermoproteota > Thermoprotei_A > Sulfolobales > NBVN01 > WAOL01. The sequence continues at coordinate 38,540 of CAYNPH010000034.1, forward strand.
GGATCACGTCAGAGGTCATCGTGAGCGGTAGGTGGAAGGGGGCGATACTTAAGGAATTCGATCTCAGCATTGAGGTTCCCGTGAAGTACCCTAGCAGGAAGCACCCCTACGTCGAGTTCCTTAACCATGTTAGGGAGGTTGTCGAATCAATGGGTTTCGTCGAGGCTAAAGGGCCACACGTGGAGACCGCCCTCTGGAACTTCGACGTCCTCTTCGTCCCACAATACCACCCGGCTAGAAGGGAGAGCGACGTTTACTTCGTCGCCGGGGAGACTATAGGTGTTGCACCCTCTGATGTGCTGGAGAGGACGCGGGAGGTCCATGAAAGAGTGTGGAAGTACAGGTGGGATCCTCGGGAAGCCTTAAGGCTCGTTCTGAGAACCCACACAACACCCGTGTCCATGAGAACCATATACTCTAGGAAGGAGGGGGAGTACAGGGTATACTCCCTAGACAGGGTCTTCAGGCCGGACACACCCGACCCAACCCACTTAATGGAGTTCCATCAGCTCGAGGGCATAATTGTCGGGAAGCGCGTGACGTTTAAGCACTTACTGGGGTTCTTCAAAGAGTTCGCTAAGAGACTAGGGTTAGGGGAGGTGAGGTTCAGGCCCGCTTACTTCCCCTTCACGGAACCCAGTGTCGAGGGATACATAAAACACCCTAAGCTCGGGTGGATAGAGGTGTTCCCTGGAGGCATGTTTAGGCCGGAGGTACTTTACGCTGTCGGGCTGAAGGACCATAACGTCGCGGCATGGGGTATAGGCATCGACAGGATAGCGATGATGGTCCTAAAAATAAATGACATCCGCGACCTCTACACTAATAACGTCGACATAATCAGGTCAACACCGCTCCCAAGGGAGGTGATGCGTTAATGCCGATAGTCGAGGTATCGCTCACAGACCTTCAGAGGCTTGCCATGAAAAGCATAAACAGCGAAGACCTACTGAAGGCGCTGGAACTAATGAAGGGGGAGGTGGAGGAGGTCAGCGGTGACAGTATAGTCTTCGAGGCAAGCCACGACAGACCAGACCTATTCTCGGCCGAGGGCCTCGGGAGAGCACTACGGTACCTATTAGAGGTTGAGGAACCCCCCAGCACACCCCCGGTGAGCGACGATGTAGCTGAGCTCAGGATAGTTAACCCCCCAGAGTATAGGCCTTACGCATACATATCCATAGTTAAGGGTGTTAGACTGGACGATGAAGCCATAAGGCAGCTCTTCCAGCTTCAAGAAAAGCTACACGCCACATACTGCCGCGACAGGGCGTTAGTGTCCATAGGTCTCTACGACTTAGATAAGGTGAAGCCCCCAATAGTTTACACGTCAGTTAGTGAGGGTCGCTACGTCCCGCTAGGCTACTCCGAGGAGATGAGCCTCAAGGAGATCCTCGAGAAGACAGAGAAGGGTGTGAAGTACGCTCACCTAGTTAAGGAGGGAGAATACCCCCTACTCACAGACTCCGAAGGCCAGGTATTATCATTCCCCCCGATCCTAAACGCGGAATGGAATAAAGTCACCCCGGAAACCAAGAACGTGATCATAGACGTGACCGGTACTGAGCCCCACCTAATGATGCGTGTGCTGAACGTTGTAACCTACGCAGTCCTCGAGAGGAGCTACGGCAGGGGACTCATAGTAAGGGCGAGGATAGTTGGTGGAGCCCCAGATAACCCGTATCCGGTGACTCCTTACCTAGAAGGGAAGTCATTCAGCGTTCACGTTGATGACGTGGAGTCCCTTCTCGGTCTACGGGTGAGTGTCGAGGACATGCCTGCACTACTAAAGCGCATGGGATACGCGATCACATCCGCTACCGCAGACGGCGTTAAGGTCTGGGTACCGCCCTACAGGGTTGACGTACACGGTGTCGTAGACATTGTCGAGGACCTCGCCATCTCGTACGGGTACAATGACCTACCCACGGAAACATTACCTCCGACGCATTTCAGCGGTAGGTCAAGTATAGAGCGCCTAACGATGGTCGCCAGAGACCTAATGGTTGGCTTAGGATTTGACGAGGTCGTGAACTTTATGTTAATAGACCCCGACATCCTGAGGTTAGTCACGGACGATCCGTTCATTACCGTTGCGAACCCGAAGATGAAGACCTACTCAGCCCTCAGGAACTGTATGCTCGCCTCAATACTGATTACGGGTAAGGTGAACTCGGAGAGGATGGGTGAGGTTGAGGTTTTCGAGGTAGGGGATTACGTAATCCCCAAGCAAAGCGGTGCTGAAAGCGTGCGTGGGATGGCGTTCCTGCTCATGGGCGATAAGTACACACTCACCGATGGATTGGTAATCGTTAAGTCCATAGCCCTAACGCTAGGGCTAGGGTACAGGTTCGCACCGTACGACGGCAGGCCATACATCCGCGGGCGCGCAGCAAAGGTCTTCCTAAATAATACGGAGGTCGGGCGAGTAGGGGAGGTACACCCGGAGGTTCTAGTGAAGCTGGGGTTAACGAAGCCCGTGGTTGCTGGTGAGATTAACTTAACTAAGATTCTTCATGAAATCATTGAGGACGAGTAGAGGTCAATTACGCCTCGGTTCCCTTTAAACTTACGGCTTTCTGCTTAAGGAGCTTCCGGGCCTCGGCAATCACTTCCCTCGCTACTTTAGGTCCGAAGCCCGGTAAGCTCTCCAGTCTAGTGGGGTCTGCCGTAGCTAACTCCTCAACGCTTCTAATGCCTGCGTTGTAGAGTGCTCTAGCCCTTACCCTACCGATGCCCTTCACCTTGGTTAGGTTTAGGAGGTCTTCCTTAACGCCGTACCTGACCCTTAGTGAGAGTGTCCGCAAGGCCTTAGCATGGTACGTGAGGTTAGTAGCTTCACATACTCTCGACGCAGCATAGGTTAACCACTCAGCTGTCTCAACAAGCGTTCTTAGGTCACCTGAACCTATGTTGTAGGCCTCAATAATGCGTTCCTCAGGTTCTTCCTCGATCCACGCATTCAGGATTCTAGCAACCTTATACGCCCTAAGCCACTCAAAGTAATCGACACCGGTAATTGGCTCAGGTATGTAACCGTACTCTACCGCTGCATTGGCTTCCTCTTCAAGCGCCCTGTAACCAATTACTCTAACTCTGCTAAAGTCAGGCGTCATGGCTACTAATGCAAGATAATACATGGGGTGAACCACTGGTAACGTTTGCTTGAGGCCGTCAATAATGATTATAGCGGTGATCGGGTCTATGTATAGTCTACTCACGTAACTCCCTAATCTAGTAGCGCGTAACTCTGTCCCATTTATGCTGACCATCCCCATCTCTATTAGCCGGTCTAGAACGTACTCAACAGAACTCTCGCCAGCATCCTCACCTAATTGTCTGTACGCTAGGGTCCCACTCATAATGTCATGAAGTGACCTGAGGCTTCCAGCATCTCCCGAAGCAATTAGTGCTAGTACGTGTATGCGCATAGCCCTTTCATTAATCAGTGAGGAATGGACCACCTCGGGCGTGCCGTTAATGTACTTCCACCCCTCACTCTCGTTTTTTACGTCAGCCAGTACGGCCTCCCCGTAAGGGTCGTATTGGGGTCTGCCGGCCCGGCCAGCCATCTGCTTATATTCTGAGATGGAGATGGGGCGCATGTAGCCCTCGGAGTACCTCCTAGTATAGATGACCACCCTGCGGGCAGGCATGTTAATGCCAGCGGCGAGTGTCGGGGTAGCGGCCACAACCTTAATTAAACCCTCCCTGAAGCCCTCCTCTATTACTTTTCTGGCGTTCATCGAAAGCCCTGCATGGTGGTATGCAACGCCGTGCATTATGAGGGGTGCGAGCGACTCAACCTCCGTTCTCGGCGAGCCCTCCTTCAACTTATTAATGAGTTGGGGGGCGCTTGGTACGCTAGGAAGTAATTTACTCAGGGTACGCGCAGCTGATTCAGCCCTATTCCTAGCCTGCAGGAATATTATTGCCTGGTAGGATTCCTTCAGGGCTTGGAGGGCGGTATGCTTAATTATGTTCCCATCCTTAACTTTCTCCACACGTCCATCCTCGAAAACTATCTCGCGGCGACGCTTGTTGTAGAAACCCTCAATGAGCCTTACAGGTCTCCAGTCACTAATCACTAGTTCAGCATCAAGCCACTCCGCTATCTCTTCAGGGTTACCTATGGTTGCGGATAGCCCAACTACCTGCGCACCTGTGCGGGAAGCCTTAACGACGATTAACTCTACTATAGGTCCTCGATCCCTGTCACCTATCATGTGCATTTCATCAACTACCACGACACCGACGCGTGCTAACCATGAAGGCTTCAGCCGAAGTATCGAGTCTAGCCTCTCGTATGTAGCAATGACCACGTCATACTTACCCAGCCATTCACCTGGCTCGTCATAGTCGCCTGTGGTTATACCTACCTTAAGTCCTATCCTTTCCCAGAACCTGAATTCCTCGTACTTCTCACTAGCTAAGGTCTTCAGAGGCGTGACGTAAATACCCATACGCCCGTCTAGGAAGGCTCTTAACAAGGCGAGCTCGCCTATCAGCGTCTTCCCACTCGCTGTGGGCGCGGTGACAAGCAAGTTCTTTCCCTTAAGAAGCCCTGCCTTAACCGCGCTTGACTGAGGGGGTGTGAGCCTACGTATCCCTCTTTCCTTGAGTAAGTCCACAACGCCCGATGGGAGACCTTCCTGTATCAGGGACTCTACGTTGACGAAGGCTTCCTCATTACCCAATTACCCATGACCCCGCTTCAGCCATATTCTGACTCAGAATAAATTAAGGTTAGGCCTAAAGGTAATTGATTGAGGCTACCTTCGGGTAATACCCGGTTAACCGCAGTTCATTTATTGAGAACAGATATAAAGTACTTGAATGTAAACAAGTATCTAAGGGAGAACAAAGAGAAGAGGTGATGAAGAGTGAGCAAAACACTGCTGGGAATATCCTACATACTCTTGGCAATACCCTACATTAACATTGCAGGCGTGATCCTGCTCCCCATAGCATGGATAATCGAGGGACGGAAGAGAAAGAGAGGTCTGTGGACAGCTACTGGCGTGCTTGGTTTGATATCAGTGATATTAATAATAGTCGGCATGGTTGCGTTGATAGGTGCGGTACTACCTCTAATAAGTTCCTTACAGCAGGAGATCACGGTTGGGCAGGGTCAACAGCCACAAGCGTTTCCAGGGAACTTTACGGAGAACCTACTTAAGAAGATGCCGGTAGGGTTGGCTGGAATAGCGGTTATGGCAATAGCATCGATCCTGTACGTGGTTTACTTCATACTAATGCTTGTGTCGCTATATCAAGCAGGTTCCTTCTATAGATCAGGCCTTATAAAAGCGTCAGTCATCCTCTACATCATCGGGATAGTGGTGGCAATACTGTTCATAGCCTTCGTCATAACGCGAGCAACGCCGCACGCCGCAGGCGGGGTTGGTGGGACATTTGTCGGTGGTTTGCTAGTGGGTGTTATACTTGCTGGCATACTGCTGTTCGTAGCGAACATACTTGCTGGCATAGGGTTCCTAACGGCCAAAGAGCCAGAGGAGCAACAATACGTATATGGGTACGTACCGCCGTCAAGTGGGGGTGCCACGCAAACTGGTGTGAGCACAATGATCCAGGTAATGACGTAGGTACCTTAAGGTAGTTTTTCCTTAGATGTTAAACTTGAGTGTCATGACTTAAGCTTACCTACCTTATTACGGGGATATCCCCGAACATCCTGGTTTTAATAAAGCCCACGCCATTCACATCGGGTAGGACACGCACACCCACAACCCTACCCTTGACTCTGTGGGCTGCTAGTGCATCTAAAATCACGGAAGCCAGCACATCCGGGTCATCTGGGAGAGCAACCATATCTATCCCCGCTACACAGTAAGCAGCTAAGTATGTGAGATCCCGCAGGCGTAAATTACCCTCATTAGCTAGCTTAAGTAACTCACGATCCTCCCCCACAGGAAGCATGAGTTCGTTGAAACCAACGCTCTTCACACCAGCTTTCTTCACAGCAGTCATTATTACCTCGTTAATATGCCGTATTGCCCACGCACTGCCAACGGAGGGGAATGGGAGTCTTAGGACCCGCTCTATTATGGGCACCACGGACTCCTCCATCCACGGGGAGAGTGAGGCATCGATGCCTAAGTAATTCACGCCATACTTGCTAGCGGCGCTCTTCACAATGCCCTCCACACGCCTCAAGAACTCCGATATAGTATCGACCCACCTGCCCATGGGGCTTGAAGTAAGCAGGTCTACGTATCTTAAGGCAACGGCGACACCGCTTCTCAAAGGGGTGGAGAGCGGGTAGTAAGGCGTTTCAATAGGTGCGCCTATGGAGAATGCGAGCCTAGTTGTCACCTCGACACCTAAGTCATGGGCGACCTCCCTCAGCATGTTTACAGCCTTTCGTACGTCCTTCCTTCTAGTAATTATCACCGAGGCGTACGAGTTACTGCATTTGAGTGCGTTCTTCAATTCATTAACGTTAACTCGGTACATTCGAGACCGATAAGCTGAGAAAATAATGTCCTCACGGCATAATTTATCGAGAACAGCATTACCCGCACCTGTGCTCAATGTCAATCTAACATCCCATACCCTAATGCCTTCACTCTCGATCAGGTCCCGAATATTATTTGCGATGGAGAGGGTTCCTTCAATATTGCTTAGATCCTTAACATTGAAGGTTAAAGCTCTAATCATCGGCAAGGAGGTTCAACCTCTTTAATATCAACTCCTTCAGCGCTTAATATTTTTAAATAAATAATGCCGTAAGAATCATTACATGCTTAAGGGATATCAGGTTAAATTTATCACCCTTGATCAGTCAAATAGCGTGGATGAGCGGTGCGGTCGTAGCTGAGCCCACGCGATGATGTCTGGCGGGCTTTAGCGACATAATGTGGTGAACGGTTAATGAGTTCGATAGCATTAGCGTTTGGTTACGGACGGAGGGTGAAGTACAGCGTAAATGTGTTGGTGGGGGCTATCGAGCAGGAGTTAAGGGACTCTGTAGACGTTTTCGTAGCCCCTCTGAAGGCTATTCCTAATCTGCTGGTGAACCTCGTTGAGGAGTACGGTAAGAGGCGGGTAATATATGGTCAAACATTAATTACGCCTGAACTACCCGAGATAATTAACGACGTCGTTAAGGCAGTGACTGTGGCTCGGAAGACTGGTGCAGTACCCGTTGCTGGTGGTCCCCACGCCACCGGGGATCCTTACGGGGCGTTACTTTCACTCGGTTTCGAATATGTCTTCATGGGGGATTCAGAGGAATCCTTCACTCAATTCCTAAGAGAAATTATCGAGGGAGGCGACCCCAAGTCCGTGAAGCCAGGACTCGCCTACATCGATGGGGAGGAATTCATAATAACCGGCAAGGGTAGAGTACGTAACTTGGACAAATTCCCCGCGTTCGCCCTAAAGCATAGGTTGTTTAACCCCATAGAAGTGACTCGAGGGTGTCCTCACGCCTGTAAGTATTGCCAAGTTAGCTATGCTTTCGGTGCAAGGTACAGGCACAGAAGCGTAGGTAACATAGTACATCACGCTGAGCTAATGGTGAGTAATGGCATCCGGGACCTGAGGTTCATAACGCCTAACGCCTTAGGCTACGGGACGCAAGACGGGAAACGTGACTTAAGTAAGGTGGCTGAGCTCTTAGGGAGACTCCAGAAACTCAGGGAGAGGGGAGCTAGGGTGTTTTTCGGTGCATTCCCTTCAGAGGTAAGGCCAGAGTTCGTGGATAGGGAGGCAGCCCTGCTTCTCAGGAAGAGTGTTGATAATAGGAGGGTGATAGTTGGGGCTCAATCAGGGTCAGACAGGATGCTTAAGGAACTACATCGAGGGCACACGGCTGAAGACGTCACTAACGCGGTAACTCACTTAAGGAGCGCAGGCTTCGACGTTGACGTGGACTATATCTTCGGTCTCCCGGGAGAAACTGAGGAAGATGTGATGAGGACCCTGAAGCACATGAGGACGTTAATTGGGTTGGGTGCCAGAGTTCACGCACATGTATTCCTTCCTCTCCCGGGAACGCCCTACTCCTTTGAAAAGCCGGGGAAAGTTAATGCGTGGTTAAGGAAGGAACTCTTCAAGTTGTTGGGGAAGGGCGCTATGTACGGTCAATGGGAGGCACAGGAAAGACTAGCTGCGTCAGTAGCCAAGCTGAGGGACTTAGGGGTAATCATCATAACACGTAAGAGGGCTCAGGAACTGATTTCACGATTCGGAGGGGTTAACGCCCCGCTCGCTCCCAAGATCCTCCGACACGTTAAATGGTGAGTAGGGGCAGACCTCCTTGTAAGGGCATAGCCTGCACTTCCTCCTACTCACCCACCCGGGCTCAGGGAATATTCCATCTCTCACGTCCTTCAATAGCTTAAGGTACTTCACTAGCAGGTCGTTATCGTATCTAAGGCTAACTGTCTTATTCACATATCGGAGCCTCAACTCGATCCGCTCTATCTTGACGCCATGAACCTTACTCAGTATGTAGGCGTATGCCATAACCTGTAATGCGTCCCCCAGCCACACACCGTTAACCACACAGGGAGATTCGAACTTGGGGGCTCTCCTGCTCTTAAACTCCTCAACAATTAACGTGCCGCTAGCTCCGTTAATTCTGTAGCTGTCAGGCTTACCCACAAGCACCACGCCTAGCTCATCAACCCTAGCCCTAAGCAGTTCCTCCTTAACCCACCCAGGACGCAGTATGTGATGTATTGCGTGAGCTAAACGTCCTAACCAAGCTCTAAGACGTAACGCTAGGGGTTGGGGGACGGGGGTGTGGACATCGAAGAAGTAGAGTGTGGGGCAGTAACCTAGCTTCCTTAACTCGCTTGGTGTGACTACGGTTTCCTTCCTGCCCTGCTCCTTTCCCATGGCCCCAACATCACCGCGGGTAATGCGCTACTTTCACGGTTTCCGTCATTACACTGCTTTTAAATAAAGATCCTCGCTGAGTGCAGGGTAACGGGTATGCCCATGCAGCTTCCGCTGAATACCCCAAGCAACTTTCTTAGCTAGTCCCATTACCGAGTACCTTGGGCGGGGATTAACCAGGCCTTTCCGAAGGGACTCCAGGACATCATCCAAGGTAAGGTTCGGAACCTCAATGAGGGTTCTAGACACGCCCACCATTTCAAGCACGTGGGCATCTGAACACGCTATGCATGGCTTCCTAGATGCGCGACTATGCATCCAAGCCATGGTGTTAGTGATCGGGTCGCTGCCCATGTTGAAGCACTCTATACAGTCCCACAGATCTTCCCTTATCCGCCACCCTATACCTAACCTCATGACGTCGAAAGGGTGGGCGGGTATAAGGACACAACCATTGTCGCTGGCAAGTTCGCGGAGTGCCTTGGGATCCTTAATCACCGGTATGGGGTCCTTGCAGAGCACCAGCACGTCTCCCCACTCGGTCCTAACTTCAGCACCGGCAATTACTAGGGGCACCCCACCACTCACGTACCTCCTAGCGATCACAGATCCGGCGAACGTGTTGTGGTCAGTAATCGCTATGACGTCCAATCCGACGGCCCTAGCACGTAAGACAACCTCTCGTGGGTGCGCTCTTCCGTCGCTGGCTTGCGTGTGGATATGGAGGTCTGAGTGAACAATCATTCTTTCTCCATCCTCTGACGTATGCGGGCCCAGGCAACCATGTAGGAGAGTGCCCTAGCGGCTTCCTCCGGCGTTCGGAATGATGGTATCATTGCCTCATGCTCGAACATCCGTAGCTTATCTAATGTGTACTTGCCTCCAGGCGCCGCCATTACTACGGGTTTACCGTACTTACTAACTAGCTCTTTAGCGGCCTCCAGAACCCCTTGCGGGTCGTACGCTGGTGACTGCATTATGCTTATGAGGAGCACGGCATCCACGTTCTCATCCTTCAACACGGCCTCCAACGCTACCTTGTATCTCTCTGGCGGTGCGTCGCCTAGTACATCTACAGGGTTATTCACGGCGGCTGCTGGCGGCAGGCCCTCCCTCAGCCTGGCCTTAGTTTGCTCCGATAGTTCGGCCATCTGCAAACCGAGTAGCTCCACAGCGTCCGTGGCTAGGACCCCCGCACCGCCGCCGTTAGTCACTATAGCTATCCTGTCACCGGAGGGGGCTGGTAGCCATGAGAGTGTCTTAGCAGCCACTACTAACTCGTTTAACTCATTAACCAGCAACCCGCCAAACTGTTTTATCGCGGCTTCATATACGGCGTATTGACCTGCCAGCGAACCTGTGTGTGACGCGACGGCCCTCATACCTTTCTCGGATTTGCCAGCCTTAAGCACTATGACGGGCTTCCCTCCCTCTGTGGCCTTCCTTAATGCGTTAAGGAATTTCCTGCCGTCCGACACCCCCTCTATGTAGGCCATGATTACCTTCGTTGCAGGGTCCTCTGCTAGGTACTCTATGAGTTCCCATTCCTGCACATCTGCGGCGTTCCCGTAACTCACGAACTTACTCATCCCGACGCCTGCCTCCGCAAGCCAGTCGAGGATTGCCGCCCCGAGAGCCCCAGACTGTGAGATTAGGGCCACGCTACCCGGCCCCGGCTTCGCTTGCCTGTCGTTAGGATTGAAGATCGTATCAAGGCCCGAGTGGGCGTCGTAAACGCCGAGGCAGTTGGGCCCTATTACCCTCATACCCCACTTCCTAGCGACCCTAACTAGCTCCTTCTCCCTCCTAGCTCCCTCCTCCCCAGCTTCCTTGAAGCCCGCGCTGATCACTATAGCTGCCCTAACGCCCTTCTTGCCGCACTCGTCAAGGACTGAGGGAACGACGCGGGCAGGTACCGCCACGACCACCAAGTCAGGTGTTTCAGGTATCTCCAGGACGGATTTGTAGCATTTAAACCCTAGAACCTCATCGTACTTCACATTCACAGGGTATATGCGGCCCTTGAACCTTTCCTTGAGGTTCTCCATGATCGCCCGTCCGACGGTTCCTTTCTTTATCGATGCGCCTATGACGGCTATGGATTTTGGGGAAAAGAACTTGCTGAATACCTCCTTCGTAGGTAAACTCATGAGTATCCCCTTTCATTTAGGGGGAGTGACGTAAAAATGCGTTAGCACTTACCAACCGTTAACCCAGGCTTATGTTGAAGATACTCTCCTCTTCAAGTAGTTTGCCTGCCTTGAGTAGCAGGTTCCAATCCTCAACCTTCTCGGAGGTCTTCACAACCCTCTCGAAAGCCCTCTTGATCGCTGGTAGAGCCGCTATGAGGCCAACAATAGCTCCGGCACCAGCCATCACTGCCGCCATAAGCCCGCCCGTGGCAACTAAGCCGCCTATCCCGCCACCCACGGCGCCTATGCTTATGAGGGCGCCAGCGATTAACCCTGCCTCTTCTCTCGCCTTCAGTGTTTGCGGGTACTCCGCGTAGATGACCCTGCCCGAGCTAGCGTCCACTAAGGCCTTCATCTCTACGTTACCGTACCTGTAAGTGAATTCCCAGATCGGGTAGTGGGTCACGCCTAAGTACTCTGTTTTAACGTCCTTGACTATCTTGTTGCCGCTGCACCCTGTATTGAGGTCCTGCTTTAAGTCCCGCATCACGGCGTTTGATGCGGTCTTGATGGCGTCTTCCTTCGATACTGTTATGTTGTAGTACCTACCCATCCTAAGCATTTTAGGCTTGAAGTATTCCCTCCCCCTCAAGCTGAACCTGTAGTTTTCGATTATGTGTGAGAACCAAGGCTCCCTATTAGCGAGGATGAAGTAGTCGCCCACCTCATAGAAATCACCCTCGTAGGACTTACTCCAGAACCACACACCCTCGGTGTACACGCACTCGCCTGTAGCTTCGGCGTGAACGGCGTGTATTGGGATGTAATGTAGTGACGCCTTACGCAACTCTGTCACGGCGTGAAAGTCGGAAGGTGCTCCGTAGTTCCTGAGAATGAACTTCAGTAACCTATCGAAGGCGGTGCTTGAGCTGAACACGACTTTGAAGTAGTAATGTTCGGTGATCGCCTCACCGGTACTGACCTTAAACGTGTAGCCACAGTAAGGACACGTCGCCACGCTCACGGCGTGTGGGGCTCGAAATTCAGACCCGCAGTAAGGGCACTTAAGCGTGGCCTCACCGCTCAAACCTTACACCCCCTAGGGCCTTACTCACTAGGTATCCAGCACCTATCAAGAGGGCTATGCTTAGGAACGCTGACTGCATCCAGTGCGTTGCGAAGGGTAAAGTAAAACTCGCTATAAAAGTCGCTGCTGCAGCCCCGCCTAGATACATTACTAAGTGCTTGGTTAGCACGGGCTCTATAGCTACTAGCTGTCTACCATCGACGCCCGAGAACGCTATGGAGTAAATGGCGTTCCTAAACTTATACGTGATAATGTATATTGGGATTAGGACGGCCTTAAAGTTCTTGACGTTTACCCTACATAGGTAAACGTTAAGCCTATCAAGCCTATACCTGCGCTTGACCCAAGACTTAAGCTTCTCTGCTATGACGTCCCTAGCTATCGCATTCACTTCCTTAGGCTCTATGTCGAACCCCATCACCGCATGCACGTCTTTCCCCCACTTGTACTTAGACGCGTGTATAGCGGTTGACACATCAAGTTGCTTGACCTGCGTCGAGAGTTCTTTAACGCCTAATTCCTCGATATGTCTCCTACCTAAGATCGCGTCAACGCCGCTCACACTTCCGGAGTCCCTTACCTTAACCACTCTAACTTCCGTCTGTGTTGTGACCCTTCCGCCAACATTCACTGTCCTTGTCCTGGTCTCCCTCCTCTCACCCACAAAGAAGTAGTTCGCGTCGTAGTTGACGACGTAGAAGGGTACGAATATGCTCGTTATGGAGTCTATGCTTATTTTATTGACGTACTTACCCATGTCACTATCAGTTCTCATCCTATCCCAGAACCTACGTGTTATCTCCTCCCTACTTAGGGAAGGGAAGACAAACACGTCGTAACCCGGGTCACGATACTCGATATATCCACAGTACCTGCACTTAACGACTAGCGAGTCAGGCGTGACCTCAATAGGTGCTCCGCAGTTAGGGCACTTGAACACTTCTGCTTCTCCATGCGGTGGCGGTGGAGGAGGCTCGGTACTGTAGGGCATTCCTGTGTTCTGAGACATTGTGATGCACCTAAAACTTCACTACAAAGGTAAAGGCAGGGGTAATTAATACTTAACTCACCCCACCACACCCATAGGTTAAACTCTTTAGCTATGAGCGAAGTAAATGCCGAGTGGGTTACCCAGAGAGGATGCATCATGCGTGCACTAATACTGGATATCGATGGCACTTTAGTGAAGCCAGATATTGACTGGACGTATGTCAGGAGAAGGCTCTCCGAGCTAGGGATCAACGTTCCCCATAAACCTGTTGCCGAGATCTTGGCTAGGGTAGCGATGCATAACCCTAAGTTAGCTAAGAGCGTTGAGGACGAGATAGTCGGCATAGAGCGGCGGAGTGCGGAGAGGGTGAGGCGCGATCCTGAACTCCGAGGTCTTCTCTTACAATTCAAGGATCGAGGAATTAGGATAGCGGTGGTTACGTTAAGGGGTCGTGAAACAGCCGCTAAGGTTCTGGGGTCGTTAGGTATTAGCGACTTAGTGGATGTCCTTGTAACCCGCGAGGATAGTTACGACAGAAGAGTACAGCTTAGAACAGTGTTGAGTGCATTGGGTGTCGAACCGAGCCAAACATACTTCCTCGGCGACACCATGTGGGATCTAGAGGCAGGGAAGAATGAAGGAGTGAACGTGCTTCTAATAGACTCGAAAGAGGACCCTGTCTCAACAGTCCCGAAACACTTGAAGGCAACGCTTAGGAAACTCCTCGAGAACCTCCAGTAATCCTTGTGTAGTAGAATCACCAATTAATGAAGCGCGGCTTGCCCTCGTATATGGGGGCTATCACCCTAACAGTAACTTCACTACCCTCTTCATACCCCTCCACATTCTCCTCGATCTCCAGTATGCCGTTTCCCTTAATCAGGGTGGATATGATGCCAGAGCCTGTTAGCCTCAGCGGCTCGGCGTAGATAACGTTGCCCTCTCGGTAAAGGACGACGCGGTAGCAGGAGCGGAAGCCAACGACGTTAACTACCTTCCTAGTGAGCCGTGCCCGGACAGTAGGTTCAGGCATCTCCTTAATGCCGTAGAGCTTACGGACAAGGGGCTTAAGGAAAACCTCTAACCCTATGAAGCACGCCACTGGAAGCCCCGAGAGCATTAGGATGGGCTTGCCGCTAACTACGTACGCGCCAGCAGTCCGCCCCGGACGCAGGTTAACGCCGTGGAAGACAAGCTTCGAGCCGGATATGCCCTCCACCGCCTCAGGCACCAGGTCCTTCCCGCCAATGGATGAGCCCCCCGTCGTGATCACGATGTCAGCATCCCTTAACCCTTCCTCAATAGCTGCCCTGACCTCGTTAACGTCGTCTTTAACTATGCGTGACCAGCTAACCTCACACCCTATTTCCTTAACGTAACTCTCTATTAACGGGCCTGAGGAATTCACTACCTCATCCTTACCTCGTGCCTGTCTGTAGTCCTTGAGCTCGTCACCAGTGTTTACGATGGCTATTCGTAAGGGTTTGAAAACCTTCACCTCCGTAATGCCTGACTCGGCGAGCGCTGTAATGTGCCAAGGACGTATTACGGTACCTCGCTCTAAGATAACGTCGCCCGCACGGAAGTCTTCCCCAGCACGACTGACGTTACCGTACTTAGGAACTGGCTTAAATACTAGGACGTGATCCCCAAGTAACTTGCTGTACTCGAAGGGCACGACAGCATCAGCTCCTTCCGGTATCCTGCCACCGGTGAATATCATAGCTGCCTCCCCTTCTCCTACCCTAACGTGTTTTTTGCTTCCAGCCTCTACCTTCCCAACAACCCTCAACTCAACGGGCTCCCTTTCGCTAGCGCTGATAACGTCCTCTGACCTGACAGCGAAGCCGTCCATTGCTGCCCTATCAAAAGGTGGGTAATCGCGTAGTGCCTTAACTTGGTGAGAAGCGACCCTACCCACAGCCTCGACAATATCTAGAGTCTCGACGCTTGGCTCGATAGTCACGGCTCTTAAGAACTTGTGTAATGCGTTCTCCACGGACTCAAAACTTGTGAAGCCCTTGAGCTTCTGTCGGGGCACCTCAAGCACCCTTAACTGCTCTAATGTTCTCTAACGCCTTCTCTATATGTCTTAGCAAGTCATTAATCTTCTCTGTTAATGCTTTGCAACCGCTGATTGCTGGGTGAGTCAAGTCAGCGACTAAGGGAGTTATAGTCACGTACCCGTTACTTAAGTAGTACGAGTCAGTACCATCCTCAACCACGCGCTCCCCAACAAGCCAGTAGTATTCCCTACCCCTAGGATCTATTCTCCTCTCAAACCTCTGAATGAACCTTATCCTCTGCGTCTTCGGCATGACCACCCCCTTAGGTGTCGGTGTACGGGGTAGGTTCACCGAGAGCGTGTCCACGCCGTCGAACCAGCCGTTATCCTTAACGTACTCTATCAGGGCCTCCACAACCTTCCTAACCATGAATGAGTACTTAGGGTTCTCGAACTCATCGTCAGTCAAGACGTCAGCCGAAAGAGCTATTGAGGGGTAGCCAAAGAGCCCGGCCTCGATCGCGGCCTCCACAGTGCCGGAGTAAAGTATGTTCTGCGACGACGTATTCTCACCTATGTTTATCCCTGAAACGACGAGGTCAGGGTTAAACCCAAGTATGTCCTTAGCGGCGTGGAAAGCGTCAACAGGCGTGCCATTGATAGCGAATACCCTTAACCCGTATATGCCGAGTTCCCGCAGGAAGAGTGGCTTATGAAGCGTTAATGAGTGTCCTCCGCCGGACTTCGGCGTCTCAGGCACGACAGCCAGTACCTCACCAAACTCCTTAAGTATCTCG
The DNA here is from genome assembly GCA_964399035.1 of uncultured Desulfurococcaceae archaeon. Classification (GTDB taxonomy): domain Archaea; phylum Thermoproteota; class Thermoprotei_A; order Sulfolobales; family NBVN01; genus WAOL01. The sequence goes on from CAYNPH010000034.1 coordinate 54,420, forward strand.
TAGGTGAGGGGAAGCGCCCTCGTGACGAATCCGTCGTCATTCACTAAGAGTATCTTGAAGTGATCTTCTTTTGACATGGCCTCATCACTTAGTGTTAAGTCACTCTGTAGCGCTATTAAGAATTACTTAATTAATCCGCGGTATTCAGTGACGTAGTTATTGAGGCTTGGAAGTCATTAACGTTATGAAGGGTGTGAAGACCCCGTTAATCACCTAATTAAGCTTCGTAAACATATTAGGGAGTAGTGAGGGTGATGAGGGATTCAATAAGCAGGCTGGTCGCGGAGCTAGCTAGGCCAGCGAGGCTTAAACCTAGGTACAAGCTCCTGGAGGATGAAACACGCTACGTGATACCGGAGGAGTTAAGGCGTGAGAGCCTTAAGAAGCCGAGCAGGCGTTACGTCTTCGCCGCCCTTGACGCCGCTGCCGCAACTCTTCATGTGCCAGCTGGCGAGGTAAGCGTCGTCGCTGGGGCGCTGTGTGATGCGAGGAGTGCTTACCTCTACCCGGGAACAGGTATTGTTGCTAGTGTCAGTGGCCCTCCCTTCCTCGGTGCACCGATTGAGGAGGATCTGAGCCTAGTTTCCAACCGCTACGTGAAGGTCGGCCTCAAGTACGTTAATGACCCGGACCTACCTGAGGGCGCCTTGTCTCACGATCTTCGAATACATATGGAGACGTACTTACTGAGCGTAGCCAAGGAGAGGTTAAGGGGCGGCACGGTACTGCTCATAGACGGGCCCGTAACCTACCCATACACGCACCCTGTGGAGGGTAGCGTGTGGAATGCGGAGTTAGGCGGGCTGAACGAGGATAGAGTCACCATGATGAGTAGTCTTATTGAGGAAGGCATAGTCCCAGTATGCGTGGTTAAGCGCGTATGGAGGTCCAAGCACTTAATCAGGGCGCTGGGGCTGAGCGAGCTCCTGACAGACGTGAAAATGATTATGAATGCCCTAGGGTTAAGCGGGGTTCCAGACAAACCACTCATGATAGGTCCTTGGGAAGTCAGCGGCTCCGTCGACACCCCGCCTAGGGTCATGGCTTACGTGTTGACGCCCGTAGCAATGCCGGTCAGGCTATACACGATATTCAGGATTGAGGTTTTGAAAGCGGTTCAGGAGCTGCTCGGTGAGGAGAGGTTCCTTGAATTAGTGGCCGCTATATCGTACTCAGCGTCCTCCTATGGGACATACGTCCCGCACAGACTGCATGTTGCTGACGCACTCTCCAAGGAGGTCGTGACTAAGAACGCCTCCGTGCTTGAAGCGTTGCTCAGGCTGAAGGGCGTCCCACTTCTTTACGGGGGTGTGACTGTTGAGTGATGACTCACTAAGCACGATACGTGAGTTGATAGCATCGAGAATAACTGAGGCGAAAAGAAAAGCTAGGAGCATCGGCAGGATCGTTGGCGTGGTTAGCCGAAAGAACCCGTCGAAGTTAGCGGGGGATCTAACAGCCACGGTCGTCGAGATAGACCCGGCAACGTACTACAAGTATGGGGAAATGCTGGGGGTCGGGAACTACTTAGTTGCCGTAGACCTCAGGACGCTAAAGGCCGTTGGACTCAGGATAATCGGGGTTTCACGAGCTGACGTCGCCTCAACTCTGGAGTCCCTAGCCCCCATAGGGTTAGGGGAGGATGAAGAGGGATTACTCACTAACGCCCTAATCGAGGTCACGCCGCTCCTGAACGAGGATGGTGCCCCAGTCTCCACGCCCTTAGAGCCGCAGTCACCGGTCGTTGTGCCCGATGATCCGGAGATACTACTATCCGTCGCAGGCATACCTAAGGAAGGAGTAACGCTCGGCTACCTCCACACAGGCTCTGCACCAGTGGCGGGTGGAGTAGTGCCTATGAAGTTACCTAGGCAAGAATTCTTTAAACACATGCTCGTGATAGGAACTACGGGTTCCGGTAAGACCACCCTAATAAAGAACTTACTGTACGTTATTGGAAGAGACTGGAAGGAAGCTAAGGTACTAGTGGTTGACGCTGCCGGAGACTACGCGCAGATAGTGTTACCCCCTCCCTCACTACCCTCGGACGCTATCCCCGCGATCTACAAGAACGCTGAGGAATTCAGGAGTAATTACCCGTCATGGATAACCGTCCTACTACCGGTGCGCAGGGAGGACAGGAAACTCAAGCAGCTAGCGCTGAAGTACGTCATGGAGCGCATAGGCAAAGTAGCTAAGGCGTTCTACGGTAAGGACCCGATGACTAGCGTTGAGGCACCTGCTCGTGACTTTGAGACCGTGAAGTCCATCCTCGTTCACTGCAACTTGAATGGCTATGAATTCACCGTTGAGGTAGTCCCCATGTCCTTAACGTACACGCAGCTCCGCGACCACTTGGAAATACTTCCTCTATTCTCACGGCAGGCCAAGGTGTACCTGAGGAACGTGATCGGGTACTTGGAGCATAAGGTCGGCAGCATAACTAACTTCACGTACCTCTACAGATCACTTCAGGAAAGGTTCGATGAGATTCTGAAGGTGATGAAGCTACACCGTAGAACCCTTGAGAACATCGAGAGGACACTGAACTTCATAGCCAGTGCGGACGAAGTCGACGTGAGGATCGAGGGGAACGTGATAGGCATACCGCCCGCCGGACGAATCATGGAGAACTATAGGGGTCCAGTAATAATAGACCTAGACTACGCTGCACTTAGGGGCGCGCACTTCCTAGTCCTCAACCTGATAGCGTACGAAATACTCAGGGAGGTTTACGCATGGAAGAAATCCGCCGGTGCCACTACCCCGACACTCATGATACTTGATGAGGCCCACAGGTTCTTCCCCTCAGAGGGAACGAGTAGGGAGGAGGTGGAGATGCTGGCTGACTTCATAGCAAGGATAGCGAGGTTAGGTAGGTCAAGGGGTCTCGGCCTCATATTCTCCACACACTCCCCCAAAGACGTTCATAAGATAGTGATCCAGCTAACGAACACGAAAGTGATACTAAGAAGTGAGCGGGAATTCCTTGAGATGCTGGACGTTCCGAGAGAATACTTGAGGTTAATGGAACTCGCACCTGATAGGGTGGCGCTGATAAGGACATCCGTGGTCCGCTCTGGCTACGCCCTCTTCAGAACGAGCGAACCTCTGCTGGGTCATTTTGACATGGGGCGTCTATCCGTTAAGTAATGCCGGGGAGAACCACGTCTCAGAAACGTTAATGTTTCTCACCAACATTACTTACCTAGGTTTTGGGAGGGATATTACTTGGCATGCGGTATAGTCGGGGTTGTCGCTAAGGAAGGCGTGCTACGGAAGCCCCTCGGGAGGGTGATAAGGGAGTCCCTGAAGAAGCTTGAGTACCGAGGCTACGACTCGGTGGGCTTCGCGATACTGACTCGTGACGGCAGGCTCGTCGTGCGTAAGTCCAGGGGCATGATAGACAACGTATCAGCTAAGTTAGGGTTCGACAGCTTCGACGGGCTAGTCGGTATAGGTCACACGCGGTGGGCAACACATGGAAAGCCAAGTGACGTGAACGCCCATCCCCACGTGGACTGCAGCGGTGCCGTAGCGGTGGTTCATAACGGTATAATAGAGAATTACGAGGAGATAAAGGCTGAATTAACTAGGCTAGGACATCATTTCACCTCCGACACGGACACTGAAGTAATACCTCACCTAATAGAGGAGTTCAAGAGGCAAGGTGCGAGCCCATACGAAGCCTTCAAGAGGACCATCTCCTACCTTAAGGGAGCGTACGCCTTAGCAGTGATAGACACCAGCACCCCAGACAGGATATACTTCGCCAGGAGCACGTCACCCTTAGTGATAGGGTTAGGTAACGGCGCAAACTTCCTAGCCAGCGACATACCGGCGTTCCTTGAGTTCACGCGCAAGGTCATAGTACTGAGGGATGGGGAGGTAGGTTACGTAACCGCTGATGACGTGGTCATAGAGCACCGCCCTAAGGCAGGGAGTAATGGGGTGTCATGGGCACCGGTCAGCTTGACGGGTAGGGTTAGGGTTGTTGAGTGGACCGCTGAGATGGCGATGAAGGGCGGCTACCCTCACTTCATGCTTAAGGAGATTCATGAGCAACCGAACGCCTTAGCCTCAACCCTTGCTGGCATAGAGGATCAGGTTGCGGACGTGGTTAAGGCACTAAGCAAGGCGGAATCCGTGGTAATCGTCGGGGCAGGAACCTCCTTCCACGCCTCATACTTAGGCTCCCTGCTCATGAGTAACTTAGCTAGGAAGAGATCCGTAGCGATAATATCGTCTGAAGCGAGGTGGCACCTCAGATCCCTGAGGGAGGGTGACGTGGTAGTGGCTGTGAGTCAGTCAGGTGAGACCATAGACACGCTACTAGCGGTGAGGGAGGCTAAAGCAGCGGGTGCACTAACAATAGCGTTATCCAATGTCGTTGACTCAGCAATACCTCGCGAGTCCCACATGGCTATCTACACCAGGGCAGGACCTGAGATAGGGGTGGCGGCAACAAAGACGTTCACCACGCAGGTAGCTGTTCTCTCCTACCTCGCAATCAAGGTCGCTGAACGCGTTGGCGCAATAAGGGGTCATGAAGCCAGCGAGTACGTAGCAGCGTTAAGGAGAGTGCCTGAAATAGCGGCGTCGATCATAGCGATGCACGAAGCTAAAGCTAGGGCCGTGGCGAGGAGAATGGCTGAGCGAACAAACGCCTTCTACCTCGGCAGGGGGTACTCGCTCCCGATAGCTATGGAGGGGGCGCTAAAGCTCAAGGAAATAGCCTATGTCCACGCCGAGGCCTACCCGGCCGGCGAATCTAAACACGGCCCGATAGCGCTTGTCGAGGAGAACTTCCCGGTGCTCTTCACCGCTGTCGGCAGGGACGACGGAGAGATGATCAGGAGCAACATAGAGGAAATGAAGGCTAGGTTAGCATGGACCCTAGCTGTAGCCCCCGAGTCGCTGAAGGAGGTGCTGAGGGCCGTTGACGTCGCCTTCAAGATGCCTGACCTCCCCGAGGTGGCCGCGGTGGTTGCATACGTCATACCATACCAGTTAATAGCGTATTACACAGCAGTGCGTAAGGGTCACGACCCAGATAAGCCCAGGAACTTAGCGAAGACCGTGACGGTTGTTTAGGGGTGCTTAACTTTGAGAGCGGTAGTATTAGCTGGTGGGTCGGGTAAGGGGCTAATGCCCCTAACCGGCGGTAAACCCAAGGTACTGCTTAAGGTCTGCGGTGAGGCAGTGATCGAGAGAGTGCTTAGGAACCTAGTTAACATCGGTGCAAAGAAAGTCACGCTAGTAACGGACAAGCCAGCAGAGTTCGAAGACATAACAGTGCGTTTCGGGAGACTCCTGGAGTTTGAGGTGCGAAAGCAGAGCTCGGGAGGGATAGTCGGCGCCATGCTGGAAGCCAAGGACGAGTTAAGTAACGGGGCGCTACTTGTGTATGGTGACACACTAGTAAGTGCTGAAGCGTACGAGATGACCTACGTAGCCGCGACCGAATACGGGGTCCCCACACTTATGGTGGTTCCTGAGGAAGACGTGAGGTTCTACGGCGCGGTCTTCGTTAACAGTCGAGGGTTCATTAAGCGCTTTAAGGAAGCACCACTTGAGAGGGTAGAGGGAGCATACGCCTTCGGAGGTATCGCTGTCCTGAACAAGGAATTAGTGGATCTCATAGAGCGGGACGAGAGCATTGAATCCGCAATAAATGAGTACGTTGCGTCGGGAAGGGAGGTGAAGACTGCCTTATGGAGTGACTGGTGGGTCGACGTGGGTTACCCGATTAACCTCCTCGAGGCAATATACTACGTAATGATGGGTTGGAAGACCATGAAGGTAGCGTCATCCGCCAAGATAGCGTCAACAGCGGTAATTGAAGGGCCGGTGATAATCGAGGATAACGTCATGATAGATCACTACGCCGTCATAAGGGGGCCAGCATACATAGGTCGAGGCGCCCTCATAGGGGCACACACGTTCATCAGGCCCTACACGGACGTAGAGGCGGGGGCGGTGGTCAGCAGTTACAGCGAGGTTGTCTGGTCGTTAATCGGGGAGGGAGCGACCGTGGGTCGGGACACGTTCTTGGGATACAGCGTCGTTGGTGATGGCGCGACCGTCGGGCCCGGAACGCTGACGAAGTTAATTACGAAGCCCGAGGAAGTCGGTATCAAGGCAATAAAGGTCGTAAAGCGTAGAAAGGAATGGTACAAGATAGGGTGCACCGTACCTATAGGGTCTAAGGTACCCGAACTCTCCGTCCTTGAACCTGGCGAGATAGTTAAGGATTGAAAAGAAAGAGTGCCTAAAGAGTGCCTGTTGAGTGGCCAAGCAAAGCGATTTCATTTCCCTAGCACGTTACAGAGCCTTATGGACTCGGCGAGCCTAGTTATCACCTCATCACTAGCCTCCACACCCAAGCTACTCAAGAACTCCCTGATATTCTCTTCAGTCATCTCCAAACCCTTGGCAGGCATTAACTCCCTCACGAACTCACCCAACTCCCACGGAAAGAGAATCCACTTATCCGTCTCAACAACAAGGTAGTCAGGCTTTATGATCGACCTTGGCTTATAATACAGAGCAGCTGTCCTCACCTCGGACGCGCCCCTCAGGCGAACCTGCTCACTTACCACCTCAAGCGTCCTTCCCGAGTCAACAACGTCATCCACGATGAGTACCTTCCGCCCCCGAATCTCGGTCGTTAGTGGCTGAGTTATGACGGGCCTCTCCGCCTGCTCCCCTATCCCCTTATAGAACTTAACTTCAACAACCCCTATGTCGCTTATCCCCAACGCGTCGGCAACTATCCTAGCAACTATGTAGCCGCCACGTAGCACGCCAACAATTACATCGGGCATGTACCCGTCTTGAAGGGACATAGAAGCAAGTTTTAACGAACCTACGTGAATGTCCTCCCAAGTCGCTACCAGTAACTCCATCCTTCCCACATTCTAGGATTACATCTGAGTTATAAACTTCTTCCCACACGGAGGGTAACGACTTAATTTCCCGACAGATGAAAAATTTAGGGTGGGTGTCACGAAGCGCAAGCTCTCGGAAATTCTAAGGGACATTAACTCGGTCGCGATTGTCGGGGCTTCCCCCAAGCCCGGTAAGGTCGGTAACACGGTTCTCCAAAACATACTTTCCTATGGATTCAAGGGGAAGATATACCCGGTGAATCCCAAGTACAGGGATATACTTGGCTTAAGGACGTACCCCTCATTGAAGGATCTGCCTGAGGTTCCCGATATCGCGGTGGTTGCCGTCCCGACAAAGGCGGTTCCCGCGGTAGTGGCGGAAGCTTCGGAAATCGGCGTGGGTCTCACAGTAATAATAACGTCGGGGTTTAAGGAAGCCGGTAACGAGGAGGCTGAAAGGAAGTTAAGAGAGACGATGAACTCAACACAGCGAATGAGAGTTCTCGGGCCCAACTCAGCCGGCATCACTATCTCGACCGTCAAGCTCCACGCGAGCATTGAAGCCCCACCTACCCCTGGACGCGTGGGCTTAGCTATGCAGAGTGGAGCCATGGGCGGGGTGGTTATTTCCCGCCTCAAGGAACTCTCATCAGGCATTTCCTTCTTCATGAGCCTCGGAAACATGGCCGACGTTGAAATAAGTGACGTATTTGAGTACGCGCTTGAGGATGACGCGACCGACTCACTAATAGCTTACGTGGAGTGGGTACGTGACGGCAAGGCATTCCTGGAGAAAGGCTCGAGGCTAGCGGCCGTTAAACCCCTATGCATCCTCAAGGGAGGTAGGGGCGAAAGGAGTAGCGAGGCTGTGAGATCCCATACTGGCGGACTAGCAGGTAATTACGCGGTATTCAAGGAAGCGGTGCGTAAGATAGGCGCGTACCTAGCCGATGATGTATCAGACTTAGTCGAAGTTGAGGAGGTGCTAAGACGCGTAGGGCATCTCAACGGGTCAAGAGTACTAATAGTGACTAACTCTGGCGGGTTAGGCGTGGTGACAGCATCCCATGTTGAGGAGCACGGCTTGGACCTACCGCCAATACCTCAAAAGCTCGCTGAGGGCTTAACCCGGCAGGCCGGGAAGTCGTTCACAGGCAAAAACCCGATTGACTTCGGCGGCGACGCAAGTGCGGAGCAGGTAGCTAAAGCATTAACGCTAAGCGACCTAAGTAAGTACTTCGACGTCGCGCTGTTTGTGTACGTACCTACAGCAGCTGAGGGGCCAGAGGAGATGGCTAAGGCGTTGAGGGAGCATGTTGACGAGTTTTCTCTTCCCGTCATAGCGTACTTCGACGGCGAGGGAAGCCGTGAGGTTACCATGAAGGTTTCGAGCTCGCTTCCAGCGGTTACTTCAGCTAGAAATGCTGCTAGGGCCATATCGGCTTTAGTGGATAGGGGTAAACACCTCAGATTAAGGGTCACCCATAATAGTAGCTAGCGAATATCCTTTAGTGGCTCGGGTGGTGGGCTTGTCTGAAAGGATTAACCCCTTGAAGGCTCCCGCGGGAACTAGGTTAGCGCTCATGGGTAACGAAGCCATAGCCCGCGGAGCGGTTGAATCAGGTATTTACGTAGTTACGGGGTACCCAGGCACCCCCTCCAGCGAGGTCATCATGACGCTCCAGAGATTCGGTAAGGACCTAGACATGTATGTTGAGTGGGCGGTCAACGAGAAGGTTGCGTTCGAACTAGCACTAGGTGCCTCGATAGGCGGTGCAAGGTCCTTAGTCACCATGAAAGCGCCAGGCGTTAACATAGCATCCGACCCGATACTCTCTGCGGCATACTGCGGTGTTGATGGAGCCCTAGTAATGCTTGTCGCGGATGATCCCGGCCCCATAACAACGCAAACAGAGCAGGACGACCGATGGTTTTCAAAACTCGCTAAACTACCGACGATAACACCCTCAAACCCGCAGGAAGCCAAAGACTACGTTAAGGTAGCAGTAATGCTAAGTGAGAAGCTCCAACTACCAGTAATCCTCAGAACAACGACGCGAGTCAACCACACAGTAGGTGACGTAGTGCTAGGCACTACAGAACCGCCTAGGAAGTTCAAGGGGTTCAAGAGAGACCCACCACGATTCGTGCGGGCTGGCATGAGATGGAACTTGGAGCGCCATAAGTGGCTAAACAGGCAGTTGGAGAAGGTTGAAGACGTCCTTAACGAGCTGGGGGTAAGCATTAACGAGGTACACGGTGATGGAGACATCTGCGTGGTCACGGAGGGGGTCACGTACAACTATGTTACCGAAGCCCTAAGCCTCCTAGGCGTGAAGGAAGGTGTGCGTGTCCTCAAGGTGGGGCAGCTCTATCCGCCTCCTGGGGAATTCCTAAAGAAAGGTTTACGCGGATGCAGGAAGGCAGTGGTGGTCGAGGAACTTGATCCATACCTGGAGGAAACCGTGAAGGCGCTGCTCTACGATGAGGGTATCAGCGTGGAGATCCACGGTAAGCACAATTCGCTACTGCCTATGGAGGGAGAATTAAACGTACTCATGGTAGCTAAGGCGTTATCACGCGTGATTGGTATTCCGCTTCCTAAGGCCCTGCAGGTTAGCCGTGAAACCCCAGCACTGCCTCCAAGACCTCCACCACTGTGTCCTGGGTGCCCTCACCGTGCATCCTACGTCGCCATACTTAAAGGCATAAGTAAGGCGGGCTTTAGGAGGGACGAGGTACCGATATTCGGAGACATAGGATGTTACGCCTTAAGCGTCGAGCCGCCGTTGAACGCCATATGGACCGAGCACAGCATGGGTGCAAGCATAAGCATGGCGGCCGGCATGAAATTAGGGGGGAATGGCAAACCAGTAATCGCCACGATAGGTGATTCAACATTCTTCCACTCAGGAATACCTGCCTTACTGGAGGCCGTGCACAAGAGGATCAACGTGCTCGTCATAATACTCGATAACACCGTGGTGGCGATGACGGGACATCAATCAACGCCGTCATGGAGTGTGACCGAGACAGGCAGGAAGGCTAAGCCCGTTTTACTGGAGGACGTCGTTAAGGCATTAGGCGTGGATAACTTAGCGGTAATTGATCCCTTCGACGTTGACGACATGGCTAACGTAGTGGCTCAGTACCTGAGGAAGCCAGGCGTGAACGTCATAGTAGCGCGCGCACCATGCGCCTTAATGAAGGTTAGGGCGGAGGGTGTTAAGGCGGTCTACAGGGTTGATCCCGAGGCATGCGTAGGGTGCATGGCATGCATCAGAGGCACTGGGTGCCCTGCAATGTACGTTGACGAGAACGGTAAGGCAGCCATCATCGAGGAGGACTGCACGGGTTGCGGGCTCTGCGCTTACTTCTGTCCGCGAGACGCGATAAAGGAGGTGAGGCACGGATGAGCAGGGAGATTAAGGGAATATTCAATATCCTCATAGCTTCGGTCGGAGGACAAGGCGGGTTAACGCTATCTAGGACAATAGCTATAGCCGCGGTTAATGAAGGTCTCTCCGTAAGAACCGGTGAGACCTTAGGGATGTCCCAAAGGTTCGGTTCCGTCACTAGCTTCGTGCGCATAGCTCCACAGAACGCCGTCATGTCCCCCACGTTTTCCGAGGGGATGGCGCACGTCATGATTGGACTTGAACTCACCGAGAGCGTCCGCAACCTACGCTACATGGGTGAAGGGGGCAGGATCCTAGTAGCCGACATCGTGAAGCCACCCATCACAGCAAGCATAGGTACGGCAAGAATGCCGGGCAAGGATGAATTAGTGAGTGCTTTAACCCGCGTTGACCCCAAAGCAGTAATAGTGTCTGCTAGGAAGATAGCCTACGAGGTAGGCAACCCGAGAGCAGCGAATATGGTTATGCTCGGCGTGTTCAACAGGGTATTCGGAATTCTCAGCGATGACGCAGTAATTAATGCCATACTAACGCTCCTGTCTGGAAAGAAAGGGGAGACCTCAGTGGCGGCATATAAGGCGGGGGTCAAGTGGGCTGAGGAAAATAAGGTGGTGCAAGGCTAGCCACAGTGACTGCTAAAGCATACTACCCAGGCAGTAAGTACGTCCCTCTGAGTGTGTCAGGTACTATATGTCACCTTTCATGCAAAGGATGTAACGCCGTGTACCTAAGGGGAATGATAGATGTTAGCGATCCGAGAAAGCTGAGGTCGGTGCTCAATGAGCTGTACAGGCAAGGCGTTAGGGGATATCTCCTAAGCGGGGGGTACAGCAGGGACGGGTACCTCCTGATAAGGAACGAGCACCTTAAGGTCGTCAAGAACTTCTTAAGAGATCACGAAGCAGTTTTCTCCATACACCTAGGCCTAGCCCCCCGCGACCTACTTCATAGCGTTTGGTCTGCTGGCGTAGACGTTATTGATTTCGAGGTGCCTCCAAGCGATAGCTACCTGAAACACGTTAAGGGATTAGGGCACCATAGCGTTAACGACTACCTCGAGTTCGCTGCATATGTCCGCGACACCTACGGTAAGGACTTCATAGCCCCGCACCTCATACTGGACTCAACATACGCAACGCCTGAGGAAGAACAAAGGACGATTAAGGCGATAGCGGAGCTAGACCCCTACGTGTTTGTGGCGTTGGTGGAGATTAGGGGAACAAGTAATGACGAGGGAAGGGTTAGGGACGCATTGAGGCTAGCGCGCACGAGTTTCAGGGAAGTCGCACTAGGGTGTATGAGGTCACCGAGGTTCAAAGCCCTAGACAAGGCATGGTTGCGTGAGGGTTTAGTGGATCGAATAGCCGTACCTAAGCCAGCGTTAGTTAGAGAGTACGGTTTGCAAGTGATTAGAGCCTGTTGCTCGCTAAAACCTGTGTACGAACACCTATTCGTTTACTAACTACCTCTCCTCACAAAGCTCCTTGAGCAATGTGCTCAGCTCCGAGAGATCATTAATCACTATTAACCCGTCAAGATCTGGCGGGTCATCACCTCCCTTAAGGAACACTGGGTAACCAACGTAACGGAAGGCGCTCACGTCCCATGCGCTGTCCCCAACATACATGAACTCACTGAGCGGGACACCCGTAACCCTAGATATCCTCCTTAACACGTCCCCCTTACGAAGAGGGTTAACTACCTCCTCCCCACCCGGCATTAAGCAACCATTCTTATCGAACGTCAACCTATTCGCGAACGCCATGTCGATACCTAACTTCCTCGCAACGTACTCCGCGAGCACGTGCACCCCACCACTAACCACAGCCGTCATGATCCCGTAATTCCTAGCTAGTTCCACAACCTTCCTTGCTGAGTCCCTTATTGTGACCCTACTTAGGAGAGCATCAAGGATTTCATCCCTAGTGATGCACCGCCTAGCAACGCGAATCATGGCTTCCGTGTCGCGCCTCATCCACTCCGAGTACGTTATCTCCCCGCGCTCGAACCGACGTGCGTCACCAGCTTCATCCACTACAGCTTTCGAACCGAAGTACTCGTGAAGTACGCTCCAGGAGGACTTCTCCGCTATGAGTACGCCATCCATGTCGAATGCCAGGACACCTACTCTACTGCAGCGCCTCCTCCGCAAACCCTGCTTACCTCCCCAGCAAGCTTTACGGCTAGGTTAACTAAGGTTTCTCTCGAAACACCATATAGTCCCGAAGTCTCCGCCACATCCTTAAGGAACTCCCTCCACTCAACAATCACTGCCCTAGCGCCTGCTAAGCCCTGTAGCGCTTCCTCTAAAGCCTCAGGATTCACAGCAAAGAAGTCGCCGAGCGCCTCAGCGGACTTAATAATGCATTTCTCATCAAGTACTAACCTTATCGTTATAACCTTCTCACCTTTCCTCTTAGCTGACGCCTCAACAACCCTCACAGCACTCACCTCACGGCCTAAGAGCTGTCCACTCCCGCGACCTATACTTCCATTCTAAACTCTTCGCAAGTTCTAACTCGGCAGGAGAGTACCTACCCCGCACGAACTCAACGTCAAGTGCCTCCGCAAAACCCTTGATTAGGGCTTCGATGGCCTCCTCCTTGCTGACGCGTCTGCCAACACATTCAGAAACCGTTATTACTCGTTTCCTTATCGCTGATGCACCCCCGTACTTAACCCCGGGGACACGTAAGGAATTAGCTAACGTGTCAGCGTCTGTGGCGTACATAAATGTTCCATGCTGGAGAAGAGCCCCGAGCTTACGGGCCTGCGCACTCCCCGAAAGCTTACGGCCACGTGCAACAACGTCGTTTAGTGGGGCGAAACTAGCTTCACAACCCAAATACCTAGCCGCACGCACGACACCCTCACAAATAAGCCTGAAGGACTCCAAGTAATCCTCCGGAACCGAATTAGCGCTAAGGACGACAGCGTACGTCACCTCACCTAACGAGTCATGATACACGGATCCACCGCCACTGACGCGCCTCACGACAGGTATGCCGTGCTTCTCAACGTACTCCAAGTTAACGGACTGGCTTAGGGACTGAAAGTAACCTATGGTTACTGCGGAGGGCTTCATGACGTATAGCCTTAGCGTGTCCTCCACGGCATTGATGCCACGTAGCAGGAGCATTGCTTCATCCATAGCCATGTTGAAGAAGGGGGTTCCCTCATCCGTTATTAGCCTCATAATGCCTCGGGGCATTCTCTCCACCCACACAAGTTAATTGCGCAACTAATAATAACTACCTAGGGCTAGGGAGTGAGGATTAGAGCGTCTCTCGGAACGCTGGTGGTTGCTGGACTCGAAAACGCTAAGGTAGACGCGCTACCGACCATAGGTTACGTCATGCTGAGCAGTGACCGCGGATGTAACGGCACGTGTGCTTTCTGCCCTCAATCTAGGGTGGCCAGCTCGTCCAAGGAGCTCCTCTCACGCATCACATGGCCTGAAACGGACTTAGAGACACTAGCTGCGTCCCTAGCTAAGACAGGGATAAAGCGGGTCTGCGTGCAGACCGTGATCAAGGAGAATTTCATGAGTGAAACCAAAGAAGTTGTTAAGACTTTCCATGAATACGGCCTTAATGTATCAGTATCGATAACCCCCGTCCCTTTAGGGTACCTTAAGGAGCTACGGGATCTAGGCGCAGACTATCTAGGCGTGGGACTAGACGCTGCTTCCCCTAGAGTAGCGCGTGCCGTTAGTAAGCCTTACCCCTGGAGTCGCTACTGGGAATTCATTAAAGAGGGCATCACGGTATTCGGTAAGGGGCACGTAATCACGCACATCATAGTCGGGTTGGGTGAGACGCCGGAGGAATTACTTGAGACCGTAGAAAAGGCAAGGGACTTGGGATCGGAAGTATCTCTCTTTGCCTTCACGCCTGTGAGGGGCACTCCAATGTACGGCACGCATAACCCCCCAAGCATAAGATACTACAGATTCGCTCAGCTAGCAACGTACCTCATTATGAAGGGCGAGGATTGGAGGTCATTCACGGTGTTTAAGGAGGGCACACCTTACATAAGGTCTGAGTACGTAGACCTGAGAAAAGCTGAGGACGCTGTAAACTATGTGTTAGTGCGTGGTTGCCCGGGATGCAATAGACCATTCTATAATGAATCTCCACGGTCTAAGATATTTAATTACCCATCCCGCAGTACTGTGTTGAAAGATCTAAATAAGGTACTGGAAGATATAAGTAAAATTATTATATAAAATTAATCAAACTCAACACCTGATCCGTCTTACTCAAATTTTATCGGGTACAGTCGCTATATCTGAACACGCTACAGAATAATACCTGCATATACCGTTAATTAACGCATCAACGAACACATTAACAATCTTGGATGGGTTATCCTGGCCTAAAGAGCTAAGCACGGAATTCAAGATTCTTTTAGGCTCGTCACCGTTTAGCCAGAAAGTATTATTAAGGAGTTCAGAAAGCGCGTTGATTGTCTTAGCTTTCAACGTGTCTGCCTCTAAGCGTGCACCAATTTTCTTAGCGAGATAATACGCATGAGTATATAGTACAACATCAACGGCAATAGCAAGATTAACTGAGTTCAGAATGCTTGATAATTTTGATCGGCATTCATTAGAAATTATTCCAATTATTTTCTTTGCAGAAATCCTAATGCCATTAATGTATTTATTTTCAATGTTCCTAGAAAGTTCCTCAAGAACATCAGTTACTTCACTAGCCCTTACTTTAGAAGGTTCCTCTATTAGATTACTTAATACGCTCTTCCTGAGTTCCGTCGCTATTATAGCCACTTCATCCCAGTTAGGGATGCTACCCCGACGCAACGTTATTAGGATCTCCTCAAGCAATGATGTCGCTCTTGATAACGTTATTAAGTGCTTTCTTATGACCGATAAAACTTCCTCTGAGTACTCTCCCAATTCTAATAGCGTGGTTACGTACATGATTTTTCTTAATAATTCCTTAGTTATCATTATGGATATTCGGTCACTATTTCTCATAGTTATTATGAATTCATTTCCTCTTTGCTCAATAGAAACAATGTCACTAAGCCTTAATAGAGCTATCACGCGTCCTTTCAGGTCTTTTAGCGTGATCTCTTTATTATTTACCTCCACATAGCAAATCATTTCTCTATTCATGTATTTGCATTTGGTCTTGGACATTTCTACCGTTCCTCTTCTTCCGATATCTTTTTAATTATAATTTTCCCATTCTTAACGTCAACATTCTTTCTACTTATGGCGTAAAGCTGAATGAAGTGTATAGCTATCTCTTTTTTAAATGGTAATTCATCTAAGCTTAGGGTACCTTTTCCTTTCATAAGTAAGTAATCCATATATTCCATTATTAGTGGTATTAGCTTAATTCTTTGGCGCATTGATGTTAGCTCTCTTAATTCTTTGATAATCCTACTTAACAATTTTGGTAGTGCAGAATTATACGTAGTCACTAATTGGGCGTAGTTCTGCTTTGATCCGTCCTTAATTACATTTCTAAGTGACTCACGTAAGTAAGCTAACTTCTCATTGGTGTTACTCAGCGTGTGTAAAAGTGTCGTTATTTCGATAGTAGCATCTGTTTTTAAACCCTTAGATAAAGTGTCTATATCCATACTGAGGTCTTCAGGAATACTTGTAATTATCTTTTGTATATTCCCTATAACGTTGTTAATAATATGTATTGCGGAGTATAGTGACGGCATAACGTCCGGAACGCTCGAGAGAATGCTTGAAACCTTTAGTATGTCGGTACCGAACCTCGTGTTTTGCAGGTCATTTTTCCTCACCTCGTTTTCAAGCTCATAGAATTTTTCTCTAAGCCTTAGAAGTCCATTATATGCTTCCTGAATTGCGTGTTTGTTTGCGGCAAGAATTGATGTATATTCTCTTATCATTTCCCTTAGTGCAGACACGGGGTCGCTCCAGCTACTACATCTAAGGGACATCTTTGGGAGGTTCTTAATTTCCACGATTTTCTTTAATTCGGTTATGCTTTGCTCTATTGCTTTTTCTAAGTAGGTGCATAACTTCTCTGCAATTTTACGTAACGCGCTGGACTTCATGAAGACGTCATCCACGTCCTTAGCTTTAGTTGCTGTCACGGCTTTGTCCCATAATTCGCTAGGGATTCTGACATACGGGTCTACGATGGGCTTTAGGCTCTGTATCGTAGTTACGAGAGACGTGAAGGTATTCAATGTTTCCTTTTCAAGGTCGGCAATGTCCTTTTCAATAATACGGAGTTCATTAAGCGATGAACGCAACACATTAGGTGACTGATTATTTGATGTGTATTCCCTTAGTCTTTGTATACTTGCTGTTATGTCATTAATTTGTGTTCTTAATTCATTTACTTTCTCTTTCACTATTCCTATGGATGAGAGGGAATTTAACGCATTCCTGACGCCATCAAGTTTACGGAGTGCAACTTCACTGCGTCTATTAAACGTGTTCATGAGATCCTTAGCTTTCTTTTGAAATAGCATTGTGTTCACTAAGGATGCGGTTGTGAAGGTTGTAATGAACGTTAAAATAATGATTTTCATAGCAAGAACCCTGTCTATCCATGGTGTAACTAAGTATGTTATCGTTATTACCAAGGCATCGAACACTATGCTAGGTAGCACTAGGAAGGCGGAATTCATAAGTGTGTGAGAAACCCTTTCTGGTTTAGATACGGACTTCCAGAAAGCTACCGATAGTATCCCGCCGACCCCGCCAGCAATAGTTAATGCTATGTACATCACTATAAGTGCCGTTACGTAGGTTATGCTTCCCACGTTGAAATTAGGTAACACTATGTGCGGTAGGTTCGCAGCATTATAAACAACCGCGGGGATTCCGACGAAGGGAAGTAATGTAAATACTAGTGACATCAGGTAGCCTATCAGGGCACGCATACTGTAAGTAAAGGCTACAGCAAAACCTAGTAATGCGATTAGCACCCACCCGCTTGTCCCCATTAACGCTATGACGAGAGCGTATAGTGCAATCAGCTGTGGTATGAGTTCTAAATCACCTACTCCTACCAAAGCATCGTAAAACGCAATGAATATTACGCTGATGACAGAAAATACCAGGAACTCTGATGCCCACTGTACGGCAGGACGTATGTTCTCGGATAATGAAAAAAGCGTTAGGACGATATAAGCGACGTAAGTGATGGAAAACAATATTCTCTCGGTTCTGTTGCTCTTAACTAATATGCTGTACCCTATAATGAGGGACACGAATGCACCACATACTGCCATACCAAGAGTATACTTTATTATATTCAACGTATACCCGTAAATTACCACCCAGAAAGCTAACGTTATTGAGAAGGCGATAGAGCTTCTTCTTCCCACGTTTTTCACCACCGAAGTCCCTTAATTAAGGACTCGATATAACCTGCAACCTTGTATAACTCAACATAACCTGTTATGGTGTCGCCTTCCTGACTGGATATTTGAGTAAGAGCTAGGCGCAGGAACTCACGCAGTATCTGAGCGTTTATGTCAAGTGCCGCCACCCTCAACTTAGGACCCTTCCTGAGTTCAACGTTACTGTAGAGCCAGTCTTCTCTACGTGCTAATTCCTTTAGTTGATTTTCATTTACGATGTGCGGTGGTCCCTCTATAGTCCCATACATTCCTCTGGATCGGTATTCCATCCCCCATGACGCGAATCTAGAAAACCGTATGAAGCCGTGTAAGTCTTTAAATATATCTGGTACGCTAGTAGAATAACATATCGTGGTCGTGATGTGTACGTCGTTCTCTAACGCTTTGTCAGCAGCACGTATTAGGTTTGCTAGGCACCACCTCAGCTCTTGCACCCTCTCCGCATCGTTGAGTGCGTGTATCTTAGTTGCTATCCTGCTTAAGTTGGCTATCGTGGTGACGTCAATGAGACCTTTGTCAAGTGCCAGCGCCATAAACGTGGCATCGTTGAGTGCACAATCTAACTTCTCTATATCAAGTAATACTTTAACCTTAGCCTCGCTGTTTATACGTCGTAACTCGCTTAAAGCTTCGTAAGCCAGTAAGGTGTCTTGAGATGATTCACGTGCAACAATGTTTACTTCTTTAAGGTCTCTAGTGATTAACGACTTAATTTTTACTAACGTATCGTGATGGACGTTGCCCTTGATTAAATCTATCCAGAACGCATCCCTCGGTATTCCCCTAGTAGAGAAGAAGTAGATATTCCCGGCGCCGTGTTCTGTGCCGCGTTCTTCCTCACCTAAGATTATTACAGCGCTTCGTACATTATGTAGTATTCTCTCCATTATATTAACTACGTGTTGTTGAGGAATGATTATCAAGGAGTCATAGTCTATTAAATCTATCAGCGAGAACAGCCGCGTGAGCATGTCAACAGCAGTACTCATGACTTCATCACCCCTTCACTCCGTGAGAGAGTAATATGTATGTCGTTCAAGTGACTAAGGGTAAGGGGCCTAGGTATGAGTACATGCGCTTTTTCAGCGTCGTAACGAACTAAGGTCGTGTAAGGGTAGCGCATTATCTTACACATGAAAGATAATGTTGCTGGCATTATTAAAATAATACCTTCTTAATTAATAGACTAACTATTATTGTTCAACACTCATAAGTAATTCGTGCCCGTCTCCGGTTAGACGCCTAATGTTTACCTTATGGGGCCAGCGTCTGGGTATCCTTGCCTTAGACCTTTGCCAGCGTATGGTCTAAGACCTTCCCTTCCTTTCAGCAAGAGTATCGCTAGGTTCCTCGCGTGCTTCCTTGCTCTATCTAGGGCTATCCTTAAGAGTTCGGATTCCTCCTCACTTTCGTCCTCATGAACGGTCACGTCTATTACGTGCTTGTTCGTTGTTAGTTGAACTAGCTGGAGTGCCATGCTAGCGACTATGTACGAGAACTTATCAGTTAGTGTTTTACCTACCCAGCCAAGCGTTATTACTCCCTCGCATCCCTCCTCCTCGATTAGTTTCTTCGCCGCTACTGGGATGTCCTTTATTCCTGGCACAGTATACCTGACTACTATGGCGTTAGGCAGTTCCTCCTTAAGCACTCTCTCGGCTTCGGCGCCCATATCCACGCGTGCGAAGGTCGTGTCAACTATCCCTACCTTCATGAGATCACATCCTCTAGGAACTTACCTCCCTCGTATATTAGGTCACCGTCTGCGTACACCTTCCCTTTCCTCATGTCCTTAACCATGTCCCAGTGTATCGCTGAGACGTTCTTTCCTCCTGTCTTCGGGTATGACGCTCCGAGCGCTAGGTGTATGGTCCCGCCGATCTTCTCGTCAAATAGTATTTCCTTGGTGTACTTCTTGATGTCGTAGTTCAGCCCGAAGGCAGCCTCCCCTAGCCTTCTAGCACCTTCATCGGTTTCCAGCATCCGCTTGAGGAATTCCTCGCCCTTGATCGCGTGTGCCTCAACCACCGCTCCGCGCTTGAAGACTAGCCTCACGCCCTCAACCTCGACGCCCTGCCAGACAGCAGGGTATGTGAACGTTATGTAACCTTCCGAGGAGTCCTCGTGGGGACCCGTGAACACTTCGCCTCCGGGCATGTTGTTCTTTCCGTCATCGTTTATCCAGGTCCTGCCATCGACCCTTAGCGTTAGGTCCGTGTCCTCCGCAACTATGCGTAATTCTGAAACCTTATTGAGGAAGTTCGCTATCTTTTCCTGCCATTCCGCCTGCTTAACCCATTCTGCTATGGGGTCCTCCTTATGCAGCTTGAGGGCCCTGAACACGAATTCCTCGTACTCCAATGGCGACATGCCGGCTTCCTGCGCAAGCGCGTTGGTAGGGTAGGCAGTGGCAACCCACCTGAGGCTACCTTCAGCGTCCCTCCTCATGAATATCTCAGTCAGTTTCCTGCGGGCCTGTGACCTAATTTTTATCTTGATAGGATCCACGCTCGCAAGGGGCTTTGTGTGCGTTGATGATATTATCGAGATGAACACGTTCCCCAGCTCGTAAATTGTTTCCTCAATCTTTGAGTAATGCCTCAGCAAGTCCTCGTCTGCGTACCGGTAAAATATCTCCATTAACACGTCATCCCGCAGATTGAAGAACGGGTAGCCTCCTCTCTCAACAATGGCTCGCCACAGCTCCCTAATGAGGGGATACGCCGCGAAGCTGGCGTTTATGAATACTTCGTCTCCCTTCCTGACGCTGGTGCAGTAATCTGTTAAGAGCCTAGCGAATTTTCGGTACACTATGATCTCACCCCTAAACTATGTGTGTACGAAATTAATTATCTTTCAGACCTTTGGCTAAGTATGCTGTATAATCCTCCAGGTAGATTCTCTAAAGTAGCTACGGAGCACCCGGAAAGAAATTTGGGATCGAGGGAAAAAGTAGGGTATACGTTACCTAGTTATAATGTTATATCCAGCCCCTGAGCTTCATTGCCCTGTAAACTCTGTCTACGGCGATTACGAAGGCCGCGTCTCTCATAGTAACCAGCTTGTCGGGATGCTTGTCCTTCAGCTTCTCCCAGCCATCCACTGTCTTGTGGAAGTTCCTCTTCATTATCGCCGCTAGCTTCTGCCTGGTCTCCTCCTCGTCCCAGAAGTACCACTGCAGGTTCTCGACCCACTCTAGGTAGGACATCACTACACCGCCAGCGTTTGCAAGAATGTCGGGTACGTCCGCTATGAAGTCCTTCCTCTGGTACAGTATCTTTTCGGCCTCGGGCGTTACGGGTCCGTTGGCTGGCTCGACGATTAGCCTTGCCTTGACCTTGTTCACGTTCTCCTTCGTGATCACGTTCTCGATTGCTGAGGGCATTAGGATGTCACAGTCCACGAATAGCGGTGCGTTGGAGTCAGGTATCTTCTCGCCCTTCGGGTAGTTAATGACTTTCCTAGTCTCGTTCTTCACCTTCATTGCTAGCTCTACGTCAATACCGTTCGGGTCGTACACGGCACCTGAGGTATCGCTTATGGCGACGATCTTAGCTCCCCACTTAGAGGCCCAGTACGCAGCCCACTGACCGGCGTTGCCGAATCCATGAATCGCTATTCTCTTGCCCTCAAACCCATCCATCCACCTCTCGGCGGCCTCCTTCGCGACGACGACGGCACCGAAGCCCGTGGAGTACATCCTGACGGGGTTACCCCAGAGCTCCGGCGGCTTAGCCGTGAATACGCCGGGCACGTTGTAGCCCTTAAGTTTGCTGAACTCGTCAACCATCCAGATCATGATCTGCGGGTTGGTGTTCACGTCAGGTGCAGGAATGTCCTTCTCAGGACCGATTATGGGTGCGATAGCCCTAGCGTAACCCCTGCTTAGTTGCTCTAATTCACGCATACTCATCTGCTTGGGGTTGCACCTGACGGCACCCTTACCGCCACCGTAGGGTATTCCAGCGAGTGAGTTCTTGAGGGTCATACCGGTGGCGAGGGCGATGTCGGTCTCTAGGGTGACTTCAGGGTGGAACCTGATACCGCCCTTGTAAGGGCCTAGGGCGTTGTTGTGCTGAACCCTATAGCCCTCGAAGACCACGAGCTTACCGTTATCCATCCTCACCGGTATCTTCACGGTGAGGATTCTGTCGGGCTTGCTCAGCATCGTGTATACTTCTTCAGGCATGCCGCCTAGATCAACTGCTTCTCTGAGAACTTTCAACATCCATTCGAGGTAGGATGCCACGATTAAGCACCAAGTATATATCACGCCGAGTAATTTATACTTTGCTCTACTTGTTTTAATCAATACATACTAGGGGCATTCATGCTAAAACATGTCGTAGTGAGATGGTTTTTGGTAAGCAATGCAATTAAGGTATTAACCAGTTATATCAGTCAGGGGTAACGTGGTGTCATGGCTAATACTACTCTAAATAGTATTAATAAGGATAAGTGGGGACGCGTGCTATGCTTCCCTCACCCAAGCGAAGAATGTGTTCGAACAAGGGCTGAGAAACTAGTTAATGCTGGTGTGCTGGCCCTGCTTAGCGAGGGAAAGGAGAGAATAGGGAACTTGAGGGTGTTGGGGAAGGGGCATGCATCAGTGGTTATTAAGGCGGTGCTCAAACCCTTTCTAACAGTCGCCGTTAAGGTAAGGCGCACCGACTCTAAGAGGGACTCATTTAGGCTTGAGTGCGAGGTTATGAAGGCCGCGTACCCGGTGGCGCCTAGGGTGTATCGTTGTGAAGATGACTTCATCGTAATGGAGTACGTGGATGGGGTCCCAATTAGTGAGGTCATGGATAAAGCCGTAATGGAGGGTTGCGGCAGGGCTTTACCGCTGGTTATTAAGGTGCTTGGGGCTGTGAGGTACTTAGATCTCGTGGGTGTCGATCATAAGGAACTCTCGTTGCTTAAGGAGCACGTCTTAGTGATGAGGGATGGGCGGGTGAAGGTAATCGACTACGAGAGTGCCTCCTTTAGTGAGGCACCCTGTAATGTATGTAGGGTGTGTTCATGGTTTATCTACAGGTCAGCCTTCGGTAGAGTGTGTTGTAGGGATCTCGAGCGCCTGAGGATGGTGCTGAGGGCGGTTCTAAGGAGGTATAAGGATTGTGCAACAAATGATGTGTTCAAGGCAGTAGTTAACACGATCGTAAGGTTCTGTTCAGCAAGTCCTCCTAAGCTACGAGATTAACGCAACCATCAAGTTAGGACCTACGCGTCCTTCCTGAAGGGCTTTCTTAAGAGGTTCGATATCCCTGCCACCTAGACTATCACGCAACCTAGACAGCGCCAGCAGATCATCCTCCGTGAAGGGCCCATCCCTTACTATCAGGAGCCCGCATTCCGTAGATACGATTGCTGAGCCTAGTCCGCCCTCGAAAAGCAAGTTGATTAGGCTCTTCAGGTCGTGGGGTGAGGGGGTGCATCCTCTGGGGTGGGTATGTGCGCTCAGGGACGCCTTGACGTTAGGGATTACCACTCTGTCCCGCTCCCCCTCTAGGAGGGCGGCTGAGCCGTTCTGCAGGATCACCAGCATGTACTCTACTTCTGTCAACGCGCATTTCAGGGCGTATGGCGCGAGCGTGGACGTTACCTCCTTGGCGATGAGTTCCTGTGCCCTCCTGTATAGCTCCCGAAGTCCTCGCCCTCCCTTTCCCAGGATGAACTCGTACTCCTTAATTAAGCCGTACTCCACAGCTTGATCCAGCTCGAACCCTTCCTCCGGGAACTCCTCGCAGCTACTGCAGTACACCATTAGCTTGCCGCTAGGGGCCTCAGGGAGCTCAACGCCTACGGATACACATCCATACTCAGCGATGACGGATTCCACGCCATTAATCACTAGGTTGAGTAACGCTATCTCCCTAGTTCTCGATGACGTGACCTCGAATGCGGCCTTACGATTCGGTTGCATTGCCCACACCTTAACGCACTATACGTCATTTGAAATTGCGGGTATAGACTAAAACGGTTAACGCGACGTGCTCCGCAATAACGTAACTCAATATAATCGTCGGGTAGTTTAATCTTGGGGTGCGGTGTTGGATACATCGAAGGATTACCGTATATTACTTGCGGAGGACGCCCTGCGAAGGCTTGACAAGAGGGTTAAGTCGTGGTCGCTGAGCTACCCAATACATAAGAATAAGGTCCTCGACCTCCTACGTGAGGCGAACGGGTACCTTCAAGCGATTAAGCACTCATACCTACCGCTCCAGTACCTCCTTAAATACGAGCCACTATCTAAGCTGATTGATGTGGCCCGCAAGCTCTCGGCAGAGCTCCTCCCACCTAAGGGGGTCCGAGTCGAGGGTAGGTCAAGGTTCCTCCTAGCTGAAATAAAGTACTCCCTACTCCAGCTACTCAACCTAAGGGCAAGGCTGGCTCTGGGAGAGGAGAACCTGCCTGAGAATGCCGTGGACATAGTGGCGGTGGAGGTCGTTTCTGTGATGAGGCATCCTGAAGCGGAAAGACTCTACGTGACTAAGGCGGGAACGGAGAAATTCGGGTTAACCATAGTTACCAACATACTAAGCATCAAGAAAGGCGAGGTTAGGGCGGCCGCGATCCTACCTCCTCAGGAGTTCTTCGGCGTCGTAAGTGAAGCGATGTACTGTAGCGACCCATTACCGAAGGAGATGCTAGGGAAGAGACCGCCGCGCGACGCCATACACGTGCCTGAAGTAACGAGGGTTGTCGAAGCAATAGTTAGGGGCGGTAAGTAAGGGCTCAGACAGCCACCGCTTCCTCACGAACTCAGCGGTCGGGACTGCTCAATAACGAGTCATCACTGCCTACGGTATAAGGTAGTTAGTATCTGAATAAAAGCATCTGCTGGCTTAAGTACGGGTCAAGCTGGACGGCCCTCTCAAGCAGAGCGGACACGACCCTAAGGATGAAGCCCTGTCCTAAGCCTGAGTAATGGTTTAGCGTTAAGTTAGCCTCAACGATTAACGCGAATAACCTATCGTCTATGGCGCCTACCTCCAGCGCTTGAGCGGCTAAGTACGTGAGGTCTGAAGGAGGTCGAAAACCCCCTCCCTTAAGCAGTATTAGAGCCTGCAGTAACTTTCTCAGCACCTCCCCTAAGATCTCCCTCCAGTTGTCCTCCCTAACCTTAGACAGGAGGTCTACGGCCTCGTTGAACAGGCGTAGTGAATCCCCGTAGGATTTTAGATTCTTCGAAGCCCCACCACTTAGGCCTGTCTCCATGCCTGCCGGGTCCCCGCATCATTTTCATATTTCGATGTTGGCGTGCCTCTTTTTAAGATCCTCCTCGGTCTTCCCAAGCCTCATCATCAGCTCGGAGACCACGGAGTCTAGGATGACCATCGTGGTTATCTCGAAGAGCGTTCCGAGAGGTGCTAGGGGTTCGTAAATACCGATGAGCTGCCTAACGTTGTAGTCGTCCTCCAAACTCACCTTAGTCCTGCCCGGTATCTGCACTATTAGGTCCGAAAGCTTCCCGAGGGGTGATTCGGGGAAGGTAGTTAGCGATACGACCGTCGCGCCGACAGACTTCGCTACCTCGGCCGCAGTAACAACTAACTTCGTACGTCCGGAACCGGATATCGCGATGACCACGTCGCCCGGGTGTAGGGCCGGGACTATTGTCTCTCCTAACACGTAAACGTTGAAGCCTAAGTGCATTAGCCTCATGGCGAATGCCCTGCCCACGAGGCCCGAGCGGCCGGCACCTATAACGAGAACCTTCTTGCCATCGTTATACGCATTGACGAGAGTATCAACCAGTTGCTTTATCTCGCTATCCGATATACGATCTAAGGCATTCATAATGAATCTCGATATGGCAGCATACGATTCCCTGAATACCTGCACCCAGTCCCTCCCTAACCACTGCCTCCTAAGCATATAAGCTTAGCTTCTCTCTAAATAATGGGAGTGTTAACAAGCTCATTTTTAAGGAAGCTGGGAAACGGACTTCGTAGATGATGAGGGAGGTGATCTCGGATCGGTGACGAGCCCTAGGGGGTTTTCTGATGGTTTCCAGGGCCTTGTTAAGCTTGTGGAGGTGTTGTCCAAGAAGGGTAAGTGCCTCAGTCCTGATGATGAGGAGGTCCCTGCCGACGTAGTGAAGTCGTTCGACACGTTCTACACGGGTCTTGACGGTAAGTACTGCCTCAAGTCATTAGTTCCGGTAGCCCTTAAGGCGATGGAGCTCGGGGCAGATCCTTTCAGGGTTGCGGCCCTACTAGACTGGAGGGATTTCGAGGAATTAGTGCTAGAGTACTTGAGTAAGTCGGGGTTCGATGGGGTAAGGTCGGTCAGGCTCCGGAGCCGTAGGTTCGAGATCGACGTGCTGGCGGTTGACGCGGTGTCTGGTTACTCGTTAGCGATTGACTGCAAGCACTGGTCACCGGGTTACAGTAAATCGTGGAAGTTAAGAGAGATGGCGAGGTCGCACAGGGCTAAAGTGGAGTTAATGTGTCGTGAATGTGCGGAACTCAGAAAGGGAGCTAAGATCCTCGTTAAAGCTAGGTGGGTGGTGCCCGTAGTAGTGACCTTAACGGGGAGTGTGCGAGGATATGTCAATGGATCATTCATAGTCCCCATACATGCGTTTAGGGACTTCCTCCTCAACCTAGACTACTACGTTGGTGAACTCTCAGATTACGAGGGACGTATTAAGAACCCTTGCTGGGGAGCCCGCAGGGGTTTGCGAGTTAATGAAGCTTAGGCTAACGTTAAGGGTAGGGCTTGCTCTTATACCGCCCTACTGAGGGATTAGCCAGTGCTGGTATTCGTTGCGGAGGTAGTTGTGGTCATGTTAACCACCGTGAATAGCTGGCTCGTTGTGTTGGTTGGGGTTGGCGATGTCGTCGTTGTTGAAGTGGTAGATGTTGTCTGAGTTAGTGGTGTGGGTGTTGATGTTGATTTGCTTGCCTTCTCTATCTGTAAACCATACCAGCCTAACGCTATGGCTATCGCCATCAGCACGACGAGCACGAGTATACCGACCGCCGTGTTATCGTTCCCTTTTTTCCTTCTTGACATTCCTTCTCAACCATTCACGTTATTGAGGCTACCTTATAAGTCATTGCGTTCCACCTGCAAATTAATTAACGCTACCGCTAGTGTAGGTGAGGGGCTAACTTAATGCTGGATCCTGCGTACGTGGTGATGATAGCGATCATCGTTGCCGAGGTAGCGATATCGCTTGCAGTGATGCTGAGGCCTAGCATGGCGGAGAGGCTCAGGAAGCGCGGCGTTAACGTGATGCCGCTCATGATATTAGTTGATATGGGTAAGGTGCCTAGGTTCAAGCGATTAAGTGAGTCCCGTGCCTTTAGGGCGGGCGTTCTCATTGCTGGACTCGTGAACTTCGCCGCGGTTCTCGCGCTCTTCTACTGGCAGGTGCTCCCCGCGATATGCCGCATAGTATCCTCGCTATTCATCCGTGGTGCAGCGCAAGCCTCATCACCGTTCGTACCCATAATACCCGGCGTGACCATAGGTCTGAGGTCCTTCCTCTACATTCTCCTAGCCCTCTCAATTGGTGTCGCAGCGCATGAGCTGATGCACGCCATAGTAGCTTACGCTGAGGGCTGGCGCGTTGAGGCATGGGGGGTCGGCCTATTCATAATATTCCCGCTAGCTTACGTGCGCCCGAGCGAGGAGGACTTCGAGAAGGCATCGCTTAAGGCGAAAGCCGCGGTCCTCACGGCTGGTGTGCTGGCAAACACGATCTTGTTCCTCATAGCTATGGGGTTAATGCCGATGGTGTCAGCGCAGATAACGACCGAGCTAACAATTGTTTCACTCGTAAATAACCCGGAGGCCCCCGCGGTTAAGGCCGGGCTACCGACACCAAGCATTATAGTCTCAATCAATGGGACTAGGATAAGCTCGATTCGGGAGCTACAGCAATTTCTAGCACCCATATACCCAAGGAACGCCACGCTCGTGTTTGAAGTCGTTAGGGCGGAGATTATAAGAGGAGAAATAGTTAAGCCTGTAGAGAACCATACTGAAGCGTTCGTCGTTCATAAACCGGCGAACGAGAAGTTAGGTATATACATCGCTGACCTGCCCTCCTGGAAGACACCCGCGTTAGCCCTCTATAGTGCTAGGTTCCTGTTCTGGTTAAGCATAGTTAATATCTCCTTGAGCATGATTAACGCCGCACCTCTCTACATCTCGGATGGTGGCAGGCTTGTCAGTGAGGCTCTGAAAGGGCGGGCTCCATCATGGGTTAACCACTTAATTCAAGGAGGAACCGCCGTAGCAACGATAGTGCTGTTAGTCATTGGCTTCCTTAACTTCCTGCATTAAGGTGCGGTCTTCCTGTACCTGCCCGTTCCCTGCATAAACTCTCTTCCAATCATCTTGGCCTTCTCGGAAGAGGTTATCACGTGCCTTAACGCTTCGGTCATGCAGATGTCGTTGAGGGCCTCAACAGCGTCTAATGCTTGGTAGAGGGTTCTAGCTGCGGCAACTACCCCGTGTCCAAGCAACACCACGACCCTACACTTCTTCACGGCATTCGCGACCGCCTTAGCGAGCTCCTCACTCCCAGGGGGTATGTAAGGGATCGTTGCGACACACTTCCCTATGGAGTAAGCCTCAATGTAGTCCTCTGGATTCACGTTTAATCCTGCAGAATATAACGCTAGCGTGAATGGATTGTGTGTATGCACTATGGCGTTGACCTCGGGAAGGGCCTGGTATATGTACTTATGCATCCTCCACTCCATAGATGCTTTCTTACCCGTCAACGATTTCTGGGGCTCCATGTCGAAGGGCACGTAAACCATGTCCTCCGGCGATAGCCTATGCTTTGGCACTTGGGAAGGCGTTATGTAGAAGCCATCACCCCACCTGAAACTCGCGTTACCCCCTAACACGTTAATTAAGCCCCTAGCATGAGCTATACGCATGACGTCCGCCAGTATCTCAAGCAGACGACCTAATCTCTCATCCGACATTCTTGTTGCCCTCCAGAGGAGGTGATTCCAGAGCTTAAAGATAAGCCCTCCCATCAAGCGGCGCGGCCCCCCGCACACCCACCGCCACCCCGCACACCGTACCCCCAGGCCGTCCTCCTCCCGTTGACCCGCGAACGTCGGCGTCAGGGGTTAGGTTGCTCCCTTCCGGGCCTGGCCAGGTTCCCCCTGCAAAGGCGGTTCACGCCTCCCCTCCGGGAGGCGCTCCGCCACCGCCGACCCCGCGGGGCGGGATTCACCGCTGGTCCTGGGACGGTGTGCGGGGAGCTAGTGAATGTGCGGGGTTACTGGCCCCGCTTTACGCCTTCGGCTACGGGGAGGCGGCGACCCTCCCAGCCCTACCCGCGCCATCAGTGATTTACGTGTCAAGCCTAAATAAGGTAACGCACGGGGGATCTGAGGGGGATAACCTAGAAGTAGGGTGCTTTAGCTCCTCCTTTTTGCTGTGCTATTTACTCCTTGCGTAGAAGTATCTGGGCGACGCCGTTCTTGACCTTTATTGCGTAGCCTGAGGACTTAACCCGGGCTGGAAGCTCGATTCTCTTTCGGATGTGTCTACCCTTATACTTCAGCACTAGGTCTACGGATCTTGTCCTTATCCTCTCTATCGCGACGTCTCCGTCCTCTGAGCCACTAGCTTCTACAAGAACCTTTATGAAGTCCCCGTAGTCACGTATTTCAAGCATGGGTTCGGATAGGACGAAGTGATGTAAACCCATGTCATCGTAGCTGAGGTCATCCCATACGTTACCGAACACGTCGTCGTCATTTCTTCTTTTTCTAGTCATTATCTCCCCGCACCTCAATACTTGCTTTACGCCGTATAAACCTTTACTTTCAGTATGGAGTCCCCCTAAAATACGAAAGTGATACGCTATGATGATTGAGGAATGTTTTTCCGATGGCGCTTCATGGTAATACCGTGATTATGTACTTTCACTGAACTCCCTTAGGGGACCCTAATACGTTTAAGGATCATCCAGAACTACAGCCGGGGATCAGGTGATGGGAGATGAACTGCTCGAGGCGCTAAGGAACGCGGCGCTGGCTGCACTCAGGTATTTAAGGAGTGGTGAGTGCTCCTCTAAGGTTGTGGGGCGCGGTTCCTTCGGCGACGTAACAAAGGCGTTCGACAGGGAGGCCGAGGAGGCAGCAATCAGGTCTTTGCGGAAGGATCTCAGGAATGTGTTGATAGTTAGTGAGGAAGTAGGTGTTATGAAGTTAGGGGACTCGCCAGAGCCGGAGTGGGTCGTGATAATGGATCCTGTTGACGGAAGCACGAACTTTGATGCTGGCATACCGTGGACTGCCGTTGTCCTTGCCGCAGCACGGTGGAGGGATAGCGGGGTCAGGATAAGGGATATTGAGGCGGCAGTCGTGGCTGAGGTTTTCCGTGATGTTATCTACGAATTCAGCGTCGGTAGTGGAGTGAAAGTTAATGGAGAACCCGCACGTCGACGTAGTCCTCCAGCCAAGGTATTACTAGGGTATTTCGAGGTCCCTGAAGCTTACGGTGTTGTTCCCGAGTACTGGAGGGTTAGGGGCGGGCGCGCGGCACTCAGGTCCCTAGGTAGCGCCGCACTGGACATCATCAGCGTTGGCTTAGGACGAGCTGAGGCATTCGTTGATGCTAGGGCTAAGCTTCGAAACGTCGATGTCGCCGCATCCTTAAGGATAGTGCATGAGCTAGGATCCGTGGGAGGCCGATGTGCGGAGAGCGGCGTAGAAACAGCTATGGATATCAGGATCGACACCATGGTTAAGGTGCCGTGCCTGATCGTCGGTTACGATGAGAGGTACTTCAACATGCTCGCTCATGCAGTGCAGAACTCATTTAGCCTTAAATCCTAATCTTCCCTGCCTCAACTAACCTGTTAATGGCTTCCTCAAAGCTCTCATTAGGTGCTAGGACGTACTTCAGGAAAACACCCGTTCGTCCGTGCTTATCCCTCCGCGTTAACACCCTAACCCTCTCCAGCACGGTCTCAACAGAGACGCCAAGCACCTTAGCTACGTAGCCCTCATACCCAATGACTGGGGCTTCCCTATGCCCTCCCGGTGTGGGCACTATGAGTATTAATGACTTGTTAACCCCCGGCACGCGCTTACCCGCACGAAGACCCTCGGTATCCAGGAGGCCGCCGAACCTGTAGAACTCCCACTCACGCGTCCCGAGGTGACGTAAGGGAAATGAAACGGTCCTCAACCCCTGCGCGTCTAGTTCCACATATGCTTTAGGGGTCATCGCTGGTGTTGCTTGGACGACGTACCTGTTCATTAACGTAAGTCCCGCCCTCTCCAAGCAAAGCTCAACAAGGTAGGGCTGAACAACGTAGGGAATGACGACATCGACGTCGCTTCCCTTATCCACGTCTCCCCGCGCCACGGAGCCATGCACTATGGGTTTCAAGCCGCAGGAGGTCAACGCATCCATGATCCTTAATGCGTCATTCCTAAGCTCCCTTAGGATGCGCCACCGTGCCTCATCGTACAGTACCTCCCGGAACTCAGGGGTCCTCTCGACCTTATGCTTCGGCACCTTACCCAAGGCTAAAACCCGCTCACTTAACCCTTCTTAGGAGGGCGTAGAAGAAGCCTATGGTTGGGTGTTTGTGGGGCCAAGCACGCATGGTGCCCTTAAGGAAGCCTGGCTCGTAAGGGCCTCGAAGCTCAACTAACTCCAGCTTCGAACCCTCTTTCCTGAGTAACCTCTCAACAACGTCTTCGTCCTCCTCCTTGAGGGCGGAGCACGTCGTGTACAGTATGAGGCCTCCTGGCTTAACCAGCTTGAGCGCTGCCTTAAGCATCTCATACTGCAACTGGGCAAATTTAGGTACCTCCCCCTCCATGAGCCTCCAGCGCAGGTCAGGATTCTTCATTATAGTTCCGTCGGAGGTGCATGGGGCATCCACAAGTACCTTATCAGCAACGCCCTTACCAAGTATCGCGGGTGCCTTCCTAGCATCCTCCACATGTATGACGACGTTCCTCACACCTGTTCTTCTAAGTAATT
This sequence comes from uncultured Desulfurococcaceae archaeon, assembly GCA_964399035.1. GTDB lineage: Archaea > Thermoproteota > Thermoprotei_A > Sulfolobales > NBVN01 > WAOL01. The sequence continues at coordinate 86,101 of CAYNPH010000034.1, forward strand.
CCTTCATCCTCCTTATCCTACGCCTATCGATGTCGAAGGCATGTATGACGCCCTCGTTCTGCATTAACTCCCCCATCAACTCAGTCTTACCTCCGGGCGCCGCCGCTAAATCAACCACGAACTCACCTGGCTTAGGGTCAAGTATGTGGGGCGCTAACGCCGCCGCTTCCTCCTGGATCACGATTTTCCCATCCTTAAATAACTCCGAGGCGTCGAAGTTGTAGGGCCCTTCGAATCTAAGCACTGTCGGCACCACACGGGAAACCTCCACCTTAATCCCTTCCTTCTCCAAGGCGCTAACCACGTCATCCACGCTCGCCCTCAGCGTGTTGACCCTCACGCTTATCTTGGGCTTCCTGTTAAGGGCCTTGAAGTATTCCTCCGCCTCCCGCATTCCGAGTAACTCGCTGATCCTCTTAACGTACCATAGTGGTAGCATGTACTTGAACATGAGCTCCTCCTCACGGTTCCTAGGCCTCGGCTTATGCTTCCTTAACTCCCACGACACGTCCCAGAACCACATACCCACGAAGGGATGTGACCTAGTAGAGAGGTACGCCGATATTCGTCTCCGCACCTCATGCGGGTTCTCGTACCTGACGGAGCCCCTGCTGAAGACCTCAAGCTCCGTGAAGACACGTAAGGCGGCTCTTAGGTGGGGATCCAGAAGCAGCACATTCTTAACGCCGGTAACCTCCCTAACAACAATGTCGAGGATCCCCTGCCTCGCCATGATCCTATAAAATATGGCGGTTAATGGGGGATCCTTACGCTTACCGAGTATACCGAACTTCCTGAACACGTCCCGCTTCGCCTGCTGAGAAGGCTTTATCTCCTCAGCTTTCTTAACCGCCTCAACCAGCGCTAGGACGTCCCTCCACCCCAGCAGCACAGGCTCCTTCCTCCTTGCCCTTCCCGAGCTCCTCACACCACCGCACCTGCGTTCAGTAAGTACTCCAAGGATAATTAGCATGCACGCCACGTACTACGTCAGTACTTAGGACTCTGCAGGCGGGGCACGCAATACTGCGGCCGCAATAACGCTAATCAGTAACGCAGTAGTTATGACGACTGCGTACGCCGCCTCACTGAGGATGCCCGATGTTAACCCCATCTCAGCGATTAGGGCTGCAACCGATATGTTGGGGAGGGTAGTCATGGCTAACTTCCTACTTATCCTTAAACCGCCGGTTAGGTCAAGGAACTTCCTGAATAGCTCAACCTTACTCACCCATAGCGCGGCAGTCAGGAGCAGTATCACTAAGTATGCTGTGGGTGTTGATGGCGGCACGAACCTCAACCCAACGACGAAGAAGAATATGGGGGCAAGGAAGCCGTTGGTTATGCCCCTCAACTTACTCTCAACCGTCTCGGCAGCCCTCACGCTCTCCGAGAGTGCTAGCCCGAGAATGAAGGCTATTATCGATGCGCTAACGCCTAGCTCCTGGGAGAGCAACGCGAGTATAAGGAGGGAGGCAATCACTATCCTTAACTCGGCCTCCGTCTCCCTCCGCGTCGGGAGCGAAACTATCACGTAGCGAGCCACCTTCGGGAGAATCACTAACGCAAGCACAGCCATAAGCAGGTACACTAGTATAGTTCGCGTGATACCGCCAACCAGCGCAACGAAGGCCGTTATGGATGCGAACTGCATTATTAGGGTTGGGATGACCACCGAGTTACCTACCCTAGTCCTGTCCATCCCCAAGGACTTAATCAGCGAGTAAGTCATTACGGCATTACCGGCCGAAAGTATGAGGGCAACGCTCAACGCGTCAATCACCCCGCCCTCAATGTGGTAAGCAATCAAGAACACGCTCAGGAAGGTGACGCTGTAGGTCATTATCGCGGACCAAGCATACTTCCTAGCTAGGTGAAGGGTGATTTCCATCCTCATATCAAGTCCCAGAATGAACAGGAGAAACACGGAACCAATGGAGCCCAACACGTCCAGCGGCGGTTGAAGCCGAACACCTAGGTACGCCGCGAAAACACCCCATAGTATCTCGATTATTGATGTTGACACCCCCAAGCCGGATGAGAGCAGAGCTGCTGAAGCGATAAAGAGCGACGCGTCGGCAAGCAACACCATGGACCCGCCATTACCTACCAGTTGCGCCATAACAGCAACTAACGCCAGTAACAGGCCAAGTAACGTGGCAACTACCCTGTAAGTTAATCGATGCCTTAACACGTCATAACGGCCCATTAACTCATGGAGTAACCCACTTAAATTTAACTAGTGTGGTGAAGGCAGAGAAAGCCGCTTAATCCCGTAAATCACGGGAACTTACCCTGTAAATAGGCAGGGACGCTACCTTAAGCAGAAATTCACGCATACGCGAATAATCTCCCTCCTTCATGGAATTCATGATTTCGTCAAGAACGTTCCTATCGTCAGTTAAGGCGCTAAGCGCTGCCCTCATTATGAACACTAAGCTATCCTCATCGCCAACAGCGTATTCCTTAACCAGCTCCACTGCCTTCTCAGGGTCCTTGAATAGTAGTTCGGCGAAGCCCATGCCGTACCTAACCTTAGCGACGGTGTTTAACGCTAGGTACACACCCATCAATGAGCGGCGAAGTATGTTATCCACAGCGTTAATTGCTTCAGCTAAGTTCTCGTAGCGGCTTACCGTCACTGCCCACCCCCGTTCCCCTCTCTGTTGATGTTCTCCTTAATTTCCTCCAAGCACTCCAGGACTTCCTCATATCCCAGTATCTTCGGAACGTTTCCTGAAACCCATACGTACACTTGTGGATGTAACTTACCTATGGATCCACTAGTTCCGTAGGTCTCACACAGCACTATGTCAGCTATGTTAGAGAGCATATTCTTTATTCGGTCATCAACCATGGTGGCAAGGAGAACGGTGATTACTCCAAGGGTCTTGTTATGCTGTATGATATTGAACAGGCTGTTATACGTTTTCTGCGGGTTACCGTACACGATAAATAGGTTCTCGACACCATGAAGCACCATGATGTCAGGTCTCCTCTTCAAAGCGTCTAGTACCCTATGAAGAACCTCCTCTAAGCTGTGTGTTGTTGGGTTGACGCCCTCAGCATACACCACTTGTTTCCATAACTTACTACCTATGTCCTCCATACCTATCCTCTTTAGGAACTCCCCAAAATAATGCCTCAGCTCGGCGGACGTGAGCCTGTAACTTATCAGCGCTATCCTCAAGTTATGGTGTAAGGCGAAATCGATTAGGGGTATGAGCAAGTATCCCGGACCCTTAGCCATGGTAGGCGTCATATATGATAACGACATGCCTGGATGGATATGATCGAGCACATCTTTAAGCATGGTGCACCTCAGCTCATATGATTTCCTCAGGTTCGGTCCGATACCCCTTCTCATTATCGGTGGTGTGAAGACTCTGATACCTTCCCCCTCCCTTATCGCGAACGGTATTTCGGCAACGCTTATTGCCACACCCCTAACCTTTCTGAGCTCCATAGTCCTTACTAACCGGCTCCCCTCAACCTTGTGCTTCATTATTATCACGATGTCAGCGACAAACTCTGCTGAACCTAAGGAAATGTACTCCGTAGATAACGGTATCTCAGCAACAAGCACGATTACCCCATGAAGAGTTCTTGAGAGGTTTGTGAGGAAGTTCTGGAGGAATGACCTCATTTTAGCGCCTTTCTCACCCAGTATCTCACCAACAGGGGTTATGCTGTCTATCACGACGATCAACGGTTTGAACTTATGGATATTCTCGACAAGGATATCCATGAGGTCAGAGAATAACGTGTCCTCAGTGAGTACGGGCAACTTAATGAACTTAAACAACCCCTTATTCTCAAGCTCAGTGAAGTCGAAGCCTAAGCCCTTCATCCACTCCAAAAACTTATCTCGTTCCTCATTGAAGGACACGTACAGGCATGACTTACCCGCTAATGCGTTAGTATAACACATCTTAGCTGCAAACGTCGTCTTGCCCGCGCCCGGATGGCCTGCCACCAGGATGATCGTGCCGGGCTTAATGGCGTGAGAGTAGTGCTTATCTAAATCCTTCACGCCGAAGAGGAACCTGCTATTTCCTCTTTGCAGGTTCCCCGAGTCGCGGGCCGTTATCATGTCCTTTGGCACCTCATCTTTGTTCGGTGAACTACACTATTTATATGATTACGTAAATAAAAATATAAAGTTGTTCTTAGAGAAATGGCAGGTTAGATCCAAAATTAATATTATTTTGTTAATAATTAAATCAGGGTAGTCAACTTCATTACACCTAGTAGGTAATTTATGCAAATAACTAGGGTTAAGGGGTTAAAGCAGACTTAATTTAAGCGTCAACCTGCTCTTCTTTTTAGGCGGAGCACTTTACTGCCACGGGTACTACTGTACCACTAGTTCCTAAGAACCTCAGTAAGCGCTTTGTTGAAGTTCTCGTCGTTCCTATAAAGCCATGCGTATGCCCGTGCTACGGAGTTATTTGAGGACGTCACAGTAATATCGCCACGGTCTTCGTCTAAGCTCACGCTTACCTCCACATGCGTTACCTCGGATCTTATGATGTTTAGTTTTTCAAGAAGAGACCTGCGCCCGAATACGCCCTCAAGGATGTATATTGCACCTGCTAACTCACTATCCCGCACTAAGTCATCATCTGACTCTATTTTCCTGAATACTGCTATAGGGAAAAGAAGCGAAGCCCTGAAGCGCGATAACACGGTCTTAGCCCGATTCAGTCGTCTCTCACACGACCATAAATACGCTTCTCGAAGCATACCCAATGCCTCATCGACCGAGTACGATGGCTCTAAGAGCTTAGTATCTCCCCACGCAGTACTTGAGACGCGCCCTTCTGGCGGGTATATCATTAGTGACCTGCGAGCAGGTACCTTGAGGGACTTCATGAAGTAGGCATCTAGGAAGTAGGTCTTCGAGTTCCTCAGTGTTACTGCGTAGCACGGTATGAGGAGTTTCCTTACATTAGACATTCCCGTCAACTTGATTCCTCCTTCGTCCACTCTAAGGTGACACAACTTTTAACGGTTTACATACTTCAGCAGAAATCCTACAGCATTTTTCAGAGATAATGCGCTACATAACGATATTATCCTTTCAGAGTAGCGATGATCCATGTACATGGTTATGTGCTGATGGCGTGATTGTCTTTTCTTATGAGAACAGGCTAACCTTAATTAAAAATTAAAGGTGGATCCATGTTTCGATAAAAAATTTAAACTGCCCTTCCCTCTAGGAAGTGGTGACTTAACGCTATGCACATAAGTCGTAAGGCACTTTCAAAGGTTGGTGCCGGAAGCATAGCCGCGATTATTATAATCGCGATAATTGCGGCAGGTATCGGGTATTTCGCGGGCTCAAGAAGCGTTGCTCCCGCAACCACCACCGTGACCTCAGCAACTACCGTGACGCAGACGAAGACCGTGACTAAGACCGTGCAGGCAACCACGACAGTCACAGGCACGCCTACAAGCACGAGCACCACTACATCATCGACAACCACTACAACAACCACAACTACGTCAACAACCACGACAACAACGACCACGACGCCTGTAACGCCTCTGCACCCAGGCGCGTTCCACACCACGGTGATATACTTAATACAGAACGACGCCAGCACACGAGTACTCACCATCAAGAAGGGCGTTGCTGACTTAGGCGCTGTCCCGCCCGACCAGCTTGATGCCCTGGCCGGAACCACCATCGACGGCTATAAGATAATAAAGCAGGACATGGGCCTCTCGTTCACCATCGCTTACATTGTACTTAACTGCCTTAAGGAGCCCTTCAACAACGTCTTAGTGAGGAGAGCACTAGCTTACGCCGTGCCTTACCAGATGATATGGCAAACAGTCTACGCCAACACCGTGACCAGCCTAATAGGCGTGATTCCCAAGGGAATGATGGGCTGGACTGACTACAAGATCATAAACTACACGACGAACCTAGCCAAGGCCAAGGAACTCCTCCAGAAAGCAGGCGTCAATCCAAGCAAGTACACAATCACGATCTACTACAACCAAGGCAACACAGCAAGATCCAAGATAGCCACCCTACTATCACAGGCATGGGGTCAGCTAGGCTTCAAGGTAATGGTGCAGTCACTCTCATGGCCCCAGCTACTAGAAAGGATCGAGAAGCCGCAGTTCGACGTATACATCATCGGCTGGGCACCAGACTACAATGACCCCGACGACTACGCTGGCCCACTAGTCGGCGGAGGCACGAAGTTCGATTCAGTGAAGGTGTACCTAGTGAAGAACGTGGAGGACGTAAGTAAGTACCTGTCATCTGTGAAAGTGATCGACACACCGAAATACCTGATAGCTGTAGGGCCTGAGGGCACAGGTGCGTCTGTAGGCACTGTGGGCGGCTCATACGTGGGCAAGCCCGTAATTGTGGTGCAGTACAAGCTGGCCGCCAAGCAGATACCGCCCGAGAACTGCTCAGCATTCAACACGATTGACCCAGCGTTCTATAGGAACACCACGCTGGACGCGCTAATCCAGGCTGGCAGGTATGAGGTGAATCCTGCGATAAGGGAGGCGATCTACCAGGCAGTTGAGAGGATATCGAACCTCGAGGTACCCATGATCTGGCTAGCCCAGTATAAGATCGTGCGTGACTACTGGAACTGGGTGCAGGGCAGGTACTACAACCCGACCCTAGCTGAGAGGTGGGATCTAGTTTGGGAGGAGAAACCTCCGGTAACGCCGTCGATAGGCATAGGTAATTACAAGAATGACAGGAATACCTTAGTAATCACCACGATTGGGTGGCCGCAGAGCTTCGACCCGGCCAAGAGCTACGAGACCTTCGGCTGGGAGATATTCCACGAGATCGGCGATACCCTGGTAACCTACTGGAAGAGTGACGTGAGTCATGTGGTGCCCGACGCCGCCGTGACATGGGCCCACAACAAGGACGGTACGGAGTGGTTCTTCGTGATCAGGGGCGGCATGAAGGCTTACGACCCGTGGAACAATAAGGTATACGACGTGAACGCTACCGACGTGCTCTTCACGATATGGAGAATTGCTAGGTTAGGGCTAGACCCGTCATGGATGATAACGACCTTCATTAACGTGAACGCCAGCACCGTCTATACTGAGAAGGAGTTCAACCAGTACCTAGCGCAGCACCCGCTCTACGCGACCTACAACGGCAAGACTGTTGAGGTTAAGTCCCTCAGCGACCTGCTGAAGTTCTTCGGCTACAACGGCAAGACCGCTGGCGTTGTTATGCTGAAGCTCTACAAGCCTTACGGCGCTATACTGAACATCCTGGCCGACCCGTTCACAATGATAATACCGGCGAAGTACCTCTTCGACAATGTCGACCAGCTTAAGGGCAAGTATCTTGAGGCTATGAACGCTGCGAAGTGGGGTAAGAACCCATCAGCTTGGGCGAACTACATAGGCACCGGCAACAAGGAGCCAACTCACCTATTCCTACACACGCACCCGATAGGGACAGGCCCGTATTACGTAGCCAGCTTCAAGCAGGACTCCTACATCATACTAAAGTACAACCCGTATTACTGGGACAAGCAGCTCTGGCAGAAACTCTACGGCTTCAGCGGATAACGGTAGGCAAATGAATACACCTGGTTAAGTAACCGAAAACCCTTTTTCTCCTCTCTCCACATCACTCCCGATAGCTTGCTTCGGTGTTGGGTGTGTGTGCACGCGTGAATAATATGTGTGCGGTGGGTGCACGGCAATGGCTGACCTGAAGAGGTTTCTCGTGCGTAGGGCAATAACCTTCATACCGACAATAATAGGTGTGACGCTGATAACGTACATAATAGCCTTTGTAATCCCCGCTAACCCGGCTAGGGCGTGGGCAGGGGGGATAAAGGCAGATCCGCATGTCGTGGCGATGATCGTTAAGGAGTACCACCTCAATGACCCGTGGTACGTTCAGTACTTCTTCTTCATGAAGGGCATACTGACGAACAGCATCGTAGACCCGCTCTTCAACTACAAGGTCATGACCTACATGCTCTCAAGGTTCCCGATAACCTTCCAGCTAACGCTCTTCGCACTCTTCTTCCTAATAACGCTGGGCATACCGCTCGGCATAATATCAGCACTAAAGAAGGACACCATAGTCGACGCCATAGTCAGGGTTTGGGCACTCATTGGCGTTTCAGTACCTATCTTCTGGCTCGGCTACCTATTTATATACGTGTTCTTCTACATGCTCGGATGGGTAACGGTTGCAGGCGTGCCCTACCCCAAGGTACACATAACGGGCGTGCCAATAATAGACGCGTTACTTACTGGTGACTGGGGAACCTTCGCGGAGAACATAAGGAGATTCATATTACCGGGATTCACGCTGGGGTTCGCCGGCATAGGCGTAATAGCTAGGCTGGTGAGGAACTCATTCTTGGATGCGATGAGTTCGGACTTCATTTACTTCGCCAAGATGCGTGGACTTAAGCGTAGCCGAGTATTCACTCACGTGCTGAGGAACGCGTTAGTACCCGTAGTTACCGTGGTGGGGCTTCAATTTGGTGGTCTGCTTGGAGGCGCGCCCATCACTGAGACAGTCTTCGGCATCCCGGGAATGGGTAGGGCAATGGTTCAGGCAATATTCAACATGGACTTCCCCGTCCTGATAGCAGGCACGTTCCTCGCAGCCTTAATATTCATAATAACGAACCTCGTAGTAGACATCCTTTACGCCATAATCGACCCGAGGGTGAGGTTCTGATGACTGAGGAAGTCTACGAGAAGAAAATACTTGATAGACTTTCTGATGCGTTAATCTCATTCCTAGTCAAGATAATAACGCTCTTCAAGAAGGACTGGTATCGTAAGAACCGCAGCAGGGTAGAGGAATGGAGGCTAATGCTCTACGCATTAAACAGGTCACCCATAGGCATTGCTGGCTTAATCTTAGGGATGATGTTCATAGTGGTTGGGATCATAGGCCCTATAATAGCTCCACACAGCTACGACTTCTCCTTCATCATGGCGACCGGGCAGTACAAGAAATACTTCCTAGCACCACCGGGAACAGGGGGAGCACTATTAGGAACCGATGACCTTGGACGAGACCTGCTGAGCCAGCTACTGTACGGGGCCAGGATATCACTGGTCGTCACAGCACTAGTGCTCCCCGTCGGCATAATAATAGGGATACTGCTAGGCCTAATTTCAGGTTACTACGGAGGACTCGTTGACGAGCTCATCATGAGGGTAACCGACATGTTCCTAGCCTTCCCGGCATTGATACTGGCGCTAGCGCTCAGCGCCGCCCTAACCGACAGGATGGCAATGGCAATAGCCAATAACCCGTACCTAACGAGCCTAGTATCATTTATATTCGCTGTCAAACCGAACGACGCGCTAAACATGGCGCAAACGCTTTCGATAGTGGTGGCGCTGTGGATTGTTTGGTGGCCGGGCTACGCGAGATTCACTAGGGGCTTAACACTTCAAGAAAAGAATAACGTTTACGTGGAGGCAGCTAAGGCCCTCAGCATGAGTTCCGTCGGCATAATGACCAAGCACATATTACCCAACATCATAGGCCCCCTGCTAGTGCTGATAACGCTTGACATAGGTAACGTGATCCTCGTCGAGGCAGGTCTGAGCTTCCTCTTCGGCGCACAGATGAAGATACCTGATTGGGGTGCCATAGTGCAGCACGGCTCACAATACCTAGTTAATGGCGCGTGGTGGTTAGTGATGATACCCGGCCTAGCCATACTAGTGTCCGTCCTCGGCTGGAACCTCTTCGGCGACACCCTCAGGGACATACTAGACCCGAAGACCAGGAGGAGTATTGAGTTCAAGGTGAAGAAGAAAAAAGAAGGGTGAGGAGGTGACGCAAGAATGAGTGAGGGTGGAGGAAGGAAACCAATAATTGAGGTGAAGGACCTTTACGTTTACTTCTATACTTACGCAGGGATAGTTAAGGCGATTGAGGACGTGTCATTCACGATATACCGCGGTGAAACCTTCTGTTTAGTCGGTGAGACCGGTTGCGGTAAGACCGTGGTATCGAGGACGTTAACGAACGTCGTCCCGCCGCCCGGGAGGATAGTTAAGGGGAAGGTACTGTACCACAAGAACGGTGAAGTCATTAACATCCTTGACCTTCCTGAGGACAAGTTACGGGAGATAAGGGGGAGGGAAATAGCCTACATCATTCAGGACCCGTCATCAGCCCTAGACCCCCTCTACACCGTGGGGTACCAGATTGCCGAAACCATGATAGATCACGGAACAGTGAAGAATAAGAAAGAGGGGTTCGTGAGGGCGGTCAAGCTACTTAAGGAGGTACTGATACCTGACCCGGAGAACCGTGCTAAGGCCTACCCACACGAGTTAAGCGGGGGTATGAGGCAGAGGGTAGTCATAAGCATGGGCTTAAGCAACGAACCGCAATTACTCATAGCCGACGAACCCACCTCCTACCTAGACGTCACGGTGCAGGCACAGGTACTTGACCTCATGAGGGAACTCAAGAAGAGGAAGGGGCTAACGGTCCTCCTAATAACGCATGACATGGGCGTCGTCGCCGAGATGTGTGAGAGGGTTGCTGTCCTTTACGCTGGCAACATAGTTGAGGTCGCGCCGGTGGACGAGCTTTTCAAGAGGCCACGCCATCCCTACACTGTCGGTTTGCTGAGAGCGGTGCCCAACCCGCTGACTGAGATTGAGAGGTTGGAGTCCATACCCGGCACGGTCCCCAACCTAATTAACCCGCCTCCTGGTTGTAGGTTCCATCCGCGATGCCCGCACGCCACAGAGAAATGCAGGCGTGAGAAACCGCCGTTAGTTCGGGTGGGTCCGTCACATTACGTTAGGTGTTGGTTATACGCTGGAAAGGAGGGTGGTGAGGCTTGAGTGAAGCATTAGTTAAGGTTGAGGGTCTCAAGAAGTACTTCCCCGTAGGCGGGATTATATTCACGAAGGGGTGGGTAAAGGCCGTCGATGACGTGTCATTCGAAATAATGAAGGGGGAGACGCTGGGCCTTGTGGGGGAGTCCGGGTGTGGTAAGACAACGACAGGCAAGCTAATATTAAGGCTTCTCAAACCCACCGCTGGCAAAGTACTTTTTGACGGCAAGGACATCACCAAGTTAAGGGGTAGGGCACTAAAGGAGTTCAGAAGGCAGGCAAACATAGTGTTCCAGGACCCGTACTCGAGCCTGGACCCTAGGATGACGGTCTTCAACATAATAATGGAGCCTGTCCGCATCCATAAAATACACGTCGATGACCCAGAGGAATTCGTCATTAAGCTACTCTATGAGGTGGGGTTAAACGAAACCCACCTGTACAGGTACCCGCACGAGTTCTCAGGTGGGCAGAGGCAGAGGATAGCCATAGCTAGGACCCTAGCGCTGAGGCCTAAGTTCATGGTTCTCGACGAACCCACGTCAGCCCTCGACGTGTCGGTTCAGGCACAGATACTTAACCTACTTAAGGAACTGCAGAGGAAGTACGGGTTAACGTACCTGTTCATTAGCCACAACTTAGGAGTAGTTAAGTACATGAGCAATAGGATCGCAGTAATGTATCTAGGGAAGCTAGTTGAGCTAGCCCCCGCGAAGAAACTGTTTGAAAACCCGCTCCACCCGTACACTAAAGCACTATTGTCATCGATACCCATACCAGACCCCGAACTAGCTAGGTCTAAGGAGAGGATACGGATAAGCGGTGAGCCACCAAGCCCGATTAACCCGCCTTCTGGTTGTAGGTTCCATCCGCGATGCCCGCACGCCACAGAGAAATGCAGGAAGGAGGAGCCCGTGCTTAAAGAAGTTGAGAAGGATCACCTCGTGGCCTGCTGGTTATATGCTTAGGTATCTCCTTGTACTTCAATTTTTAATAGGATACACTAACGATTAGGGCGTGACGGAGTTAGCGGCGATTCACCCTAATCATTATTTCACGGTAAATCCTCTCCCTAGCCTCCTCAATTATGCCGAGTTCGGTCTTAGGGAACGTTTGCCCGCCACCCATTAAGCACCCTCCGGGACACACGTAGATGGCGATTGTCCCTCCCTTGAAGTACCCGTTCGTTATCGCCTCTAGGGCTCCCCTCACCTCATACGGCCCCACCGCCCTGGCGATCGGGTACTTAACACCTATCTTAACGGCGTCTGGCTCACCCTCAACCATGGTGCTCACGGGTATGTTGGCCAGGAGCTTCTCCGCCTCCCTAGCCGTCAGGACAGGGCTCCCCTGAAGCTTCCTGGCAACGCACTGCGTTATGAGTACGCCGTCCGACGGTATCTCCGGTGGTTCGGCTAGGTACTTAGTTAGGCACGGGTATAGGTTACGTACGTATGCGTGCTCGGCCGGGCTGGCGGGGACTATCGTTAATGACTCCACGGATCCCCTTAACTCCGGGCTCCACAGGATAACCCTGCTGAATCCGGCAGCCTTAAGGGAGGTTATGACGGACCATGGCGCGGCGTTTAATGCCTCAGCGAGGGATGCTAGGGCCTCCGGCTCTACGTAGGCGTCAACGTTCCCTCCCTTAAGCATTTTCTGGGTTATCTGCACGTCATCCCTGTAGGTGAGGGCCCCCACGGGGCAATACTTAGCGCAGAGGCCGCATGAAATGCACCCAGCGTCCTCGAAGGGTGTCGCGAAGGGTGTGCTGATGGCTACCCTTATCCCTCTGTTCACCGTTCCTAAAGCGTTGATTCCGAGCGTGCTGCACACGCCTACGCACCTGCCGCACACGATACACTTCTCTCCATCAAGCCTCATCACCTTACCGGGTATTGAGACAACGTATTCCCGAAGGAACCCGAATCTTCTCTCGCCCTGCTTCACCCAAATGCCACGGGCTAGCTCCGTTAACAGCTTAAGGAACTCCTCGGCGTTTACCGGGCAACCCCTGAGGTGGTAGTCTACCTTCACGAACCTCGATAGTGGGGCGCCCCTCCGAATCCTCCCTCGACTCGCCAGGGCTGCAGAACCATATTTCGCTTTAACCACGTCATCGTCCAGTACCTCGTAGGCTGAGGCTATCCCGCCCAAGGATGCGCATGCGCCCATAGCAACAAGTATTCCTGCCTTCTCCCTAACCTCCCTTAACTTCCTGGCCTCGGCCTCGCTCGTCACCGCACCCTCAACGAAGACTATGTCGTACCTGCTCCGTTCAGCGGACAGCCCTAGGAGAGGCTCGTACGCTAACTCGATGTTAAGGTCTTCCAGTGCCTGCAGTAACCTCTCACCCAGGTTCACTACCTCGTGTCTGCAGCCCTCGCAACCCGTTAAGGAGTATATGCCTATGACTACCTTCTCACGCATGCTTCCTCCCCCTCACCACGGACACGTGTACGGCGCATGGGAGGCAGGGGTCGTACGCCCTAACAAGCATGGTTAGCTTACGCTGTAGCTCGCCGGCGTTAAGGGGCCGCCCATTACTGGCTAGGGACTCGGCCAACGCCTTGGCGGAGGCCTCTATGTGCCTAGCGTTAATCTCTGTCGGTGTGATGATGTTCGCGTTCACTACACGCTTACCGGACACTACGTAATGATGTATTAGGAGACCTCTCGGCGCCTCCACCACCCCAACGCCTTCGACCTCGCCACCGTCACGCGGCTGGTCGACTACGGTGTCAGCGGTTCTCCTGGCGAGGTCCTCCAAGATTTCTCTCGCCGCCGCGATACAGTACGGGATCTCCACAGCCTTAATTATTAAGTTGCTGAAGGGATTGCCAAGGTCTGCTTCGGGCACGTTAAGGTCGCGGAGATAGTTCCTAAGTAACCCGTACCTAGCCCTAGCACCCACGTGAACGGGCGCGCCGCTGAGGGCGACTACCTTCGAGTTGGAGTACTCGGGCTGCGCCTCCTCTAGGTGCTCCCTGTAGTTGCTTGGCTTAAAGGACAGGCCTGCGGAGGTGAGTATTTCGTCCCCCGTGGTTAAGTATGCTTTCCTGGGTTTCACGGCTACACAGTTGTTTGCCGGGTCCTTGAGTTCCGGCACCTTAAGCAGGGTTAGTGCTTCATCAACAACTTCCTTAGCTAGGGCTTCACACTCCCTGAGGTAGTCAGCCGCCTTGAGCAGGGGTCCCTTGAACGGCTGCCTCAGTAAGCCACCTACCCCCAGCGTGTTGGGATTGACTATCCTGCCCGCAATCAACCTTATTACTTTAAGGCAGGCGGTGTTTAGCTTCATTGAGTTAACCACTAGGCGCCCTGCCCTGCTCTTCAGGTCGCTTAAGCCCTGAACCCCTACGTAGTCGGGGAGGGCTAGGAAGGCTAGGTGGACTAAGTGGTTCTGAGCTATCTGGACCATGTTCACAGCATCCCTAAAGTCCTCAACCCATTCCCCAGCATCTAATCCTAGGGCGTGCTCCACAGCCCTTATCGAGGCGACGTAGTGGGCTATGCTGCATGCGCCGCATATCCTTGAGGCTATGTAGGGAACCTCCCAGTACAGCCTGCCGTTCACGGTTAACTCTATGAACCTAGCGCCGTGCGTTACCTTGAAGAATGCCTTAACTTCACCGCCGTCCTTCAGCACCTCTAGCTCCAGGTGCCCGAACACCCTATCAACTTCCTCTACGCGGGCGAGCCTCAATCCGCGCCACCCCCTAACGCCTTCCTGAAGGCCTCCTCCAGCGACGCTTTGAGCGCGTTGTAGTTAGGTAGGCCCTCCCAAAACATGGAGGTCACCTCAAGCACGTCCCTCAGCTCAACACCGTTACTCACGTAGAACTGAGCAGCGGCCTCCAGCACGTCCCTCCGGGTCACCGGCCCTCTGCACCCTATGCAGGGCGACCCATTACTTGGGCACGGGTCACCGCATCCGGCGAGGGTTACCGGGCCTAGGCATGGTTCGCCCTTAACTACTAGGCAGTCCTTCCCGTAGAGCGGGCACGAGGAGCACACAGGTATTCCCTCGACCCAGTAGGCTGTGGCGAGCTTGAGGAGCTCGCAATGCCCTCCCTTCCTCGGGCACGACCAGCACCTGATCCTGTGGATCGACAGTATGAACTCCACCACGGTCCTTCTCGCCTCTCTGACCCTGGGCGTGTCGGTCCTGACTTCAAGTCCGTCGGAGACTGGGTATGCGCACGCTGGCACCAGCTTGCCGTTGCTTAGCTCTACTAAGCACATCCTGCATGATGCTTCCCTGTACATGTGCCCGAAGAAACACAGTGTTGGTACGGCGTCTCCAGCCTTCTTCAGTGCTGCGAGGATGGTTTCGCCTTCCGGCACGTGGACTTCCTTACCGTTAACGATTACGCGCACCATCACCTCACACCTCCTTCATCACGGCATTCACGGGGCATATCGTGACGCACGTGCCGCACTTAACGCACTTCTCCTGGTCAATGACGTACTTCCCTGTCCCCTCGTCCTTACTTATGGCGCCTGCAGGGCAGTGCTTAGCACACGTGCCGCACCCGACACACTTCCCTGGGTCAATGCGGTACTTCAGTAGCTTAGTGCAAACGCCTGCAGGGCACTTCTTATCGATGATGTGCGCTAAGTACTCATCCCTGAAGTGCCTTAACGTTGAGAGGACAGGGTTGGGGGCTGTCCCACCTAGGGCGCATAGGCTAGCATCCCTAACTACCCTCCCCACGCTCTCCAGGATTTCCAGGTCCTCTAGGGTGCCTTTACCCTCGGTTATCCTCGTTAGTGTGTCGTAGAGGATCTTAGTCCCGATGCGGCATGGGAAGCACTTACCGCAGGACTCAGCAACTATGAAGGACGTGAAGTACCTGGCCACGTCAACCATGCATGCCGTGTCGTCCATGACCACAATGCCTCCGGACCCCATGATCGCTCCCGCGTCCCGCAGGCTCTCATAATCTATGGGTGTGTCTAGGAGGTGTGCTGGGACGCAGCCGCCGCTGGGCCCGCCTATCTGGACTGCCTTGAGCTTCCTGCCTTCCTTAACGCCACCAGCTATCCTCTCGACGAGGGTTCGTAGCGTGGTCCCTATAGGCACTTCGTACGCGCCCGTCCTCCTCACCGCACCGGTAACGCAGAACATCTTCGTGCCCTTACTCCTCTCCGTACCGTAGGCTGCGAAGCTCTCCCAGCCCTCAGCCATTAACGTGGCTACGTGCGCTAAGGTCTCAACGTTATTTATGACGGTTGGCTTACCCCAGAGCCCGACAACGGCTGGGTAGGGCGGCCTCTGCCTAGGTGTTGCCCTGCCCTCAATCGCCGCTATCAACGCCGTCTCCTCACCGCATACGAAGGCACCGGCGCTGAGTATGACTTCGACGTCGAAGTCGAAGCCCCTGCCAAGGATGTTTCTCCCGAGGATTCCGTGCTTCCTAGCGTCCTCAACGGCCTTCTGAAGCCTTTCAGCCATTAGCGGCTTCTCAGCCCTAACGAATATGAATCCCTTCGTGGCTCCTACGGCGTACCCCGCTATTATTAAGCCCTCCAGCACCCTATGCGGGTCTGACTCAGCAAGCAACCTATTCATGAAGGCGCCGGGGTCACCCTCATCCGCGTTCACTATGACGTACTTCTCCTTGCTGGGCTGGTTCCTGCAGATCCTCCACTTGAGCCACGTCGGGAACCCGGCGCCTCCCCTACCCCTTAACCCTGACTTCTTAACCTCCTCGATGACTTCCTCCGGGCTCATCCTTAAGGCGCGGTCGAGCCCCCTGTACCCGCCGTACGCTACGTAGTCCTCGATGGACTCTGGGTTAATCACGCCGCAGTTCCTGGACACGTACCTGACCTGCAGTCTCCACACGTCAAGCTCGCTTAATGTCGGCACGTCACCCTCACCCTTAGCCTTCCCGGTTCTCTCGCTTATCGCGTAGGCACCGCTAACGTCGTTCTCGATGAAGTACTTCTTCAGGATGCCCTCGACCTCGGCCGGCTTGACGTTACCGTAGAGCGCGGCCGGCATTCCCGGCGCCTTAAGCTCTAGCCACGGGTCTAGGTAGCAGAGCCCTGTGCACCCGACGGTCTTGACCGCATCACTAGGTATCCCTAAGCTATTAACAACCTCCTTAACAGCGCTCAGCACTTCCTTGGCTCCGGCGGCTATGGAGCAGCTCGCTAAGGGAACCTTAATCCTGTATCCGTTAGGGCCTTCCTTAATGTAGCGTGCCCTCCCCGACCTAAGCTCGCGGCAGCGCTGGTCGTCGTGGCAGAGGGGTCCCTCGGTCCTGCACCTAATGTAATTCCGGCAAGGGTACTCGAGGCTGTGCCAGCACTTACCGCAGCACCTACTCATTAAGTTCCACGAGTCCCCATCCCCCAATGGGGGCGTCACCTCTTCTTAGCTAGCTTAGCGCGGTGCTCCGCCACGATCCTCCTTAGCTTAGCAGGCGTTACGCCCCCGTAGAGCCTCCTGTAGCTTCCGTCCCTACTCACAACCATTACTACCGGTGCTAGGCTACAGCAACCGAAGCACCTGGCTTTCTCAACACTGAAGACGCCGTCGTCGGTCGTTGACTTGCCTGGCTTTATCCCTAGGTAGGTTCTGAGGAACTCGTAGTTCGCCGCGTTCCCCCTCAGGTGGCACGCGGTACCCATGCACAGCATTACGATGAACTCGCCCGGCTTCTCCAGCCTGAATTGATGGTAGAACGTGGCCACGGTTAGTACCTCGGTTAGCGGTACCTTAAGCTCGTTAGCTATTACCCTGAGGGCCTCCTGCGGTAAGTACCCGTACGTGGACTGTATCTCCTGCAGCATCCTTATGAGGTGCCTTCTCTCCCTGCCGTACTTAACGGCGACGTCATGCGCTAGAGTTCCGGGCGTGGCTTCCTTTGGAACTAACTTAAGTAACTGCGCCAAGACCTGCCTCCCTGTTGAACTCGTTCATCATTTAATCAAGCATTGTGTGAGTAGCGTTTATGTACTGTATATACAATATATGTTCCCGGTGCCTCGATTGGTCGAGCACGACGTGAGGAAGCTGATGAAGCTGGGTACGGCCTCGACTGCGCTAATACTCCCTAAGAAGTGGCTAGAAGACCTAGGCCTTAGTCCAGGATCCCTAGTGGACCTCTTCTTCGACGGGTCATCAATAACGGTCGCGCCCAGAACACCGCCCCAGGGTCAGGGGCAGCAGGAGAGCAACATGCAGATCTTCGTCGACATATCAAAGGACGGTGTGGACGTCGGCGTTCAGGAGATCGTCGCCGCGTACGTTGAGGGCATAACCCGGGTTAGGGTGAGGGGTGACGAGCAAGGAATATCCAAGTTAATCACGGAGCTAAATCGAAGGATAACGGGCTTCATCCTGGTGAGCAGGGGCAAGGAACTGTACGACATAGTGGTTAGTGAGTTCCCCGTCGACCCGCAGCACCTTCTCTCCAGGGCGATAAGGATCGTGGAGGAGTACATGCACGCACTAACCAAGAAGGACGGTAACGACCCCGAAACCTTCCAGGTGGAGTTCACTAAAGTGTATAACGCGACGATGAGGCTTGTTAGGGGCAGGATAGCGATGGCGTCGCCCGAGGAAACCCCGCCGCTCCTAGACATACTGTCGATGATGGAGAAGATGAAGGAACTCATGACGCTCCTATCCATAGACGGGGACAGCATGCCGGCGGTAGCGCTTGAGGACCTCGGTGAACTATTCCGCGCGGCCACCAGGGCCGTAATGGAGAACAACGTTAAGAAGGCGTTGAAGGTGATTCAGTTCTGCCGCTCACCAAGCAGGAGGGAGCACGCTACACACATATGCAACGTGATAATAGGGCTGGCCGAGATAGCGATAAGGAGGTGCGTTAGGGACAGGGCGTGCAGGTGCAAGCACTTCTTCCCGAAGGTAAGCTAGGGCCTGGCCAGCGAGGACCGGTCGGCACGCCCCACGCCCAAGTCACTAGGCCTTCTTAAACGCCCTAAGCCCTAGTAGGAGGGCAACCCCGACAAGCAGGGAGGCTACCAACGACCCAACACCAACCGGTATGCCGTAGAGCTCATCCACCTTCGGGAACGTAAGTAACATTAAGCCGCCTAACGCATTAAGTGTTCCGTGCATCACGGACGCCGGGATTACGGAGCCGCTCTCCCTCCTAAGAAGCAGGAGTATTAGGGTCCACGAGGTCAGCACGGCGCAGTACATCGCGACCCCAACCACGTCGCGGTGATGCGGCATGCTGTACCCTAGGAAAACTATTAGTGGGGCGTGCCACAACCCCCACGCAACACCTATCACGGCGGTTGAGACAAGCAAGCCGTACCTCGGGTAGAGCGCCTCGTACATCAGCCCCCTCCACCCGGTCTCCTCGCCGAGCGCGAGCAGCGCGTTAATCGTTAACCCCGCTATCGCCGCGTTCACGAGCTGAAGGATGAGGAACGCCTCCGGCCCCGCCCTCAGTATCAGTTCCCTCACATGCTGCGGGATCTGAGGAGCACTCAGTAATGCTTCTACAGGGTTAACGGGCTTGAAGCCCATGGCGTAGCAGACCCCAACACCCACTAAGTAAATCGCGTAGGGTATGGCTAACCCTAAGGGCAGGTACGCTAGCCTCCCTAACCTAACGCCTAAGCGCTTAAGCCCCTCCTTCAACGGGATCCCGGAAACCAGTAACGCGGCGACAGCGCCTAGGAAAGGCATCCACATCCTAATGGAGGCCTCAACGCCGAAGTACTTCAGCGGCACCACGCCAGCTATTAAGGGGGCGTCGAGGGCGTACGCCGCCCCGAACGCTACTGCTACGTACACGGCAAGAGCCTTCGCAGGAAGTGAATCTCTTGACTCCCCCAACTACTTTCCCTCGTAAATACCTCGGACTCCGATGTATTTAAGGCTTACCTAGGCATTACCGCGGGTCGGGACGACGGGCACTGGGCGATCCCGCCGTGGATGCCGCCCAACCAAGGCTTGAAGGTAATTACGGGCGGGCCCGAGCGCGGGGCGGTTAAGTGGTTGAGTTCCTCAGTATTTGTGATGCACGAAAATACATATTACCTCACAAGCGCAGATAAACCCGCAGTAAGGAAGCGGTAGTGTTACGTATGAGGCTACACGTCCTTGTGCAGGGAATGGATAGGTCACGCCGCATGCTTAACTCATGCGAGAACATAGACTTCGGACTCATGGAGCTGGAGGATGTCATCGACCTAATCAGGTCCATCCCGCCCCCACCCCCCGGCTACGAGGAGTGGGACTGCGGCGTGACCGTAACGGTCGAGTCGGAGGACGGTAAGGCCTACGTGATGGTCACGATGAACGGGATGGACGACTACACCGTGCTCAAATACGACGAAGGAACGGGCGAGGAGGTACTGGTGGGTTCCTCCGCCTCCCTCAACGACGTCATCGAGGCGCTCAAGGCATTCTACGAAACCCCGACGGGCAGGGCCCTAGCCCCCGGAAGGGTGAGGGTCGAGGAGTACGGCGTGAACTACCCGGCAGAATGCGAGGAGGTGATAGACTACGACGACTACGGCTACCCCGTCACCCGGTGGATCGAGTGCAACCTAAACATAACCAACAAGGCCGTAGCCGGAATACCCTTAGGTGAGGTGCGCTCGGTCAAGCTCCTCGACCCGAGCGCCACGAGACCCTACCCCGAAGTAATCATCGAGTACGGAGGGATGCAGGGCCGCAGAGCCCTAAGGTTCAGGTTCAGGGACCTAAGCACGTACCAACGCGTGGCCAGCGACCTACCCAAGCTAGTGCCCCCACACCTAATTACCCGCTCGACCTAAGCTCAACCGGAACGCTTTTTCAGCACCGACTCAAGGAACTCACGAATAGCTCTAAGCTCAGCCAAGATCTCCTCCTCAATAACCCTCCTCTCCTTACTCGTCAGTATCCCCACCCTAGCCCTGAGCTCCGACGCTATCCTCTCCGCTTCCGCGCCACCCAGCTGAAAGAACGTGAGTTCAGGCTTCATGGTCCCGGTTGCTGGCGTGAAGACATCGAC
>CAYNPH010000035.1:0-12204 GCA_964399035.1 uncultured Desulfurococcaceae archaeon
GAAGGGAGAGATACAGCACTTCACAGGCATAAGCGACCCATACGAACCGCCGGAAAATCCTGACTTAGTAATAGACACCGAGCACGAACCGCCGGAGAAGAACAAGGAAGCCGTGCTCAACCTGCTCAGGAAGTACGGGATTGAGGTCTGAGACAGGGATGACAGGGATAATGTTTTCCTGATCGACCCTCCAAGCATCCGTGCTTGTTTCTCCGGCACATTAAGAGTAATTATTTTTAATTAGTGATAATTATAGATAATTATGGGGAGAGAATGGCTTTAGAGCCGACATCACTAGCGTGGACCGCGACACTGATCACCTTAGCGCTGACGACACAGTACGTCAGCGGCGTCATAGGGATGGGGTACGGAACGATTCTAACGCCCGTACTTATACTTCTAGGGGTTAATCCACTCAACGCCGTTTCTTCCGTAGTTGTTTCTCAGCTAGTGGGGAATTCCGTGCTCTCCCTAATGCACCACAGGTTCGGGAACGCCGACCTGAGGCCTGGAGGTGAGGAGTCAAGGCGAGCCATAATACTGGGGGTCTCGGGAATAGTGGGCCCGCTCGCTGCCGTGATCCTCATGCTACGCATACCGATGAACTTGCTCAAGGCCTACGTGGCCATATTAATGCTATCCATGAGCATGCTGGTCGTGTTGAGCAGGAGGATAAGAGCCAGGTATTCAACTAAGAAGCTTTTCCTCATAGCCGCGATCGCTAGCTTCAATAAGGGACTAACTGGCGGTGGGTACGGTCCCGTAGTGACTGCCGGACAATTAATACTGGGGGTTAACCCGAAGTCGGCCGTAGCAGTCACGTCCATGGCGGAATTCATAACTGAGGTAACCGCGGTAACCCTATACGGGATTGCCGGGCTACTTAACCCGGCACTCATAGTGCCGATGACCGCCGGTACGGTGCTGAGTGCGCCACTGGTAGCTAAGACCGTTAAGGTCGCGCCAAATGCTACCTTAAGGAAGGTCATGGCGGCAGGCATGACTTTCCTAGCCTTAGCCGTGCTTGTGAAAGCCCTTACCTTGCTGTGAGGGAGCTAACCACCGCCAAGTCGGTACCGCATGTTTAACGCAAACACTCTTATTGGGGAACGACCCCTCATTAGATGAGGGTTAGTGAGATGGGTGAGGAGACCGTAAGCATCGAGATATCGAAGGACCTCTACGAGAAGGTGAAGAAGTACATTGAGGAGAACGGGGGCTTCTCCTCAGTGAGGGAATTCGTCGAGTTCGTTATTAACGAGGTGCTCTCGACTGAGGAGGAAGCCGGTGCTGGCTACACTAAGGAAGAGGAGGAGAAGGTTAAGGAGAGACTTAGATCCTTAGGGTATCTGTGAAAGCAGGTAGCCAAGTAACACGCCTTTTTAAGGAGTAACCTTTCCCCGATCAATTAATTATGGGTAATTATATTTAATTGCCGCCTCAACTTATTCTCGGGTGCTCATTTGCCCGAGGGAAGTAAGAAGAGCGGTAAGAGCCGCTACACCACGGTCTCAATACCTGTGACGCTATATAATAGGATAAAGAAGCTCATAGAGGGCACGGGCTTCGCCAACGTCTCCCAGTTCGTTACCTACGTGCTCAGGGAAGTTGTTGTTGAGTATGAGAGGGCCCGTGAAGCTGAGGAGCCGTTTACTGAGGAGGAGAAGGAGAAGATTATTGAGAAGCTCCGTAGGTTAGGTTACATTTGAGGGGGTGGTACTGGATGGTGTCCAGACCGCATGGGGGTAGACTAGTTAATAGGGTTGCTAAGGGAAGGAGAAGGGAGGCTCTCCTCGAGGAGGCTAAGGAGCTTCACAGCATTGAAGTAACAAAGAATACCGCGTCAGACATTCACAATATAGCGTATGGTGCGTACTCACCTCTCCAAGGATTCCTGCTTAGGGAGGACTACGAACACGTACTCTACGACATGAGGTTATCGGACGACACGCCCTGGACCATACCCATTGTGCTTGATGTCCGCGAGGATGAGGCCCGGGGAATCAAGGAAGGCGATGATGTCGCCTTAACGCATGAGGGTCAGATCCTGGCCGTCATGAAGGTCGAGGAGATTTACGAGTGGGATAAGAAGGAGTTCGCTAGGAACGTGTTTAAGACCGAGGACCCCAACCACCCTGGTGTTGCCCGCACGTACGCCCGTAAGGAGCTACTGATTGGGGGCCCGATAGACCTGCTTAACCCGCTGAAACACCCATTCGATAGGTACGCGCTAACACCGCTTGAGACGAGGGTGTTGTTCAAGGAGAAAGGGTGGAGGACCATAGTGGCGTTCCAAACACGTAACGTGCCACACTTAGGGCATGAGTACGTCCAGAAAGCCGCCTTAACATTCGTTGACGGTCTCCTAGTCCACCCGTTGGTGGGGTGGAAGAAGCCCGGAGACTTCAGGGATGAGGTCATAGTGGCTGCTTACGAGGCACTGATAAAGCACTACTACCCGAAGGACTCAGTGGTATTCTCCGTGCTGTGGATGCAGATGAGGTACGCGGGGCCCAGGGAAGCAGTACACCACGCGATAGTCAGGAAGAACTTCGGCTGCACCCACTTCATCGTGGGCAGGGATCACGCTGGCGTAGGGAACTACTATGGGCCGTACGAGGCGTGGGACCTCTTCAACGAGTTCCCTGACCTAGGCATAACGCCGCTATTCATACGTGAGTCATTCTACTGCAAGAAGTGCGGGGGCATGGTGAACGCGAAGATATGCCCGCACAGCGACGAATTCAGGGTGAGGATAAGCGGGACTAAGCTTAGGAAAATGATAATGAATAAGGAGAAACCACCGGAATATATGATGAGGCCGGAGGTAGCGGAAGTTGTCCTCAGCTTCGACAACCCGTTCGTCACTTAAGGAAATTCCCGCATGCACCGAGTTTGTTGAGGGGATCCTTAAGAAGGGTAGGGAGGTTTACGTGCTACACCACTGGGATGCTGACGGCGTGGCGTCCGCGGCAATACTCCTGCGGGTACTGGGACCCCGCATAGTGGGTATGAGCACACCCAAGATAGGTGTGTATGGGGCGAGCGCCCTGAACCCTGATGAGATTAAGAAGAGCGGGGCTGACACTCTGGTGGTGCTGGATTACGGGGCGCGTCCCGACGAGGTGTTAGCGCGGGTGCCTCAGGGAGTCCGAGCACTCATAGTTGATCACCATGCTGTTGAGTTAAGCGACAATGCCCGGAGATACTGCTGTAACCCGGTGGCGCTAGGCATGAGCGAGGCCGAGTACCCCTCAACCACGTGGGTGCTCTACGAACTCCTTGACACGCCCTCCGATATAGTTGATTTGGTGGCGCTTGGCATCGTAGGGGATCTCGGGCCGGCACTCGCTACCAGCGAGCACGTGATGTTCGTTGATAACGTTGCTGCTGAACTCAGCATGACCCTCAACGACTTCGTTAGGGCGGTGGAACTCATAGACTCTTGCTACAGGATTGTGAACAGCAAGTGTATCGAGCACGCGGTTCAGGTGCTTGCGGAGGAGGGTGTTAGGGGTGTCTTACGCGACGAGGTGCTGATTAATGCTCATGAGTCAGCGTCACGTTACGTTGAGAGTGCTTATGACCGTCTTCAAAGCCTCGAGGAACCGTGTCCCGGGGTGAAGATATGGAAGTTAAGCCTAGACTCCTTAGTGACGTCATACGTTGGAAGGTCTTTAGCCCGCGCGTACCCGGACGACGTGATCCTACTAGCGCATAACATACCATCACTTAACGTGACGTACGTGTACGTCAGGAGCTATTCCGTACCGCTGAGGAGGTTCCTTGAGAAGCTGAGGGAGGAGGGACTGAACGTGGGTGGTAAGGACATGGTGTTCGTGGCGACGTGCTCCGAGGGAGAAGATTGTGATGAAGTAGTAAGTAAGATAACCACACATTTATGTCGCGACCTAAGTAAGGAGGGGCGGCAGGTTTGAGGAAAGTATTCGTGCTTGGGCTGGACTCAGCGCCGCCGAAAACCCTATACGAGAGGTACGGCGTCGATATCCCTACGTTAGGCCCACTCATAGATGACTCTAGGAGGTGGTTAATGCGCACTTGCCACCCACCAATAACGATACCGGCATGGCTAGTGATGTTCACCGGTAAGACTCCGGGAGAGCTGGGCATTTACGGGTTCAGACATAGAAAGCCTGGGGACGTCGGCCACACCTACATAATAAACTCGAACTTCATTAAGCACCAGACGCTATGGGATGCCGTCGGCCGTGCCGGCGGCCGCGTAGGGATCTTCGGAGTACCACCAACATACCCGCCGAGGCCTGTGAGGGGCTTCATGATAACGGACTTCATGACCCCAGGCCCGGAAAACCAGTACGCGTTCCCACCATGGCTTAAGCGTGAGCTAGAGTCGAAATTCGGTCCACTCATATTCGACGTGAAGTTCAGGAGGCATGATAAGGAAAGGGTTAGGGACGAACTCTTCCAGATGACTAAGCAGCACCTAAAGATAATTGAGTACCTAGTCAAGCGTAAGGCGTGGGATCTCTTCATATACGTTGAGATAGGTATTGACAGAATACACCACGCCTTCTGGAAGTACTTCGATGTCTCCCACCCGAGGTACGAGGAGAACGAGGAGCTATCGCGTGTGATCCCCGACTACTACAGGTTAATAGATGAGGGGTTCGAAAGGATCAGGAAGGCACTGCCGAAGGACACGATAATAGTCGTTGCGTCCGACCACGGCGTCAAGTCAATGGCTGGCGCGTTCGCCGTGAATGAGTGGCTCATTAAGGAGGGTTACCTGAAGCTGAAGGAGAAACCGAAGAAGCCCGGCACCGACCTAACGAGGGAGATGATTGATTGGGACTCAACAATAGCTTGGGGCTGGGGAGGTTACTACTCACGCATCTTCATCAACCTAAAGGGCAGGGAACCGAGAGGAATCGTCGGCAAGGAGGAATTCGAGGACGTCATAACGCAACTTTCCAACGACTTACGGAGAGTGAAGGGCGATAATGGCGCGTTATGGCGCAACATAGTGCTTAGGCCAGAAGAAATATACCCTGAAGTGCGGGGTGACCCGCCTGACCTGATGGCGTACTTCGACGACCTAAGCTGGCGCGCTGCCGGAACCATTGGATGGGGCACCCCCTTCCTCCCGGAGAACGATAGAGGACCTGATGACGCGGTTCATGACTGGCACGGCGTATTCACGGTCTACGACCCCGAAGGGACGGTGTCCCGCGGAATGGGCGGCGAGATGCCTATAGAGAACATAGCCGATTACTTAAGGGAGCTGATGCTTTCCAAAACCTAGCGGTTGCCTTCATGCAGGTCACTCAATTACTATGGGTAAGGTGTCCGCACCATATACTGGGTAACCTTCATAATTTACGTCGGTGTTGCCGTCGCGATATCTCTCCTCTCCTCCATGGCCGGGATCGGGGGAGGGGTCTTCATGGTTCCCCTATTCTATTTTCTAGGGCTGGGGATGAGTAATGCTGTGGGAACAAGTAAATTCGTTATTACCTTCATAAGCTTCGTAAGCATGATCAACTACGTGAGGAGTGGGAAGGTAAATTACCGCGTGGGGCTAGTAGCCCTCACAACGATGATCCCCGCATCATGCATCGGGGCATACCTTTCCGGTTCCCTGAACTCCTCCCTGCTGAGGATCATTGTTGGCTTGTTCATAATGGCTTACAGCCTCAGGCTCCTTACTGCGTACGTTAGGGAGAGAACAGGGAGGAGGAAAAGCGGGAGTGACCACAGTAATGACTCGTCCTTAATCACTCTGCTTAAGTGTGCTTTCGTGGGCCTCACAGCAGGCTTCGTGGCGGGGGTAACTGGGACCGCGGGCGGCTCCATTAACATGCCCCTCTACACTACAATCCTTAGCATGCCTATACACGATGCCGTAGCCACATCATTCTTCACGATATTCCCCACGGCAGTGATGGCTACAACTCAACACATACTTCATGGTGAGGTGATTTACGATGTTGCCGTACCCTTCGTTACGGGGTCACTCATCGGGGCGTCCATCGGTTCTCGACTAGCGGTTAGGATGAGGCCTCAGGCACTCAGGCTAATCATCGGATGCGTGCTCTTCGTAACGTCAGTCAAGATGCTGCTACCGTGATCCCCGCAAGAACCCTGGATATTGGCGCATTGGGAGGTATGTGAAGCGAAAACCCTGGGCACTATACTCAAACCCACAGGTTCAACACCTGAATAAGAGTGGGGGCCTAGCTCGACCACCGCTCACCTTAGTTAAGGGGGTGGGGAGGTTAACGCTTTATCCTCCCTAATCAATACCTGCGTTGGGCGGGATGACGTGAACCGGGTTGCCTGAGGGTTAAGATGATGCTCCTTCAGCGGATAGACCGCCCATACTATATTACTATCTCTTAAGTGTTGTACAGCATACTTAACGGCACAGTAAAGTGAATCACGCTATCCTCAACCCTAGCGCCAACCCTCACACCGTTTAGGCTTACTTCCCTAACCACCCCCGAGCTGAACACCCTGAATACTACGTCCCTTATTTCAGGCGTGTATCTCAAGGATCTTGTCGCCGTGCTTATCTTCAACATATCCTCACGCTTCCTGAAGGTCACCGTGAGTTCGAAGTACTCGCCGTTAAGGCTCTCGCCATCATCATCGTAAATAATTACTTCGGCCTCACGATTAACGAAGGCCTCAACATACAGCGGGTCCCACACTTCATGCGCTGTCTGTTTAGGATCCGTGGTTATGACGGCCGTATCCTCCCTTATGAATAAGGGGATCCTGTCTAAGGGAGCGTTAACGAGCCTCCAACCCGGTTCAAGAACCTCACCTGTCCAATAATTAACCCACCTCACAACCGGTAAATACACCGCCCTAGCCTCCTTCCCCGGGGCCGTCACGGGCGCCACAAGTAATGACTTACCAATCATGAACTCATCGCTTACGGAGTAAGATCGCTCATCCTCGGGGAACTCTAGGAAGAGTGCGCGCATAACTGGCTTACCGCTCCTGCTAGCTTCAACGAACACGTTGTAGATATATGGTAGGAACCTGTACCTCAACTTAATGGCATCAGTCATCAGCTTCTCCCACTCAGGGCCGAAGGCCCACGGCTCCTGTCTTCGCGTACCTTTACTGCTGTGGTTCCTGAAGAATGGGTAGAAGGCACCTAACTGCGTCCACCTTAAGAGGAGTTCAGGTTCTGCATCACCCTCGAAACCACCTACATCCGCGCCCACAAAGTGAAGCCCGCTCAAACTCATGTTCAGTAGCATAGGTATTGAGACGGAAAGGTGCTCCCAGCACGACTGATTATCTCCTGACCATACCGCCGAGTACTTCTGTATGCCAGCGTACGCCGCTCTACTGAGGATAAACCACCTGCCTCTGGGGCAATGCTTTTTGAACGCTCGGAGCGTTGCTTCCGCCTCTAGCAACGGATACGCGTTGTGGATGCTGTCATGATGCGCTTTAAGCCCGTTACCAGCACCATGGATGGCGTCTATCCGCGGCACGCCTAGCCAAGGCCATCCATACGTGGAGATCAGTGCTGGGGCCTTACGGAGTAGCTCGCCAAGCTCACGTGTTTTGCCCTCACTCAGTAAGGTACCCACTCTCCTGGCCACGGACTCAGCATCGCTTACCTTGTAGAATATCGCGGGTTCATTCATATCTAACCAAATACCGCTAACACCCTTTGAGAGCAACTCACACACTACCAGCTCTCCCCACCACTCACGCACATCCTCACGAAGGAAGTCCGGAAACACGCATACTCCTGGCCACACACCGCCGCGGAATAATTCGCCATCCGGGGTCTTCATGAACGCGTTGTTCGCTATGCCTTCCTCAAACACCCTGTACCCTAGCTCCTCCTTAACGCCTACATCCAGTATTGTTACCAGTCGAATGCCTAGCTTACGTAATTCCTTAGTTAGCTTCTCAGGCTCGCTGAAATTACTGCTGTTCCACGTGAATATCTTGTATCCATCCATGTAGTCTATATCAAGGTGTATGGCGTCACAGGGTATGCCCCTCTCTCTGAAGGCCCTAGCTACGTTGAGGACCTCCTCTGAACTCATGTAGCTATACCTGCTTTGGTGGTAGCCCAACGCCCACTTAGGCGGCAGGTAGGGCTTCCCGGTCAGTGACGTGTACGCCTCAATAACCTCTAACGGGCTCCTACCAGCTATTACGTAAGCTAATAACACGTCACCGTAAATCAAGGTTCTCACGAGACCCGGGGAGCTAGCACCTACGTCAATCTCCGCGTACCCCGCATGGTTCACGAATATTCCGAGATACTTTCCGGGCTTCAGCGCTAGGTAGAAGGGGATTGACGCGTACATCGGCTCCCCTAGCGGAAGATGAACTGGTTGGTCAACGTTCCATAGCCTGTACACCCTCCCTCGCCTGTCGAGGGGGCCGTACTTCTCACCTAAGCCGTAAATGTGTGAGTCCCCCACATGGTGCTCGAGTACGAGTACACCGTCACTTGGAGACGTGATGCTGAGCTCCGTTAATGCCTTACCCTCCCAACTTATCTTGAGACCCGTTTCCTCGATCCTCACGTCCCAAACTCTGACTCCATGCTGAGTGCTTGTTGCGATAGTCGCTGGTATTAGCTTCAGCAATTCCTCGAACTTCCTTAACGACTCCTCACGCCCTTCACGGTACGCGCTTATCTTGAGGACGTTATTGCTTAGGGGTTCGTAAGTGAGGCGCACTGCTCCTTTCCTGAAGGTTCTTTCGTTTGTCAAGAAGCGCGTTCACCTTCCCTAGTGTGTTTGTGGGGTTCATCAGTGTTTCTGCGTTGTTAGGACATACTCAAGTATGCCGCGTAGGGCTGTCTTAGCTGAGTTCCTGAATATTGGGTTATTCTCGCGGGCGGCCATTATCTCGGCTACTTCGGGATCCTCCTTGAGGATTATCTCGAATACCGTGCTGGGTTCCGTTAAGCCCTTCTTTACTGCGTTCTCCACTATGTTTAACCACAGCAGTATCTTGCTCTTCGCTTTCTCTAGGGCTTCTTCACCTCGCCATGGCAGAACCCCGTAGTGTGAGACCGCCACTACGTCGGGGTGTTCCTCCTTAATTTTCTCGATGCTTGCTAGCGCTAGGTCCGCCCGGAAGGGCGGCGGAGTGACGGGGTGTAGCTTGCCGTCGTGGTGAATAGCTAACGCGTCGCCAGTTACCGCAACTGAATCGGGGATCACCAAGTATGCCACATGGTGCGGCGCGTGGCCCGGCGTGTATATCGCCTTGACCTTAACGTCCCCTAAATCGATTACCTCGCCGTCCCCCACGCTACGCACGTACTCAGGGTCTATGGGTTCCGGCTTACCCATGGCGTTTGCCCTTTCCTCCCCGAGCACCATTAGTGCTGAGGACCACAGCTTCGTTGGGTTGACGATGTGTTTGACGCCGCGGGGGTGAACTAAGATCTCGCCTTCGTATCCTTCGTTGATTAGGGTTTTGAGGAGTGAGGCTGCGGCGCCCCCATGGTCTAGGTGTATGTGGGTCAGTGTTACGAAGAGCTTCCTAACGTTATTACTGCTTAGCAACGGCTTAAGTTCCGTTAGCAAGTTCTTCAGTCCCGTCATCGCTCCAGCATCGATTAATGCTGCCTTACCCTCACCCACGACTAGGTAAACCCCTATTAACTGGGGCACGCCTAAGGGCTTCGTGTCTATTAAGTAAACGTGGTTAGTCACTTTCTCCGCGCTCATCCTAATCACCCTTAGATTTTCGCGAGCGCCCTGCCTAAATCCTCTATTAAGTCATTGACGTCCTCTAGGCCAATAGAGAGCCTTAGTAGCGTGTCCTTAATGCCTAGCTCCTCCCTAACGTCTGGCGGTATGTACTTGGCTGCGGAAGCGCTTGCTATGGATATCAGTGATTCAGGCCCGCCCAAACTTGGTGATGGCGTGATCACCTTGAGTTCCTTAAGGAACCTAACGATCGAGGCTCTATCACCGCGCGGGACGAAGCTAACTACGGCGCCGTAGAGCTTAGTGCGGAATATTCTGTCAGCTACGCTGTGGTAGGGGTTACTGGGTAGGCCCGGGTACATTACGTCCTCAACCTTCGGGTGATCAAGGAGGTACTCTGCAACTGCCCTTGCGCTCTCGCATTGCTTAACAAACCTTACCCGCAACGTCTTGATTCCCCGTATCGTTAGGTATGCTTCGAAGGGCTGCATCACGGTGCCCATCATCCTGCGCCAGTCCCAGAGGTCCTGGATGATACTGCTTGAGGCCGCCAACGCACCCCCGACGACGTCGTTGTGGCCTGCTAGGTACTTCGTTAGGCTATGGATCGTTACTGAGGCACCGTAGTCTTTAGGCCGTAGGAGGATTGGGGTGGTGAACGTATTATCGACAACTAGTAAGGTGTCGTCACACTCACGCACTACCCTCGAAACCTTCTCCAAGTCTATTACCTTCAGGGTCGGGTTACTCATAACCTCCAGGAAAACCACGGTCCTCACCTCACCGTCACCACCTTCTAGAGCATCTATTATCGCGTCAGCCGATGGCCAGACCTTAATGATGTCAAATCCCATTTTCCGGGAGAGGGACTCCAGTAACTGGAGCGTGGTGCTGTACATTTCTAGTGGCACGATAAGTCTGTAGCCGGGCTCGAGAACCCTCACCATGAACGTAGATATTGATGCCATCCCGCTCGAGAAGGCCAGGGCGTCGTCATAACCCTCCAGTAACGCGATTACCCGCTCCAGCGCCCGCACCGTGGGTGTCTCCTCCCGTCCGTACTTAATGATCGCTCCCCTGTCGCTCACTACAGCGTGCTCCTCGTCCAAGTACCTGTAAACTGTGCTGAGGTATACTGGAGTAATCACCGAACCGTACTGATCCCTAAACCACTCCCACCCATGCACAGCGTTCGTGTCATCCCCAACCACTCCACATCACTAGTTACGAATACAGAAGCATTCCTTTTTAGTTAATCCTCGACAACCACACCACGAGCGAACATAGCACCGGAAATGGCGTAGGTTGCCAATGATAACACACGGGCTCACGCACCTCAGCCGAAAACTCCGCGATCACCGCTCACTACTCTACGGGCTCATCATCAGTGAATTCAAGGCTTTAGCATAGATAATTGTTTCGACCTCACCTCATAACTTATCTAGAGCCGCAATTACAGCCGCAATCATTGCCCAGAAGGAGCTATCGAAAACACCGTATTTTCATGCATGGCAACACACTCTAATCTAGCCTCCTTAACTACTTCACAACACAGAAGTGGAATTTCATTGACTGTACAATGGGAGTGGCGCCGGGGGCGGGATTTGAACCCGCGTGGGCGCGTAGCCCACCGGCTCTCCAGGCCGGCCCCACGCACAAAACCGTATCACCAGCAATGAAAGTTACACCCCATCCTTTGACCCGCTTAAATACCAACTCAATCCCAAATTCTTCGGGATCACGGTGCCCAGAATAATAGTCGAATCCAACAAAGTGATATTGGAATTCGAAAATGGGGACACCCTCAAAAAATTCATAGATTTCCTCCAATCAATGGGTGTAACAAGCATAGAGAAAAAAGAGATAAGAATAGAACATGATCCGCGGTTCTGGGATTACCTAATAAAGGATAGGCAAATATCAGAAGAAACGGCAAAATGGTACTCCAACTACCTAAGAAAATTAGAAGGAGAAACTATCAACTACAACCTCTACCTCAAAGTATCAGGAAATAAATGGAAAATCAAATTCATCAGGATATACCTAGATTTCCTCTACAGAATCGGAAAGATCTCATGGGAGGAAAAAGAAAGACTCAAGACAATATTCCACCTGAAAAAGAACAACAACGGAAACGGGGGATACAAAATAAACCCAGACCACCTAATCGAAACAATCACACAAATAAACAAGGACTCTCTCTACAGGCTAATACTGGAACTATTACTATACAGCGGGGCTCGGCTCTCCGAGATAATCAAAATGCTAAAAGAGTGGAACGAAGAGCGACTAACTTGCCAACCCGATTTCTGCAGATACGAATTGGGATGGATCCGCGGGCGCAAACGTTGCGACTGGATATATTTTCCACGGAACCTACTATCTCTCATAAGGAGATTCTCCCGAAGAATAGGAAAATACAAAAGCATCAGGAAAAATATACACAGATACTACCGCATAAAGGAAAAAGATTTCCGAAAGCTCCATTACAGAATATGTAGGCAAACACTAGACA
>CAYNPH010000036.1:0-23440 GCA_964399035.1 uncultured Desulfurococcaceae archaeon
TAGACCAGTCCAGGAATGTTAATCGCGCCGGGCGCGAACGGGTTGAAGCGCCTCTGGGGTGGCGGCTGCCACCAGCCATGCGTGTATAGCACTACTTCCTTGTTTTGGGCGTTCATTATTGGTGCTAGGGCGGATAGGGCAACTACAACCAATATTGCTAATGATATGAGGGCTACTGCTTTCCTCATGACTAACACACCCCGCTAGGGGATACCTTCGGGTTTTACTTAACGTCGGATGTAATTAAATTTTACTACCAGTAATAGTACTTGTGTGATAAGTAAGTACTGTTCCGAGGTATTTCCTATATTAGTGCACATGAATACGTTAATCAGTATCATCAGTGGTTCTCATACGCAGAAATTCAAGTGTGGGTATCTAAAAGAAAGTTAAATTAAATTATTTACAGAGCTACATGAATAGTTCAACACATTATTAATTATATTATACACCATTATATGGTAAGTGCATTGTGTGACCTAAACGTTGGACAGGTATGGTAAATTACATACATATTACACCGATACCTAACGCACTCCGTTAAGCAGTCTATAGCAGTAATCTAAACACAATGCACGTATTTCCCCTACTGCCTTTTCCTTAGCACCTCCACTTCTATGGTTTCAGCCTCAATGTCCTCAAGGTACGCTTCCCAGCCACCAACCGTCACTATGCCCTTAGGTGTTTTTACGTAGAGCCTGGTTACGCCATCCCCTAAGCTCCCTGCCTGCAGTCTCTCGACATCGCCGATGATCACGACGTTCTTCCTGGTTTTGGTGTCTATGCCGTTGACTTTTACGCGTACCGCGTATCTCTTGTCGAACGCTATGTCTATGTAGTCAGTCGCTCTTGGTAGGAAGACAAAGCGTTTTCTGTCCCCTAGCTTGGGTTCCTCCACCTGGAGTACCCTGCTATAGTCTCTTAAGACGAAGAGATAGTACTCCCCTAATATCTGTATTAGGAATTTATTCTCCGTAAAGAATCCTAGGGGGGCTGGGGGCTCGGGTTCCCACCACCTAGGCACTACGACTAACCTCCTGCGGTCAGCTATCATTACGGTCGGCCCCCTGATCACCTTCCTCCTAACCTCGCCGAATAGCTTCTCCGCTTCCCTGCATTCGTCGTAGAGTATAGCACACTTGGACACCTCCGGAGGTATGAACTCTATTAGTTCCCTGTACCTCCTCAGCGTATGGCAGTAGCCCGCGAAGAGGAACTCGTACTTTGCCTCCTTTATGAGGTTCTCGGCAGCCGTGTCTATAGATAATATACTCTCAAGCCTTACGATGTCTGCGACGGACTCGTTCCTCTCGCGGTAGGCCGTAAATATGCTTAGTATGCTTGAGTACGTGTTCTCAAGCTCCCTTACCTTCTGCTCAACAAGCTTCCTTAGCGACGTGGGTGGGTCAAGCGCGTAGTACCTTGCTGGGTGTCCCTCGGCAACCACCACTAACCCCCTGCGCTCTAGCCTTCTAACTACGTCGTACACTCTAGGCTGAGGTATGCCTGCCTTCTTCGCTAGCTCCGTGCTCGTCATGGAGCCGTACTTTAGTAAGGCGACGTAAGCTTTAGCCTCGTACGAGCTTAGGCCGAATTTCCTTAGCTCTTTTTCTATTGATTCAATCACTCCCTACACCACCCTCGGGCTGAGCTTGTTTGCTTTAAGCCCTAGGAAACCGCGTGGTGAAGCCATAAACTAATTCCCGTAATTTGCTTAAAAGGTATTTGCTAATCCTTGATAGTATGTTAACATGTCATGGTGAAAATAAGAAAAGTGAAAAAGAGGTAGGTGGTTTCCCCCTTAGCGGTGTTTGCGGGAAGACAGGCTAGTGCCCTAGCATGTACAGGTGAACGAAGTTTATGTAGATGCCCGCAACTATCGCCGTTCCGATCACGCCAGCGACGTTAGGCCCCATAGCGTTCATTATTATGTAGTTCCCGGGGTCAACCCTGGACACCTCCCTCTGAACTACCCTAGCTGACATTGGTACGGCGGATACCCCGGCCGCGCCTATTGCGGGGTTAACCTTGCCCCTCGTTGCGAAGTACATTATCTCTCCGAACACTACGCCACCGACGGTTGACGCCATGAACGCTATTAGTCCCCATAGGAAGGTTAGCGCGAACATCCTTAGGAATTCGAAGGGCGTTATCCCCATGACCTTGGAGTAGTAGTTAATCATGTCCACGCTCATTGTGCTGCCTACAGTTATTGTCAGCAATATTATGAGGATGTTCATCAGGTCATTAGCGGAGGTCTTAACTAGCCTTTCAAGCAGCTCGGTGACGCCGGACTCCTTCATTAGGTTGCCTAGGGCAAGCATACCGACTATGGGTATGGCTCTAGGCACGAGCAAGGCCGTGACGATGATCAACAGTACCGGGAATATTAGCGCTTCAAGGTCACTTACCTTCCGCGGCGGCTTCATCCTCACCGCCCTGTGCTTCTTGGGGAGTAACCTGATTATCGGGGGCTGAATTATCGGGACTAACGACATGTAAGTGTAGGCAGCTAACGCCACAGGCCCTAGGATCTCGGGCGCTAACTTGACGCTCGTGTATATCGTTGTCGGGCCGTCCGCACCACCTATTATGGCTATGGAGGCTGCCTCACCCAAGTTAAATCCCATATAGAGCGCGCCTATTAAGGACACGAACACACCTAGCTGTGCGGCAGCCCCGAGAATGAAGGTATATGGCTGAGCTAGTAGAGGGCGGAAATCTATCATAGCGCCCAAACACAGGAATATCAGCAACGGAATTATCTCCGTCTCTATGAATAACTTATATATAATGAATAGGGGACCAGCCGCCTCAGCACCTCCCCCGAATATCTGACCTGGGGTCATCAGATGCGCTCCAGGAACGTTAGCTAGGACCATGCCAACCCCTATGCCTGTAAGGAGTAGGGGCTCTATCCTCTTCCGCACCGCTAAGTAAATGAAGACGAACCCTATTACCATGAAGAGTATCCTGAGTGGTTCCTGAACCAGCAGTACCAACCCTGTCGACTCTAGGAACTGCATGAACGCTGTGGCTAGATCCACTACTCTCACCTCACTCCATCACTACCAATACGTCACCGGTGTTTACTGCGTCACCTGGCTTGACGCGGACCTCCTTTATGACACCTTCCGTCTCGGCGAATATCTCCACCTCCATCTTCATCGACTCTATCGTGAGCACTACGTCACCTTTCTTGACCCGGTCGCCGGGCTTAACAAGCACCTTGAGAACTTTCCCTGGTAGCTGAGCCACTATCGTCTTACCGCCTGCAGGGGCTGGGGTTGGCGCTGGTGCTGGCGTCACTGCTGGCTGCGCTGGCGGGGCCTGCGTTGGTGCAGTGACTGTTGGCGCTGGCGTCGATGCTGGTGTCGTGGTAGTGGCTGGCTGTGTTGCTGCCGCTACGGCGGAGACGGTTACCTGCACTTCCTTGCCGTTAATGAAGGCCTTAAACACGTCCTCACTAATCCTCTCTACCTCCACTTCGTAAGTGGTGTTACCGACCTTAACTACGTACTTTCTCTTAGGGTTTTGACTCATCATGACTCACCTCCGGATTTCCTTCTTTCCCTAATGTAAGCGAAGTCACCTAGGTAGACACGCGTGTCGAGCCTAGCCTTAACCACCCACGGGCTTGGGCCCCAGCCCCGAGACGTTGCGGGTGCCGCGGCCGGCATGGAGGGTATCGCCTCCGTTAGGAATGCGTGGATCGCTGCGGCGACAGCCACCGCTTCCTCGGGACTTAATTCGGGTGCGGTTACCGTGGGTGTTGGGGTTACCTCAGGTTTTGGGGCTGGGACCGCTACTGGTTTCTCTATTTTGGAGATTATCTTGGAGGTTACGTACATGGCTATGCTTAAAATAATTATTATTGCGAAGGTCATTGTGTAGCCTAGGGCACCCATTACGAGACCTTCAGCTAGTTGGGGTGAGACCATTTCACCTCCTACCTCACACGGGCATTATACCGTGTTTCTTGGGCGGTACCCTGATCCTGATCTCTCTCTTGGTTATTAGGTGCTCTAGTGCCTTGACTAGTGTTGGCCTGGTTTCCTTGGGCTCTATTACTGCGTCTATGTATCCTCTTGCGGCGGCTACGTATGGGTTAGCTATCTTCTCACGGTACTCCCTTGCGAACTCCTTCAGTTTCTCGGCCCTCTTCTGCGGGTCCTCGATCGCGGCTAACTCCCTCCTCCAGATTATCTGGGCGGCTCCCTCGGGACCCATCACGGCTATTTCCGCTGTTGGCCACGCAGCAACGAAGTCTGCTCCTAAGTGTCTTGAGCCCATGGCTATGTACGCGCCGCCGTATGCCTTGCGGAGAATCACCGTTAGTTTAGGTACGGTTGCTTCGCTGTAGGCGTAGAGTATCTTGGCTCCGTGCCTTATTATCCCGCCATGCTCCTGCCTGGTGCCTGGGAGGTAGCCTGGCACGTCAACGAAGGTTATTATGGGTATGTTGAATGCGTCGCAGAACCTCACGAACCTCGCTATCTTGTCGGATGAGTCGATGTCTAGGACCCCCGCCATGAAGTTTGGTTGGTTAGCCACGACGCCCACGACCCTGCCTGCTAGCCTGCCGAATCCTATCACGGCGCTCCTGGCCCACTGTGGGAATACCTCGAAGAACGTGCCCGTGTCCAGAATCCTAGTTATTATGTCCCTCACATCGTACGGTGCGTTAGGATCTTCGGGGATGATTGTGTCTAGCTCTGGATCCATCCTGTTGGGGCTGTCGTTAGTAGGTTCGTATGGTGGGTCCTCCATGTTGTTGCTGGGTAAGTACGTGAGGAGCTTCTTGATTATGTTGATTGCCTCCTCATCGTTGTTTGCTACGAAGCTAGCCATGCCTGACCTAGTCGCGTGCACGTCGGCCCCGCCGAGCTGTTGCTCGTCAACGTCCTCGCCGATTACCTGCTTAACTACTCGTGGCCCTGTTATGAACATGAAGGAAGTTTTCCTGACCATGATTATGAAGTCCATCAATGCTGGTGAGTAGACGGCGCCGCCAGCGCATGGCCCCATTATTGCAGCTATCTGCGGTATTACTCCCGAGGCTTGGACGTTCATGTAGAATATGTCGCCATACCCCTTGAGGGAGTCTACACCCTCCTGGATCCTGGCGCCTCCGGAGTCATTAAGGAATATTACTGGGACGCCCGTGCTTAACGCGTAACTCATTGCCTTAACGACCTTGGCAGCATGCATCTCGCCTAGCGAACCGCCCATGAACGTGAAGTCCTGCGCTATCACCACTACGCGCCTACCGCCGACCTTCGCTAAACCAGTAACCACGCCGTCCCCATAGGCCCACTTCTTCTCCATGCCGAACTCCGTGGCCCTGTGCCTTACAAGCATGTCGACCTCAAGGAATGAATCTGGATCCACTAGGAAATCTATCCTCTCCCGCGCCGTTAACTTGCCCTTAGCGTGTTGCTTCATGATTCCCGTCTTACCGCCTCCGAGAAGGGCCTTTTCCTTCATCTCCCTTAACTTGCGGATCTCGGGTCTTTCCGAGCCACTCATGGGTAGAACCAAATACAGTAGTTGCGTGCCACAGTTATAAAGCCTAACGTCTTACACTACATGCGTGGTACCAATTGGGCGTGACTGGTGCCGACGTCTCCTCGAAGCTCAAGGACATGCTCCGAGAGAGGGGGTACTACGTAAGTGAGGTAGATTCGAGAACCTGGGAGGCGAGGAAGAAGCTGAAACGCGTTGGGCTCAAGGGCAGAACCATATATTTCCTCACCAGGGTCGTCGATACGCTCACGTTGAAGGAGGCTGAGAACACCAACAAGTTATTCGAGAGAAGAAGGCCTAAGGGGTCGATGACTTTCTTCTTCTACAACATAGTGCTGGTAGTTGATGATGGGTATGAGGAGGGAGCCGTGAAGTATATTGCCGATAAGATGTTTGAGACCTGGAACACCGCTCCCTACACGCCATGGGACGTGCTATTTACGTCGTATACTAAGGTGACGCACACGGTCAGCGTTGCGGAAGGGATAGCGCTGTACCCCTACAAGCCTCAGGTGGTGCAGAAAATGCTTCACCGTGAAGTGATTGAGGTCATGAACTCCCTCATGCTGTGGTTGAGGAAGCACCGCACACGCACTGATGAAGGGCTACTTCAGTAACATCAGTAAGTCCTTCGCAGCGCAACGTTAAAAAGCAAAGTCGTTTAAGTTACTGACCCATTCAACGTTAGGTGAAGGTGTATGAAGTCGAGGATCGCCGTATTGTTAATTGCTGCCCTAATCGCTACGATTACTACTATCTCACCTCCCACTTATGCCACCAACGGGCATCGCTTAGTGTCTTTGGAGGGACTTAGCTCCGTCGCTTACGTCACCGCGGTAGAGGACGGTGTCATTATCGTGGGGACGAATCCTAACGGTGAGGTTACGTGCCTCAAAGTGGGTTACGGACTTAGCGTCGAGTGGTCCCTGATTTTAGGGAAAGGCGGGATCGTTGTCTCCGCGTCTCCTGATGGTAGGTACCTAGCCTTGGGTGTGGTGGGCAATGCGTCAACTAAAATCATCGTGGTGAGTATCCGTGACGGATCTATCCTTAAGTCCTTCACCTTGCACGCACGTGTCGACAAGATTAGGTGGGTTGGCAACGAATACTTAGTATTGGTGTTTAGAGAGAAGGATGTGAAGCGTTGGGAGTTAAGCGTCTACAACATAGGAGGGGAAAGAACATTCACCACGACTTCTCTGGGGCCGGGCTTTAGGTTGGGTCAATCCCTAATATCTGGGGGAACAGTCGTCGTCCTGAATTCCTCACTGAGCCTTAATGCCCGTAACGTGTATGCTTACGTAGTTGGTGAGGACGTACACCATCTCGGTAGGAGCGTTATTGCATTGACGTTGTCTCCGGACGGCTCGTTGGTCGCCATGCTGGAGTGCAGTGGGGGTGAGGCATACTTGAAGGTTGAGCGGGTTTCTGATGGTCACGTCATTCTGAGTAGGTCTCTAGGTAACGTAAGCGAAGGTGTCGTCGAGTTCAGTCATGACGGGCGTTACGTCGCTGCCGCGTATAGTTATGGGGGAGGCGCACTGCTGGAGGTGTTCAGCTTAAGTAACGGATCCCTTATCTTGAGAACCAAGGTGCTTGAGGGCGAGCCTTTAGTCGACTTCATCAGCTGGTCTCCCGGCTCGAGATACTTACTTGTCAGGGGTGCTAAGGGGCTTGAGGTGCTCAACCTGGATGGTGAGGTAGTTCTGAGTAGGGTGATTATTGGGGACGTAGATGAGGTTTTCTGGTTCCCGAACTCCGGGTTCGTGGGTTTAGTGGTTGAGGACGAGACTATGGGGTACGATTACTTCATGCTACTCTCACTAAGCAACGGGGCTGAGTTCAAGGTCGTTAACGGCGGCGTTATTGGCGAGTACTTCCTTCCTGAGCCCAGTGTTCTGGGCTTAGTTTTCAAGGACGGCACAGCCGACGTCATCCTCAGTAACGGTAGCGTGGTTAAGGTTACGGGCCCTAGTAATTGGCGTGTAGAGCACGTGCTTCTTAGGAAATGCGGGGATAGAAGAGTCCAGTTATTCGTTGTGTACTCCTCTGGTAGTGCTGTGTCCCTTAGCAAGGTCCTCATTAACTTAGCACCCGTAAGAACGTCAGTAAGCCCTGCCAGCACATCAGTGCGGGGGGCTGGCTTCGCTGATGAGGTTGCGGGGCTCTCTGCCATAGTTGTCGTTGGGGCTGCACTCGTAATTGCCCTAAGTGCTCGTCGGGAGTAGGCTAGGTTGTCCCACAGGATCTAGAGAAGGTGTTTTGGTTAAGGAGGTTTAAAAATCACGTGCTTTTTACTCGCCAGCCCATTCTGGGTGGGTTATTCCTCTCTCCTCGGGCGTTCCGGGTATTATGTTGTCTAAGAATATCGCTATGAACGCCGTTACGGCCATGCCTGTCTCGGCGATTACCTTGAGTATGTCTCCCGCCCACCTAATGCTTAAGGGTAGGCTCTGCAGCCACGGATCCATGGCGCTAGCCATGTTCGGTATCGCTAAGCCAGCGAACATCGCTATACCTATTATGAAGAGGTTCCTGGAGGACTTCATGTCAGCCATGGACACTACGGAGACACCGACCGCCGCGATTAGGCCGAAGACCGTTAGGTAGAGACCGCCGACTATTGGGCCGGGCATCGACGCCATGAAGGCGCCCCAGATCGTTATCATGCCGCCTAGGAATAGTATCAATATACCACCGACCTGGAAGACGTACCTGCTTGAGACCCTGGTTAAGCCGATTGAACCGATGTTCTCTGAGTAGCTGGTGTAGCCACCAGCAGCACCGAAGATGCCGCCAATGAGGCAGCCGAGACCCTCGGCGCCTAAGCCCCTGCTAATCATGTCCTCGGTGGGTGGCGGGGCCTCAGACATCCTAGCCACGGAGTGGTAGTCTCCGATGGACTCAACCATCGAGGCTAGGTAAGCGGCGATCATGCCCAGCGCAAACGCTGGCAGTATCTTGGGGAGCCCCCATGGGAACGGTATCGGCGGCCTAAAGTAGTACGCTTTCTCCACGACCGTTTGCAGAGTCATGAAGTTTACAGCACATGCTGTCCCAGCCACCGCGCCTGAAACCGTTAGGGTCGCCGCTATGATC
The DNA here is from genome assembly GCA_964399035.1 of uncultured Desulfurococcaceae archaeon. GTDB lineage: Archaea > Thermoproteota > Thermoprotei_A > Sulfolobales > NBVN01 > WAOL01. The sequence goes on from CAYNPH010000036.1 coordinate 8,626, forward strand.
CACGCTATGACTAACGACGTTATTACCGAGAACATCTGGATCTTCACGAACTTCCTACCGATTAACTGGTTTAACGTCACGATCAACGCAACGACCAATAACGCCTCCCACCAGCACTTCGGTACCCCTACCGCGGCAGGCGCACCGAAAAGCGACAGACCAATCAATATTATAGTGGGCCCTATGGATACTGGTGTCAGCACCCTCTTCAGCTTACCCATGATCCCAGCGTATCCTAAGATTATCTCGAAGAATGACGCGCCGATTATAGCGCCTGTGGTGTACCTCAATATCGTTGTTGCACGTAACCATGGGTCGGTGCTCGCTATGAATTGCTGGACGCTACTATACCCTTCCGCATTAGCTATGATGCCTGTGGCGCTGATTATAGCGAACAGCGAACCCAGGAACGAGAACGAGGATCCCTGAATTATGGGGAGACCCGACCCCGTCTTCGGCCACGTCTGTAGGAGGGTACAGATGCCGGCCCCGAAGAACTGTATGGTGATTAACTCAGCAACTAATGTCCTGAATACAGGGTCGGGTATTTGGTAGTACTGCTTTATCCATCCGGCTACGAGCATGGGCACGGCGACGGTCGCGCCGAACATGATGAAGTACTGCTGAAGGCCTAGGAGTATTGTTTCGATCAACGACTTGGGCTTATCCTCGATGCCATAGATCATCCATTTCTTGGGTGCCTTCTTAGCGTACTCCTGCCATTCCTTAAAGGATCTGATCTTGGGCTTCGTGGCTTCCTTCTCGGGTTCAGAAGTCATAGAGCCACACCTTCTCAGAATTATTCGATATTAGTTTATATCAGAAGTACTTAATAAAAACATCGTATACGTTGAAAATTATTCTCTTTTAACTAGAAGAATGCTATAAAGGTATTAATCTGATAAATACATATGTTAACAAATTTGGCTGTGTATAATGTCCGTCGTGCTTACTACTAATTACATGTATTATTTATGTACTGCTTAAACGAAGTACTTAAAAAATATTTATTGCTTATGCACGCATCTTCCTTAATTAACCGTGAATGCATGATCCTAAAGTGATGGCCATGATCGAAGCCATCAAACTTTACCGTGAACAAAGGAGGGAGAGCTGCAGCGAAGAAAGTAAAGTAAAGCCTACGGCTGTGGTCTACGAGTTTGATAATGAGGATGACATTAAGGAGAAGGTTGAGGAACTCGGGTATAGAGTATTGAAGGTGTATAGGGAGCGATCAGAAACCGTGAGGTTCAGGGGCAAGTACCCGGAGCTAAGTAAGTTGCTCACGGACATTCATAACGGGAAAATCAGCGCTGACGCTGTATTCATATCTTCAATAAAGACGTTCGGTAGCCTAGACCTCTACCTATTCGTTAGGAAAGTACTAACGATGAATGGTGTTGAGTTGAGGAGCTTAAAGAAACGTGAGGGAGGCGACCCGAGGGAAGGGCCTGAGGAGGCGTTGAAGGGCATTCGGAATAACTTAATAGTGAGTGCGTTGCTTTACGCGGCTATGTGGGTAGCCGGTATTTACTTGTCGTGGTCGACGATGGATCCCGTCATAATGATTCTTGTGGGTGTCTCCTTAATTGTGGCTGGTGCGTTCTTCGTGAAGAAAGTGCTCAATGTAAGGAGGCATGTACTCCGGAAGATTTTGGAGTTGAAGAGGGTTGAGGAGTTGAAGGGGAGGAGAATAAGGTTTATTGTGAAATCCACGGGCGTTGAGGTCTTGGAAACGGCAGTGGTTTGAGCTTGACTTAATTTTTCCTTCCAAGTCTAATGTTCCCTGAATGGTTTGGTGGCGGTCGATAACCAGAGGTATGTGTTAAGGGGAAAAGTAGGTATTCTTCAAGAGGGTTTAGCTTAGAATGGCTGTGTTAGAGGAAGTCAGCGAACTCCTCCTTAACATCAGGTTTCTTCGGGTTCTCAGCTATCTTCAGAAGGTCCTCCGGCACTGGCCTCGTGCCTAGTAGTTGCTTCCATGTCGGCTTTATGTAGTTGAACCAGTCGTCGCGGGTGTTGTAGAACACCGTAGCACCTCCTAGCTCGTGCTGGTACTCTGGGTATGGCTTCTGGTGCGTGCCTAGCTTGAGCACGAATTCCCTGAAGCCGTAGTAGGACTCGAAGGTGGGCCACCACTCCTCAACACCTAGGGTCTCGAAGGCGTACTCCATCTTTGCTAGGTAGAGCGGTAGGCCAGCACCGATCCTGCGCTTAAATACTATAGTGTGTAGGCTTATGGCTATCTTGTCGTTCCATAACCTAGCGTTGACCTGGCCAGCTAGGGTGCCGTCCTCTAGGACGCCTATCATGATCCACTCGTCCTTGATCCTCTTCCTGATGTAGGCAAGTATCTCTGCGTAGGTCCTAGACGCGACAAGGTCGAAGAAGTCGACGTCTATCTGTAGGTTAATCATGTCCCTGAGGACGTCCAGTATTAGCGGTATGTCTTTCTCGGTAGCCATCCTCACAACCATCTTCCTGCCGCCGCGAAGCTCGACGAGCTTCGGCTCGTAAGGCCTGTCCAGTAGCGGTGATCTTGGGGGTCTCAGGAAGGCCTCGATCCATTCTGCCTTGACCGAGTATTTACCGTCCTTGAGTGTGGTTCTTACAGGAATTTCGTACGGCATGGTGGGTCAACCACATATACTACTATGAGGGTTCGAAGATAAAAGTGTTGCCCAAATGAACAGAAATATACTATTGAGAGATGACTTCACAGCATTGATGATTTCTTCATAGGAACGCTTACTTTTAATGTGTTTTACGTAAATAATGTACTGGTGAACAACTTGGCTTCATCCTCCATAAAGGAGGAAATCGAGAAGGCAAACAAGAAAGCCGTTGAGCGAATGATGGAATCAGAGCCGCACTGGGTCGACATGGGTGTGGCTGAGAAGGTCATACCCGGCCTTAAGGGCATGAAGTTACTGCATGCTGGCCCACCCATAACGTGGGACAGGGTGTCTGGTCCCCTCAAGGGCGCCTTGATTGGGGCCGTGATTTACGAGGGGTGGGCGGACACGCCTGAGAAGGCGGAAAGGCTTCTCGAGACAGGTGAGGTGGTGTTCGAACCCACACACCCGCACCGCGTTGTAGGGCCTATGGCTGGCGTTGTATCGCCCTCCATGCCTGTCTTCATATTCTATGACCCGAAGTTCGGTAACTACGCATACACGAACATGAATGAGGGCCTAGGTAAGGTGCTGAGGTACGGTGCCTACGGTAAGGAAGTAATTGACAGGTTGAAGTGGATGGCCGAGGTGCTTTACCCGGTACTTAAGGCAACAATAGACGAGATTAGGAAGGACGGGAAGCCAGGGCTGAACTTCAAGAACATAATAGCTCAGGCCCTGCACATGGGTGACGAGTGCCATAACAGGTACGTTGCCGCGAACGCCTTGCTCCTCAAGGAGATATCACCGTACATGTTCTCCACAGGTATTGACAGAAAGGACGTGATTGATGCGTACAACTTCATAGCTAGGAACATAATATTCCCACTGAACATGGGCATGGCTGCCGCCAAGCTAATGACGCTCGCCGCCCACGGCATAGAGTACAGCACCATAGTGACGGTCATGACTAGGAACGGCACGGACATGGGCATATGGGTCAGTAGCTTAGGTGAGGAGTGGTTCACCGCGCCAGCACCGATACCTAAGGGAGTTTGGTTCCCAGGGTATTCAGAGAAGGATGCCAACCCGGACATAGGTGACTCATCAATAACCGAGACCGCGGGCTTCGGAGGCTTCGCCATGGCTGCCGCACCAGCCATAATTAGCTACGTAGGGAGCACCGTTGAGTTCGCCATTGAGAACACCAAGAGGATGTACGAAATAACGTACGCTAAGCACAAGTACTTTACGATACCGTACCTAGGCTTCCAAGGAACGCCGACAGGCGTGGACATAAGGAAGGTAGTTAAGACAGGGATAACACCGACAATAAACACCGGCGTCGCACATAAGAAGCCGGGTATAGGGCAGGTAGGCGCGGGGATAGTGCGGTTCCCCATAGAGCCGTTCAAAGCCGCGCTACGCAGGTTCGCACAGAAGTACGGCATATAGTGAAGTTAGGTTAGTGAGTGCACGCATGAGGGCAGAGCTCACGGCGCTAACGATCGGTGCTGAGGCGCTGCGAAGGCTCTTTTTTCACACCCACCCAAACAGCAACCACGCAGTGGAGCGGGTTTGGGTATTCAAGAACACTGTCAACGTGCTTCTACGCGATCTCGGGTTAGTCGCTATTACTGCCAAGCCGTTGAGGGCATCCTTCACGGTAAACGTTCCTTGGACCGAGATAATCACCCTGCCCAACGGATTCAGGGGCGTGCTTAACCCTGCGGACGTGAGCGTGCATACGATATTTACTAGTGAGTCGCCTGCGGGCTTATCGCTCTGTTCTAAAGGCAATGAACTCATCGTCCGCATCGATGATGCAGCAACGTGGGAGCCTACCTACCGCTTCCTTCACAGCGAGACCTCACCCCTTACCCCCAGCGAGGTACTTCTAGTGGCTAGGGCTTTCGGCTATGCTGCGGCGGTGACTGATTCCGTACCGCACCCGCAGGTCCTTCTTGCCGTAAGGAATGCGATTAAGGAGAGCACCTCTGAATCACCTATCCCGGCCCGGGTCTTTGATGGCTTACTTAAGCTTGTTGGCTTAGGCCACGGACTAACGCCCTCAGCTGATGACGTGGTAAGCGGTTTTGCCGCCACCGTCAATGCCTTAGTTGATAGGGGGTTGGTGAAGGGCGGTCGGCTAAGTGTTGACTTGCGTGAGTTGATGTCGCGAACTAACCTGTTTTCCGCCGTCATTATGCGGGAGTTAACCATGCTTAACCTTAATGAAGGGATCGACGGGGCCGTAGTTTCCTTCGTGAGGGGGGATGCTGACCGAATGCTGGAGTCCTTGATAACGCTCCTGTCCTTAGGTCATGATTCCGGGGCTTCAATGGGGCTTGGGTGCTTAGTCGCTGCCTGCGTTGCTTCCGACGCGGATCCCTTGCCGTGTTTTGATGCCTTTGTTGAGGGTGCTGGGTTGAGCTTGGTTTGAATTATGATTACCTAGAGAACATCCTTGCTCCAACTTCCCTGACACCTGTTTATTCGTTTGTTTTAAGTTATGTTTATTTTTCTGTGCATTCAATAGTTCATGGTGTTTAATCTTGTCCATATACTTCAGCCGTGATAAATGGAAGCCTCGCCCCAACAACATTTTGGAAGAGTTCGCTGCTAAGGTGTGGGAGAAGAAGCCCTCCTATGACTGGAGCAAGGTTGTGGATTGGGCTAACGCTAAGGTCTACGACCTATCACAGCCGCTCAGCCCGTTAAGCCCGCCCTTCCCAACGTACCCGCCCTTCGAGTTCAAGTGGATTAAGGTGATCTACGAGCACGGCGTCGGCGCACAGTACATTCAGACCCCACTACACATTGGCACACACATGGACGGTCCGCTACACTTCGACTCAGCCGGCCTGGACATCGCGTCCATACCCATCGAGTACTGGATCGGTGAGGGCATTATCGTCGACATCAGCGAGGACGTCTCCGACCTAGACATATACACCTCAGACTTAATCGAGGAAAAGATAAGGTCCTACAACCTAGGGCTGAAGCCGTACGACATACTCGTAATATACACGGGCTACAGCAAGTACGCCTACTACCAGCCCACCGCGGACGTCGTCAGGTACATGCTCAAGCACCCAGGCCCAACAAAGGAGTTCGCAGACTGGCTAATCAAGAACAAGATAAGGTGGACCGCGGTCGACGCTGGCTCACAGGACCACCCACTCAACACCCCAATAAGGAGGTTAAGGCCAGACATAGTCGAGGAGTTCGAGAAGAAGCACGGCAAGAAAATACAGGAAGTCATGCCATGGCCGGAGAACTTCCAGCTAATGCACACGTACCTCTTCCCGTACGGCGTGCTACACGTTGAGAACGCTGGCGGAGAGATAGAGAAGGTACTGAACAGAAGATGCCTAATCTCGGCATTCCCGTTCAAGTTCGTGGGCGGCGAGTCCGCGTTCTGCCGCCTAGTAGCGATCTGCACCGACGAGGAAAGAAAGTGAGAGTGAGTCTGGAGTAACATAAAGTATTTTTAATAGCTGAAATTCACTTCGGCCCTACTTTAATGTCTCATTAAATGATATCAAGAACATATACTCTTCCTGATATACGTCATAACCAATGGTATTATCATTAATAAACCATAGCTCAACGGTATTAACGCGGGGCTCACATACCAAGCGTAGGCAAATATAGGATATATTGGTATCGCTATCAATGAGCTGAGGCTAGTTAGCAAGCCGTAGGATGACCCTCTGAATTCCTTCATTGTCAGTGAAGAAACGCTTACCTGAATCGCATTGCTAAGTATGCTGCCAGTCAGCTCATAAATCAGTATCAATGTTAGAGCGATACCAACAAATATGGGCATAATGCCTTGCTTAACTATGAGTAGTCCAATTACTGAGATAACTGATGAAAGCAATACTTCAGCGTAAATTGCGTACTTGAACGCCCTCTCACCCGCGTAGTCTACTACAACCCCAGATATGGGTTGTGACACAGCAGTCATTATGGTAACCAGTGACTGGTACACACCAAGAAGAGCTATGCTCAATCCCAGCACGCTTTTAATGAAATTATAGAGGAAAGGTCCGTACGATAATGCTAACGCATTAATTGTCGCCATAGAAGCGAAAGCTAGAATCCCACATAATCCTAACATCCGGAACATTTTGATAATGTGAGCACCTAATGCTTCGCTAACCCCGGCCCTTGTTTGACGTTTGCTCCTGACAGGATAGTCCACATGTTTTAACACAATGATCCTGAGGAACACACATATAACTATGAGGAATGCCCCCAGAAGAAGAGCCAAAGAAAGACCAAACACTTGAGTAACTATAGCCATTAGTGTCGAAGATATTGTAAACCCTATCATCATAGTTAATCTATATAAAGAGAAAGCCATACCCAAAGTCTCCCTCTTCGAAATAATACTCACAAGCGCCGACATGGGAGGACCGCCCAAAGGGGTTACATGAAGAGCAATAGCAACAATCAAAGCTGTAAGTACGTCCTGCTTGAGAAGTAAAACCATATATGACAGAGCGACTAAAGCAGGCACACCAATAATGAGGTACTCATATCCCAGTACATCAGAGATAACGCCACTAACCACCGCCAGTAAGCCTATAGCAGTACCGAGTACGTATATCACGCTTAAGTACAAAGCCCCGTACTCCTGCATTATAAAGATAGGCAAATACCAAGTAAAGAAATAGAAGCCAATAGCGTAAAAGAAAGTAGACATAACTAATAGAACATACCGATTATCATAAAGCAATGTTCTATATTCACAAATCTTGGATGTTAGCACGCGGGTACTTTCTAGGCTTTCCTTAGAGTAATTGCGGACGTCAAAACAACGAAACTATCTTAATTCTAGACTTTCGCGACATATTAGCTACCCTCAACTCACATTATAAATAGAGAAAGTTAATAATTATTACTTTCGATTATGCGTAAACAAGTGGTAAGCACGGAATGTCCCAATTATTGCTTATGTAATTAGTTTATTTTGTGAAGTAGTTTTACATCATGAACCCGTCCAAGAGGATATGTTCGTTCAGGTACTTAGCTGTAGGATCTTCACAGTATTCCTCAGTACTCTCTCCTCAATTACTTCTACTCCTATTCCGGGTTTGTTGGGGGTTCTGAGTGTGCCGTTGCTTGTTAGTAGCCATGGTGGTTCGATTAGGTCTTCCTCCCAGAACCTTGTGCTTGGTGAGATGTCGTTCGGGTACTTTACGTTGGGTAGGGTTGCGGCCGCTACCGCGAATGACCTCCCTATCCCGGTTTCTATCATGCCCCCTATCCACACGGGTATGCCGACGCTTTCCGCGAAGTCGTGGATTGCTTTCGTCTCGGTGAGGCCTCCCACCCTGCCTGGCTTTATGTTTATTACTCTGCACGAGCCTAGCTTGTGAGCTGCTTTGGCATCCCTCAAGCTTTTGATGCTTTCGTCCAAGCATATCGGTGTTTTGATTGCTTTCTGGAGCTCTGCGTGCTCTACTAGGTCATCGTAGTGGAGTGGCTGCTCAATCATTAGTAGGTCATAGTTGTCTAGTTCCTTGAATACCTCCACGTCGTTGAGTGTGTATGCGGCGTTCGCGTCTACTTGCAGGGGTATGTCCCCGAACTCCCTCCTAACGAGCTTGACGGGGTTGATGTCCCATCCGGGCTTTATCTTTAGCTTTATCCTGTGGTAGCCTGTGTTGAGGCCTGCCTCAACCTCGTTGAGGAGCCTCTGGACGTCCCCTATGACGCCCACGCTTAGCCCTATTGGGACCTCGTTCCTGACCCCTCCAAGTAAGTCCTTAATGGGTTTGCCCTCGAGTTTCCCCTTAAGATCCCATAGCGCGAACTCTACCCCGGCCTTCGCCATGTTATGACCTCTTATCCTGCTCACTAGCTTCGGGAAGTTCTCGGGCGTTACGTCCTTGCCGGCGATCATCTTTACGATGTAGTCCCTTATCACGTGCCATGCGGTGTGGACGGTTTCGTAGCTGTACCATGGCCCGCCGTCAGCGACTACCTCGCCCCAACCAACCTCCCCGCTCGCCTCCTCTACCTTGAGGATCAGTGTGTGCCTCACGCTCTCGGTCCCGAAGCTCGTTGTGAAGGACTGCTTCATGGGTAACTTGACGTAGTGTAGCGTGACTTTACGGATCCTCACGGGTAATCACCCCTCAGGATGCGGGCTGGGTCCGCCTTCCAGAGGACGTAGTAGAACCTGTCCCGCTCTCTCTCGCTCCTGGTGAATTCGAAGACTATGTATCCCCTACTTAAGTAGTGTGCTAGCGCCTCACGTGCTTTAAGCCTCCACTCTCTGGCGAGGCGGGGTTGCCTTACCTGCATGTCGACGAAGTTCTTCGGTACCTCGACGACTATGAGTTCCTCGTTGAGCCAGAGCCTAGGCTCGCGTGGGGCTCGGAAGTCATTGCTGAAGGATTCCGTGGTTAGCGCGGCCTCAGCGCCCATTTCTAGGAAGTACTCTATTGGCTCGTGCCTTCCCTTGCCTGCCATCCTCTCCTCGACCCTTCGTGACTTGAGGTGCCATTCCGCCAGTAACCTGTCGGACTCTATCCCCCTGTTGTATTCGAAGTCAACGAATCCATAGTAATTGGGTTTATACTTCCTCGCTATGATGCCCGACTTAACGAAGTTGAACCACGCGTTCACGGAGAGGAGGGGGTCGTAGGTCCACTCGACTAGGTCATACCCTTTCATTAGCGCGATCTTTCTCTGAATCTCCTTAAGCTTAGACCCTACTCCCTTCCCCCTGTACTCCTTAACAAGCCCGAACATGTGGGAGTAGAGGAAGGGCTTACCGCCCCTGAGACCGGGCATCATAATTATCACGCCGACAGGCTTGCCTGAGTTAGCGTCGTAGACCCCGAGAACTACCCCTCCGATGTCGAGTAAGGGTATCGTTATGTGGTAAGGGAAGACCTCACGGTAGTCGGGGCTCCATATTAGTCTCTCGACCTCCATTAACTCCCTGTGCTCCTCAGGTGTTTCCGGCTCCCTAACAATTAGCGTGAGGCTGCCAATCCTCACTACCTCGTGGAAACCTATGCGCATAGGTCGTGGCGCCCGTGCTCTCTTGATTGTGGAATTTTTAAGCTTCCTCCAGTCACCACCTAGAGAATCTGAGTAGTGCTTTAATTGCTTGGCGAACTATATCTTATCTGGTGCTTAACTTGCCAACAGTTAGGAATGTAGTTAAGAAGAACTTCTTCAGGGATTCCGTCCAGTTACTCCACCTGAGTGAGGAAGCGAAGAAAATACCGGGCGTGATTGACGCCGCAGTCGTCATGGGTACCGAACTCAATAAGGAGTTGCTGGAGAAGCAAGGTCTACTCACGAGGGAGGGGAGGGAAGCTGGGGAGAATGACATGATCATAGCTGTCAAGGCTGAGGACGGCGCGGACATTGAGGGAATCGTAAGAAAGATAGAGGAGATGCTGACGGCTCCAGCGGCCGCTGAAACCTACTACTACAGTATCGAGTCCGCGATCGAGCACCTGCCCGGAGCTAACCTAGCGTTGGTTTCCGTTCCCGGGCAGTACGCTAAGGAAGTGGTTAAGCCGTTCCTAGAGCGCGGAATCCACGTCCACCTATTCAGCGATCATGTACCGCTAGAGGATGAGATAGAGCTGAAAAAGTTCGCTGCCGAGCGCGGCTTACTAGTCATGGGTCCTGAGGCAGGAACATCAATAATTAACGGTGTCGCCGTAGCCTTCGCGAACGTAGTTAACCGCGGCCCCATAGGCATAGTGGCTGCTGCCGGGACAGGGCTTCAGGAAGTTAGTGTGCTGATATCTAGGGCAGGCTCGGGAATAACTCACGGTATAGGCGTTGGTGGGAGGGACGTTAAGAGCGCTGTAGGAGGAATAATGACGTTGCTGTCGATGAGGGCATTCGAGGCCGACCCGGACACGCAGGTCATCACGATAGTGTCTAAGCCGCCGTCACCTGACGTTCAGGACAAGATAATCAACTTCATAGCCAGCGAAGGTAAGAAGAAGTACGTCACGTGCTTCATAGGCGGTAAGGACTACGAGATACCGGTCGCCGCTAAGGGCAGGTTAGTTCAGACGAGAACGTTGCATGCCGCGGCGTTAGAGGCTGTTAGGATGGTTAGTGAGGACCTTTACAAGGAGGCGGTGAAGAAGGTCTTCCTACCGCCTGAGGAGGTAGTGAAGATAGCTGAGGCTGAAGCAAGCAAGTTAAGCGAGGAGCAGAAGTACCTTAGAGGCCTCTTCACGGGCGGCACGTTAACGTACGAGTCACTAGTAATATTCCGGGAATTACTTGGCGACGTATGGTCCAACACGCCACTCAACAAGGACTACCAGTTACCCGACCCGTGGAAGAGCAAGGAGAACTCCGTCGTCGACCTAGGGGAGGAGGAATTCACTGCGGGTAGGGCGCACCCGATGATAGATCCGACCATAAGGGTTCAGAGGATAGTGGAGGAAGCTAAGGACCCTGAAGTAGCCGTCCTGATGCTGGATATGGTGATAGGGTACGGCTCACACCCGGACCCAGCTGGAGCGCACTTGGACGCGATAAGGAAGGCTAAGGAGATAGCTAAGGAAGGCGGGAGGCACTTGGTGGTGCTCGCGCACGTCCTAGGGACTGATGAGGACCCGCAGAACGCGGCTGAGCAGGAAAGGAAGCTTAGGGAGGCCGGAGTCATAGTACTACCGACGAACGCGTTGATGGCGCTCACCGCAGCCATGATAGTGACTGGGAGGACTGATGAGGCCTTAGTTAAGTCGTTCTACGAGAAATTCCTGGTTGGTAGGAGGTGATCGCGATGACTGACGTGGAGAAGATACTTGAGCTATTTAAGTCGGAGGTCAAGATAGTTAACGTTGGTCTAGAATACTTCTACAAGGAGCTGAAGAAGCAGGGCGTGCAGGCAGTCCACGTGATGTGGCAGCCGAGGCCCAAGCTCGAGAAAGACCTCGAGGAAATACTTGATAAGATCCTGTGATGGTCTCCGGCAAGACTTAAGGAGTTATCTTTTTGATTTACTCTCAACCCATGCCTAGGTCTCGAGGATGTAGTCCTCATTAACCCTTATGCCTGAACTCCTCAACCGTTCAGCGCAGGCTTGGCAGTACCTCCACTCCTTCCTGTCCGTGTCCATTATGCTGTTGCTGAACGCCATCACGCACCTTCTGTTTGGGCAGTGATCTAAGCCGAATACGTGCCCTAATTCATGCATTACCTCCTTAAGCACCCTCCCTAAGTACGTGTCAGCGTCAACGTACCCACCCATACCCTTGGGTAACCCGTATCTATCCTTGAGGCGCTCTAAGAACACTACCGCGGTGGCTTGGTACTGGGATGCTAGGCCAAAGACGAAGTTCAAGCCCTCAACGTAAGCGTCGTCAGGCACTAACCCCAGCGCGATGCCTCCCCTACCTGAGAGGTCGCGGAGCCCAGCCACTAGCCTCAGCACCCTAGACGCATTTAGCTGACCCCGCGTTATGTTGAGGCAGTCGCGGAGGGCGTCCCTAGGCGTTTTAACCACGCTTAACTTAGCGGAGAATGCTTTAGCGAGGTTCTCGGTCACGTGCGTTAGTACCTCATCCTCCACACCCTTGAAGGCTATTACCGTTATGCGGGGTGCCGCGTGCAGTGCCTGATCCTTCGCCCAAGCCGACATTAAACAGCGCCCCTATAATTAGTTAGTGTTTATCGACCTTGTTAATCTTCGCACCTCAAATAACAAACTTATAGGGGCAGTAAGCATTAATTCATGGCAGACCTTGAGGGTTAAGGTAAGGCTCCACGGCAGGATACGTGACCTGATAGGTCAAGAGTACATAGTGGTTGAGGGTGACGTAGTGAGAGTAAGAGACGTGATCAACGCGCTGATCGATGCCCTAGGGCCGAGAGCCAACGAGTTCGGACTCAAAGAGCCTGAGGACATCATTAAGCCTAGGGTTAGGGTAGTGCTACTGGTTAATGGGTTCAGCGTCAAGATGCTGGGTAGCTTAGGCGCTCCCCTAGTGCACGGAGATAATGTGTACGTTGAAAGTGTTGACGTGCTGGAAGTTCAAGGCGGTGGGTAAGTTCAGGAACCAATGCACCTTTAGTTAGTTCAAGGTTAAAATTGCCTTTACTCTTACTCCCTGCTGTAGGGGATGCCCAGCGCCTTCGGCGGCCTTACCCTCTTAATCACTCCTGAGATCACTATTATCGTCACTATGTAGGGCACGGTCCTCAGTATCTCCTGCGGTATTATGCTGTTCACCTGCGGCATGGGCCCTATCCACATCACTAGGGCGTCGAAGAATGCGAAGAGCATTGAGCCGCCTATAGCTAGCAACGGGTTCCAGTTGCTGAAGGCTACGTTGGCCAGCGCTAGCCAACCTCTACCAGCCGAGATTTCCTTAGTGACGCCCGCGAACCAGTCAACGCTCAGGTACGCTCCCCCAATCCCAGCTAGGGTCGCGCCATATACCGTCGCAAGGATCCTCACTAGGTCAACGTTGATTCCTACGACGTCCGCTGCGTCGGGATCCTCACCACACGCCCTCACGGCGGCGCCGAATGAGGTTTTGAAGAGCCACCAGTACGTGAATATCGCTATGCCCAGAGCTATTAGCACCATGGGTGAGAGGGCCCTGCCAGCTATGTATATTGGCGGTATCGTGAGGCTACTGGGTATTGTCCTAGCGCCCCACACGTGCCATATCGCGAAGATCCCGAAGCCCACGACACCGAGCGCGAACGTGTTAACCCCTATCGTGTCGACTATTTGGTTGCCTTTGAGCTTCGTTGATATTATCCCGTGCATTAGCCCTATCGCTAACCCTATACCTGCGCCGGCAAGCACGCCGACCCAAGGCGAGCCTGTTGCCGTGTCCGCTATCACGGCGAAGAAGGCACCTAAAAGCAGTATCCCCTCCAGACCGATGTTAACTACACCGGACCTCTCCGTGACGATCTCGCCTACGGAGGCCAGTAGTATTGGGACCATTGACCTTAGGGTCATGAAGAGTATGTCTATCGCTGCGCCCCACGGCTGGGTCATTCCTTAACCACCTCCTTACCCCTTAAGTAAGCTATTCTGCGTTTGATGAGCGTGTATATGTTAGGTATGGCTAAGCATATGACTATCACACCCTGAAACACCCACACTATCTCCTTGGGTATGCCCACGAGGTTAAGCCCCCTAGCACCAGCGTGTAGCGCGCCCACCAGTATTGCGGCGAAGACTATGCCGAGCGGGTGGTTACCACCTATTAGTGCGACAGCTATCCCGTCAAAGCCCAAGCCCTGCAGGTTGCTTAGGCTGGACATTACCGAGTAAGAGGGCGGTAGTCCCGCGACCTTCTCTATGCCGGCTATCCCGGCAAGCATTCCGGCAAGAAGGAATGACATAGCCATAGCTTTCTTCGGGCTTATGCCCGCGTACCTGGCTGCCTTCGGGTTTGTACCGGCAACGCTCAGCTCGTAGCCGGGTCTAGTATACCAGATCAGGAAGTAAATTATCAGGAGGTCAGCAATGCTTATGACTATGTTCCATGATAGGCTTGTTTGCGGAACTAGCAGGGGTATCCTAGCGTATGGGGGTATGACTATGGATTTAGTTGCGTCGCTTGGGTTGGGGAAGTACCTGAAGATTATGTAGTCCACGAAGCCGAAGGCTATGTAGTTGAGCATTATTGTTACGACGACCTCATTAGCGCCGCGGAATACTTTAAGAGCCGCCGGTATGGCTGACCAAGCAAGGGCGAAGGCTATTGCTGACACTATGATCAGTAGGGTGTGAATTGGTGCTGGAAGACCAGCAACTGAAGCCGCGATAACGGCTCCGAGGGCCGCCATGTATATCTGGCCCTCAACACCTATGTTGAAGAGACCTGCCCTAACACAGAGGGCGAAGGCTAAGCCGCTGAGCATTAGCGGGCCCGCGTAGGTCAGCGTGACGGTGAGTGGGTAGATGTTCTCGAAGGGGTTACCTATGGAGTGTATGTATAACTGGTACATTGCCTGCCCGACATCATGTCCTGACGCGTAGATGGCTATTATACCGCCTATGAAGCCTATTATGAGTGCTATGAGGGAGTTAATTATGGGTTCAGCCTTTTCCTTAATTACTTCGATAACCGCGCTCACACCTCAACACCTCCCATGAGCATGCCTATCTCCTGCATCGTGTACTGCTCCGTGGGCTTGAGGGCCATGAACCTGCCCTCGTACATAACAGC
>CAYNPH010000037.1:0-88798 GCA_964399035.1 uncultured Desulfurococcaceae archaeon
GATAACCAAGATAGTTAAGGAGGTAAACCTCCTGGGCATGGACATAGTGGAGCTCTACCCGCCAATGGATGTTAGGGAGATGACCAGCCACTTAGCCGTGTGGATCATAATGTACGCTGTGGCCGCCACCCTTAACAGGGATTAACCCCCGTTAAGACCGGTGCGCGTTAATGGGGTTAGCGCCGCACGAGGACCTCTACGGAGAGGCGAGGATGTATGACTCAATGTTCTCTTGGGATCCGAGTACTGAGGTTCAGTACGTCATTGAGGTGGCGAGGCACTTCAGGGCAGGTGATGTGAGCCGGGTTCTCGATGTGGGTTGCGGGACGGGCAGGGTTGCCGCGGGTTTTAGGGGCCTCGGGTACGATGTCTTGTGCCTCGACTTAAGTTACGAGATGTGTAGCTATGCCCGCAGGACACGTGCTCTGGAGGTCGTGGTCGCTGACGCCGTGAGCATCCCGTTGAGGGAGGCTTCCATGGACTTAGCCTATAGCTTCCTAGCCGTGCTAAACCACTTAAGCTCCTTAGCCTCGCTCGAGGAGCATCTCAGGGAGGTGTGGAGGGTTCTGAGGGGTGGCGGGGTGTACGTGGCGGACCTCGTCGTCAACACACCCGACTGCGTTGGGGTGTGTGATGAGTGGGAAACGCGGCTCGAGGGGCAGCCATGCGTGGTTCGCCACGCCGTGAAGGAGGTTGAGGGCAGGTACTTCACTGAAGTGCTGGAGATCATGTGCGTGGGCGGGACGCGCCGTAGGTTTGAGTCTAGGCTTCATGCGCCGGGAGCGAGTGAGTTGGTTGAGGTCGGGAAGCGCGTGGGGTTCGATAAGGTGGTATTCTTGAAGCCCTTCAAACTTGAGGTGTTGAGCGAGCCTAGGGGCCGGGCCTTCATGGTGCTGGTTAAGCCGCGGTCGTCTAGGAGGCGTTGAGGGCGGGAGCCCTCGGTCCCGGTGGAGGGTCCTCACCGCCCCTCGCACCTTCGGGGACGTGCAATTTTCCGCATCGGGCCGTGAGACTGTGTCCTTGAGGGGATTTATTTCTTATTTCGCGTCTCCCTTGCTTTTCCGGAATAATGTGTGGTTGCTTTACTTTGCTCGGTGTTGATTGTTTCCTTTATTCTCGGTCTTCATTGAATAGAAATTACGCTTAAGTACCTCACCTAACCTCTAGTACTGGTGTGCTCGTTGGGTGCGGAGCAGGAGTTGGTGGTCGTTACCGTGTTGGGTGCGGATAAGCCCGGCATCGTGGCCGGGATTACTGAGGTGCTCGCTAGGCACAACGTGAATATTGTGGACATAGCTCAGACCGTGGTGCGCGGCATCTTCTCCATGATCATGGTGGTCGACCTATCGACCGGTGATGTGGGGCTGAAGGATCTGAGAGAGGAGCTAGTCTCCAAGGGGAGGGAGTTGGGGGTTGAGGTGGCGGTCAACCACATAGACGTGTTTAAGGCGATGCAGCGGGTGTGACTCCGTAATGACGAAGATATTCGCGCCCGAGGAGATCGGTGAAGTTATTGAGATGCTGGTGTTTCAGGACCTAGACATACGTGCCGTCACGCTAGGGCTGAACCTCCAGGGATGCGCGTCGCCCGACACGGGTAGCTTAATTGAGTGCGTCGAGCGCGTGGTCGGGGAGTACGCCTCGAAGCTCTCCGACGTTGTGGACTTGATCGCGGGTAAGTACGGCGTCAGGATAGTGACTAAGAGGGTAGCCGTCACCCCAGCCTCAATCCTCCTAGAGCCGATCGCGCGCCGTAGCCTCGACGAGGCCCTCCCAACCGCTCTGACCCTAGCTAAGACCCTAGACAGGGTGGCTAGGGACAACGGCATCGACTACGTGGGCGGGTTCGCGGCCTTCGTTCACAAGGGCTTCACGTCGGGTGACGAGGTAGTGATGAACGCGATACCTAAGGCCCTCGCCTCAACGACCACGCTCTCAGCAATGATTAACGTCGCGTCCACCATGACCGGCATTAACTCCGACGCCGTGCTGGCGGCGAGCGAGAAGATCCTGGAAACATCCAAAGCAACTCCGAAGGGGTTAGGGTGCGCCAGGCTAGTGATCATGGGGAACGCCCCCGAGGACAACCCCTTCATGCCGGGAGCCTACCACGGGCTAGGCGAGCCGGAACTAACGGTTAACGTCGCGGTAAGCGGGCCCGGCGTGATTGAGGCAGCGATCCGCAAGGCAGGACCCAACGCCGACCTGAGAACGCTGCATGACATCATCAAGAGAACGGCCTTCAAAATAACTAGGTTAGGTGAACTCATAGGGAAGGAAGTAGCTAAAGAGTTAGGAGCAACATTCGGCATAGTGGACCTCTCCCCAGCCCCATCACCCAAGGTAGGGGACAGCGTCGCAACAGCCTTAGAAGCCCTAGGCTTAGAGATCGCGGGGGCGCCCGGCACCGTAGCCGCCCTATACCTCCTAATAGACGCGGTCAAGAAGGGAGGCGCGATGGCGACATCAAGCATAGGCGGGTTAAGCGGCGCCTTCATACCCGTGAGCGAGGACTGGGGGATGAGCAGGGCGGCGGAGGCGGGAGCCATAACGATAGACAGGCTAGAAGCGATGATGACCGTATGCAACACCGGCGTAGACATGGTGGCCATACCCGGCGACACACCCAAGGAAATCATAGCCGGCATAATACTCGACGTAATGGCCGCAGCAATAGCCCTAGACAAGGCACTCGGCGTAAGACTAATACCCGTCCCAGGAGCCAAGCCCGGCGACAAGGTGGAACTAGGGGGCCTACTAGGCACGACGGTAGTGATCAACGTGCCGAAGCACAGCCCACGGAAATTCGTGACTAGGGGAGGCCTAATACCACCACCAACAAACAGGCTAAGCAAAGGCTAAGAAACAACGTCAGCGCCCCACCCAATGACGCCCTGCCTTAACAGTTCACTTAAGGGCTTACCGAGAAGGGCAGTCAAGGAACTAGAGAAGAACCCCGTGCCCCCCAAGGCTTCTCAAGAACCTCCGTGAGGGAGAACCGCGATGGTGGTTGAGGCACGGTCCCCGCGCTGAGTGACCTCAGCACCCAGCCTCGCGAGTATCGCTCTGGACGCTACGATGCCTGTGGCGGCGGCGACGTTAATCCCTCGCGACAGCCCGGCCCCGTCCCCAGCCACGAATAGGTTCTCCACGCTCGTTTCAAGCTCCCTCGTCACCTTAGCCCTCACGCTATAGAACTTTATCTCCGGCGCGTAAAGCAGTGTTTGCGGGGACGCGATCCCAGGTATCATTGAGTCCAGCCTTTCTAGGGCTTCGAGCACGTTCGCCGTTATCCTGTGCGGTAACGCCATCCCTATATCGCCCGGCGTTACGTCCTTGAGTGTTGGTTCGATCGAACTCCTCATCACCCTGTCCCACGTGCTCCTCCTGCCTGCTTCTAGGTCGCCTAGCCTCTGAATTAGGGGTCTTCCGCCCCCTAGCTTGCTGGTTAGTAGCGCTACGCCCTTGCCGTAAGCGATCGTGTCTTCTAGGGGGTTAGTTAGCTTGATCGTTACTAGGAGGGCGAAGTTGGTGTTCCTCGACCTTATTGAAGCGTAGGACTCGCCGTTAACCCCGACGAACCCATCCCAGTATCTCTCCTGCACGACAAAGCCGTTAGGGTTACAGCAGAAAGTCCTGACCTTGTCGTCGTACACCTTAGTGTAGAGGACTATTTTCGGGTCCCTCACGACCCGCGTGACGGGCTCCATGACGTAGGACGGGACCTCCACCCTAACACCTATGTCTAAGGGGCCCGGCTCGACCTCGATACCCCTCGCCTTAGCTAGGTTGGCAAACCATGAGGCCCCTCCCCTCCCTGGTGCTAGGATGACGTACTTAGCCGTGAGCTCCCCCGCAGTGGTTCTGAGCTTGAACACGTTCCTTGACTTAATGACGTCCACCACCTCCGTCCCCGTAATCACCTTAACCCCCTTGCCTTCGAGGTAGTTCGTGATGTTCTCAATTACCTTAACGGTGTTGTCGCTGCCTATGTGCCTCTGCGGCGTGGGTATGAACTTAGCGCCCGCCCTAGCCGCGAGCCTCTCGAGCTCTGCTAGCGCCTCAGCGTTCCCCACGTAGAGCCTGTCCTTAGGGGCGCCGAACCTGACGAATGTTGAGTCAACGTACTTCACGAGTTCCTCTGCCTTGGACCAGCTCCCAAGCAACTTATGTAGGTCCCCGCCCACGTCGGGCCTAAGGTTTATGGTTCCGCTGCTCAACGCGCCCGCACCGCCCACGCCGTACATTACGTGGCATGGGGAGCACCTGACGCACCTGACCGGGGTTAGGTTGCGCTTGAGTTCCGATTCTATGAGGGGGCACCTACGCTGACTCGCTCTTAACCCCTTATCGATTAGCGCTACCCTCGCCTTCCCGGCGAGTTCAAGCGCTGCGAAGAGTCCGGCGGGCCCGGCACCGACTATCGCGACGTCGAAGTCCCTCATGCCACGCCACCCTACTTGAGGAACCCTAACTCCCTCCTCCTGTCGATGATGCTCTCTGCCTCTGGCCCTGTCCCTATTAGCGTGATGGGGGTGTTGAGTGCGTCCTCAATCCTCTCCACCCACTCCCTGGCTTCCTTCGGGAGCTTACCCCATTCCCTGACCCCGGAGGCTTCGGGGAAGAGCGTGTCGACCTTCGTTATGGCTACCTGCGTGGCTGAGTTGATCATTACGGCCCTCCTAGCTAGTTCGATGTTGAATGGCGCGGCCCTCCTCACGCGGCCCGTGACCGTAGCTCTCTCCACCCAACCCCTCCTTAAGACCTCATCCTCCGGGAGCTCGCCTGCGAGGGGTCCTCCACCGACGCGCGTTACGTAAGCCTTAAACACCACCACGACCTCATCCACGTCCTTCGGACCCACGCCGACCTCCGACGCGAAGGCTGAGGCCGTTGTGTCCCTGCTCGTGACGTAGGGGTAGGTCCCGTGATAGAGGCTGAGGAAGGTTCCCTGCGTCCCCTCAATAATGACGTTTAGCCCCGCCCTTAACGCGGCATGCACTTCGCCCGGGACGTCCGTGAGCATTCCTTTAAGCTCCTCGAAGTCCCTAGCTAACCTTAACCTCCTTAACACCCTGTCCGACGCAGCCGCACCCACTCCCTGGAGCGTGGAGCCTACCTTACCCTTAAGGTGCTCGCTAGCCCTCTCAGCCTCAACGTGCTTCCCCTCTATAACCCCGGCCTGCGGGTCAATGAATAGCCTGCCCGCGACCCCGGTCTCCCGCAGCTCCCTGAGTAGGACGTCGGTTCTGATGAGGGCGCCGGGAGGGATCAGTAGCTTCGCCTCCTTCCTCACGAACGCTGAAGGCACTACCCTAAGCTTCCACACCCTCCCGCCGTGAACCACGGTATGGCCGGCGTTGACGGAGCCGCACCTAATCCCCGCAGCAACGCCGTCAGCTATGCTCAAGTACGAAACCACCTTCCCCTTACCCTCATCACCGAAGAAACCGCCGACAACCACGGTGAGCATGTCCTAACACCTCCTGAGGGACTCCCTAACGCTCCTTAACGCCCTCTCAACGAGCTCAGCGTGCGAGCCGAGGTAGTTCTCAGGTTCACTGCATGCCCTGAAGTCCTCCTCGGTGAGGGGGGCGCCGACGCCGAGTCGCTTGAGCGCCTCCTCAACGCTCACGCCCTCACGCCTAGCAATGCTTAACGCTTCTCTCACTAAGCTGCGTGCTTCGTGCCTAGGCACCGCGCCCTTAAGCACTAGCCTCACCATGAGGCACTCAGCCATAACGGAGTCCTTACTCATGCTTAGGTTCCTCTTCATCGCGTCCTCATCGATTCTTAAGCCCCTCAACACCCTCTCAGTGTCGAGCAGCGCCTGATCGGTTAGGAGGAGTATGTGGGGTAGTAACACCCTCTCGCAACTACTGTTCGTTAAGTCCCGCTCATGCATTAAGGCGATGTTCTCGAACGCCGCCACGGCCAAGCCGCGGCAGAGCCTCGCCAGCCCCGAAACGCGTTCGGCCGCGACGGGGTTCACCTTATGGGGCATCGTACTGCTCCCAGCCACGCCCTCGACTAAGGTGACCTCGCCGATCTCATCACGCATTAACTCCCTCACCTCGAGGGCTAACCTATCAAGCTGACTAGCCAGTATAGCCGCGAACGCCGCTAACTCCGCGTACCCGTCCCTAGGCGCTACCTGCGTTGAGATCGGGTGCGGCTCGAGCCCCAACTCCCTCAAGCACCCGGACTCCACCCTCAGGCCCGCATCACCCCACGCAGCCATCGTGCCCACCGCCCCGGAAACAACCCCCTTAACTACCCTGCTCGTTAGTGAGCATAGTCGCTCGTAACTCCTTGAGAGCTCGTACGCGTAGTTAGCTAGCTTGAAGCCGAAGGTTATGGGTAGGGCGTGCCTACCATGCGTCCTGCCAACCATGACGACGTCCTTAAAGGACTCGCTCAGGCTAACCAGTAACTCTATGACGGCCCTTAACCTACGCTTAAGCACGTTGAGGGCGTCCCTAAGGATGAGGGCCCACGCAGTGTCGATTACGTCCGAGCTCGTTGCCCCCAAATGAACGTACTTCCCGCACTCACCGCATCTCAACGCGATGAGCGTGGCGATAGAGGCTAACTCATGACCGGTCCTAGCCTCCATCTCATCAACATCCTCGGGACGCACACCGTACGCGCACTCCCTCAGAACATCAACGCATTCCTTAGGCGCTAGTCTCGCGTCGGCAAGCCCCCTCATTAGGGCGACCTCAACATCGATTAACCTTCTCAGCACGGCCTCACGCGTTAGGAGGGACCTCATCTCCTCGGAACCATACCTGTAGTCGAGGGGACACACGGAACTCAACGCTGATCCCTCCTCACGTACTCCATTAGTGAGAGCTTCAGGGCCTCAGCACCAAGCATGTCGACCTCAGCCCCAACCCTTAACGCTATCCTTAAGGCGGACTCCAGCACGTCGCCGCCCTCACGCTTAGCTAAGCTGTAGAGGGTTTCACTGAAGGACCACGGGTAGAATATCCACACCCACTCCTTAACAACCTCAACGTAGTAGTCCGGCCTTAACGAACTGGTTAGCTTATAGTGCAGTACGGCGGACTTAACGTTCCTCGCACCCATACCCCTAATTAGCTTCACCACCTTACCCATGGTTAAGCCCGTGTCAACCACCTCATCAACAACGAGCACGTCCTTACCGCTAACGTCCAGCGGCTCGTGAATGCTTACCTGCGGCTCCTCAAACACCCTCCCCGCAACCCCCCAGAACCTTGACCTGATGACATACATCTCCTCAATACCCAGCACGTCGCTGATTATGCGGGCAGGAACTAAGCCACCCCTAGAGATTGTGACGATGGCGTCGAAGGAGGCCCCAGAATCAAGTATCCTCCCCGCAAGCGAGTAACAGAGCTTAAGCGCCTCACCCCAAGGAACGTACTTAACCCTCACAGCCACCACCTCAGCAAGGCTCTATGGTGCTCGGAGGCTTCGGCGTGACAGCGTACGTAACCATGGTCACGCCCTCAACCTCCGACGTTATCCTAGAAACGACCCTGTCCAGGACGTCGTAGGGTAGCCTAACCCAGTCAGCAGTCATGGCGTCCTCGCTTGACACCACCCTTAAAGTCACGACGTACCCAACCTCCCTCGAGTCGCCCTTAACGCCGACCCACCTATCCTCACCCACGACCGCGAACGCCTGCCACACACCACCGTACAGTCCAGCACGCCTCAGCTCCTCCTCAAGAATGCGTGACGCCTTCCTCACAACCTCAAGCTTATCCCTAGTGAACCTACCCACAACCCTAACGGCTAAGCCCGGGCCGGGGAACGGGTGCCTCTCAATAACCTCCTCAGGCAACCCAAGTAGCTTACCTAACTCCCTAACCTCATCCTTGTAGAGCCCCCTCAACGGCTCAACAACCTTCAACCCCAACCACTCAGGCAGCCCAGCAACGTTGTGATGGCTCTTAATCCTGTCGGCAGCCTCAACACACCCACTCTCAATCACGTCAGGGTAGGTAGTACCCTGAACAAGGTACTCGGCATCACCCAATGACTCCGAAACCTCCTTAAACACGGCCGCGAACTCCTCCCCTATGATCCTCCTACGCTCCTCGCAATCCTCAACACCCTCAAGCCTACTCAGGAACCTCTCCCTAGCATCAATGATTAGGGGGTCAAGCCCCAACGCCCTCAGAAACGACGCGACCTCCCCCACCTCACCCTCCCTAAACAAGCCATGATCAACTAAGACCGGCACCAACCTATCCCCGACAACCCTTCGCACAAGCACGGCAGCCACGGTCGAGTCAACGCCGCCGCTAACGGCAGCGATCACCCTACCCTTAGACCCGCCCAGCACCCTCCTCAAATCCTCAAGAACCTCCTCAAGGATGTTAGCAGGCCTCCACGTCAGCTTAACACCCGCCAACCTCAGGAAGTTACGGAGAAGCACCATACCCTTACGCGTGTGCCTAACCTCGGGATGGAACTGAACACCGTAAATCAAGGAATCTCTAAACCTAAGTGCAGCTACCTGCCCCCTACCACTAACAGCTAATACCTCAGCACCCTCGGGAAGGGACGTAACGCACTCCCTATGACTCATCCACACCTCCTCAACATCTCCCCAACCCTCGAAGAGCGGATCTTCGCGGACGACCCACACGTACGCCCGACCGAACTCACCCTCACACCCGCCAACGACGCCGCCGTGACAAGCAGCCAGTAACTGATGCCCGAAGCAAACCCCAAGCACCGGCAAGCCAGAATTAAGCACCTCACCACACACGTCAAGCCTCCCAAGGAAGTCCCTCACGCTCATGGGCCCGCCGGAAAGAACCACCGCCTTAACGCGGACCCCGCCACCCTCGAGGACCTCATTAACCCTACTTGGGTTCGCTAGGATAGCGTGAGCACCCAACTCACGCAACCTACGGGCTATGAGGTGTGCGTACTGCCCACCAAAATTAACGACGAGTACAGTATCGTGAGACCCGCCCAATCGCTTCCCGGGAACACTAACTATTCTTGAGTATATAAAATTTCCTAAAAATCATTTTTAAGTATTACTCAAATAATTAACATAATTACGTTATACGTTATAAGGGCCCCTACATCACGAGGACGTAGAGACGCATAAATAGCGGGCACCCACACTAAAACAATGAACAACAAGTAATTCTTGAGGGACAAGGGAGAGCAACGTCAATGACCGAGCAGGTGATGAGGCTTGACAGAACTCTACCCCCTAGTAAGTAAGGGGCGGCTGAGAGGTATTCTAGGGTGCGGCGGGGACGCCGTGCTCCTTTGCCGCATTGATGAGGGATGCAGGTACTTCCTGTGGGTGAGTGCTGAAGAGTCCGT
The DNA here is from genome assembly GCA_964399035.1 of uncultured Desulfurococcaceae archaeon. Classification (GTDB taxonomy): domain Archaea; phylum Thermoproteota; class Thermoprotei_A; order Sulfolobales; family NBVN01; genus WAOL01. Next base: position 9,343 of record CAYNPH010000037.1, read on the forward strand.
TGAGGTTACGGACATGATTGAAGGCAGGGGCGTGAAGCTACCTGACGGCACGATCCTCCCGGTAATTTCGTGGGTTAGGGCGGCTCCCTACGTGCATGTTAGGGTGTGCGGTGACTTAAGGAGGTACGTGTCGTGGGTTGCTAAGGAGTTGAGGGGCTCCGGCATCACCGGTAAGCCCGTGATCGTCGGTGTGAGCGGGGGTAAGGACTCGGTCGCGGCACTAACCGTGGTTAATTCCCTTGCCAGTAAGTTCGGGCTTAAGGTTCGGGCGACGTACGTGTACATACCCTTCCTAGATTCTGTAAGGTCACGTAGGTTCGTTGAGGACGACCTGCCCTCGCGTGTGGGGAGCGACGTGGAGGTCGTTGAGGCTAGGAAGAGGGACGTTAAGCGCTACCTCAAGTGGAAGGGCATGCCTAAGAGGGGGAAGAGGTGGTGCACTTACTTTAAGGTGAGGCCGATGCGTGACGCCATGAAGGCCGACAGGAGGCTCCTCGAGGTCGTCGCTGATAGGGTCTCTGAATCGCCGAAGAGGGCTAGGAAGCTCCTTAAGGTCGCGTCCGAACGACTCATCCTGGCTGGGAGGAGGTTCAGGCCAACATACCTCCTAACGATCCTAGACGTTATCGACATCGTTAGGTCGATCAACGCCACCCACCCAGACTACCTGTCGGGCTACCCTAGAGTAGCGTGCGCGTTATGTCCCTACAGGTCACTCTACGAGTTAGGGGAGGAGGTACTCAGAGATGTTGACGATGCGGGCCTGATCGAGGAGGTGCTAAGGAAGGAGCACTCAATAAGGTACGCCGGGTTAGGGATTAGCTTCGAGGACTTCATGACTAGGCACTTATGGAGGTTCGAACCAGCTACGGCTAAATTACTTAACGAGGTGGCGGGCGCTGTGGCTAAGGACGAGGGACGAGCACGGCTAAGCAGGAACTGCATTAAATTAATAATAAAGGAATTATGGGAAGGAACCTTACCGAGCGCCTACGTCCTCAGAAACCCTTGGGAATACCCGGACACCTTACTTAAGGCGTGGAGTGAGGGATGGTTGGTCGCGGAACTCACGCGTAGCGGGTTAAGGGCCTTAGTCAAAGCCCCTCCTTCTCTTCAGGCCAGTAGTGCTCGCCGGGCTTAGGCCTGAAGGCTACTTTGACCTCGAGCCCCGATTCCAGTAGGATCGCCCTCAGTATGGAGTGGGTGGTGAGCACGCCGTAAACCATGTGTTCCTCATCCGTCACTACGGCGTGCTGCGTCCCGTCGCGTTCCATGAGCGCTACCGCCTCAGCCACGGTGTCGTCGGCAGGAACGCAGTGCGGTAGCCTATCCATGATATCCCTCGCCTTAATCCTTCCCTCGTCCTCGGGCCGGAGGCCGGAGCCCTTAACGAGTCTTCTGGGGCCCGTGAAGGGTATGTGATGCTTCGCTAGGGATGTTTGGCCCAGTAGCACTAGTATGTCGTCGTACGTTATTAGCCCCTTAAGCCTACCTTTACTGTCTATCACTATCACGTAGTGCTTGCCTTGAAGTACGTGGCGAAGTATGTTGCTTAAGGGCTCGTCCTCAACCACGTAGTCATACATTGGCGTTAAGTTGCGGTACTTCCTGATGAAGTCCTTCACCTTCATACCCAGCACTTTGCTCGCTCCCTTCACGAGTGACTCTATCATGCTCACGTGGGGCGCCCGAAAATAATTACCGTGTCGGGAATTAATTCCTTAGCCTTTGCACCGAGTAACGTAACGCTTTAAAAGTGCACCCCCACTTAAGGCTTGGTGTACCCACGATGCACATACCGGACGGGTTCCTAGACCTCCCCGTGATAATCGTGACGTACGCTATAGCGGTAGCGTGGCTAGCCTACTCCTTCTACAAGGTAGGGAAGGGCGTGGGGAAAGACAGGCTGTCGATGGTGCCGGTGCTCGCAGCAGGAATATTCGTGGCGCAGATGCTGAACTGGCCAATACCCGGCGGAACAAGCCTGCACTTCGTGGGCGGCGCCCTAGCGGGAGTGCTCCTAGGTCCCTACCTAGGGTCCATAGTGATATTCATAGTGCTCCTCGTGCAGTGCCTAATATTCCATGACGGGGGCATAACCGCGTTGGGGGCTAACGTGCTTAACATGGGGATAGTTGACGTCCTTGTGGGGTACGCGACCTACGTGCTCGCCCTGAAGCTACTGGGGCCCAAGAGGAGGGCGAGGTTAGTCGGTGCCTTCGCGGGCGGGTGGCTAGGCATAACCCTGGCCGGGATAGTCTGCGGGCTCGAGATAGGGTACTCATCAGCTTGCCCCTTCGGAATAGCGGTCTCGGTGCCCGTAATGGGTGCGTGGCACGCCGCCCTAGGCGTGATCGAGGGCTTCATAACGGCCTTCGTGATAGACTACCTAAGCACTAAGGCCGACATGATCCCGCAGGCAGACCTGCTCTCGGGGGTGGTAAGGAATGCTAAGCCGTAAGACAGTCATCGTAATCGTCGCGCTAATAATAATCAGCCCGCTATTCGGCGTCATACTAGCCGACGCCGTAGGGTACCACGAACCCCTAGACGTCGCTGCGGAGAAGTTAGGGCTGAAGGACATAACCGACAAGCTCAACTGGACGCCATTCCTAGACTACAGCGTCCCAGGACTACCGGCGACGGTAGGGTACATAATAAGCGGGTTCATAGGGGTCGCGGCTGTCCTTGGCCTAGGGTACCTCATCAAGGCGGTGCTGGGTAGGAAGTCTTGAGGGGCGCCACCCAAGCATACCTAACCGGGTTAAGGGAGGTTTTAACGGAGCTACTCAAGGAGAGTAATTCCGGGCTACTCACACCCTACTCAACCCCAGCAATCATTATCCTAACCTTCACCGCTGCCCTAGCCCCCACGTGGTTATGTGCCGTCCTCCCGCCGATCATCGCCCTAGCCGCGCTGACCTTAAGTGCTTGGGGAAACATCGCGGAGGAGCTTAAGGGCGCGGCGAAGCCCGTGGTGACCGTGGCGGCGTTCTCAGCCTTCGTCTCAACACCCCTCCTGATCAGCAGGGACTTCGTCGACGCCGCCTTCTTCGTAACTAGGGTGGTTGCGTCGTCAATCACGTTCATAATGCTGACGAGGGCTGCCGGGTGGTCTAGGGTGCTTAGGGGGTTAAGGTACTTGATGTTGCCTGAGAGCGTGGTTCTAATGATTGAGGAGACCGTCAGGTTCATCCCATCCTTCCTCGGGGACGCCTTAACGTTAACGAGTGCTAGGGAAGCCAGAACGTTAGGTGACCCGGGGACGTTAAGTACGTGGAGGTCCTTAAGTACGGTTGCCTCGGAACTGATTTTAAGGGCTAATGCTAGAGCACAGAAGGTACTCATGGCGATCGAGTCAAGAACCCTCGCCAATAGTGACGACGTAGCCGCATGCAACGCGGTGCACCGCAGTGGCGTGAGTTACTTGGACGCCCTGCTCTACACCCTAGCGGCGCTACTGGTGTTGCTGGAGGTGATCGCCGTTGCGCTGTAAGGTAATGGTTGAGAACGTGTGGTTCTCCTACGTGCGCGGCAACCCCGTGCTCAAGGGGGTAACGCTGAGTGCCTCCCCCGGCGAGGTGGTGGCGATCCTAGGCCCCACGGGATGCGGTAAATCAACCCTCCTAACGATAATGGCTGGGCTCATAGAGCCTGACGAGGGACGCGTACTCGTTAATGGGGAAGACCTCTTCAGCAACATTAAGGCGCTAAGGCGGCACATAGGCCTCCTCTTCCAGGACCCTGAACACCAGTTATTCAGCACGACTGTTTACGATGAGGTCGCGTACGCGTTAAGAACCATGGGTACGCCTGAGGATGAGGTGAGGCGCCGGGTACTTGAGGTTGCGGAGGAACTAGGGATTAAGGACCTGCTGAGCCGGAGGCCGTTCAAGTTAAGCGTCGGCGAGAAGAAGAAGGTAGCGTTAGCCAGCATACTCTCCTACGACCCGGAAATACTCTTACTTGATGAACCAACCGCGAACCTAGGCGTGCGGGATGAGGCCCTAATAATATCCATGCTCGTGAAGGCCCGGCGCGCAGGGAAAACCGTGGTGATGGCGTCCCACGACTTAGAATTCGTCTTCAGGGTGGCTGACAAAGCGTACATCATGGGTAACGGGACGATCAGGGCGGTGGTTAAGGGCGAGGACGTAATCAAGCCCGAAATACTTGAGGCGACAGGACTAACCCCACCACTAGTAACTATGGTGGCGGAGCACTTCAGAATAAGCTACGAGGAAATAGCTTCCCTCACACGAGGAACCGGAGAGCACGGGCGGCAGGGACAGCACCTCAAGCCAGGAACCAGCTACGCACGCCGAGCCCTAGGCTCGCCGGTAGGCGACCGCGCCAGTAAGGACGCGTAGCTCACTGAAGGAGCCACACGTTACCCACATACACGTGCCTCAGCCCGGCATTCCGTGCCTCCCTAACGCATTCCTCAGCCTGCTTACGCGGCGTGGTTCCGATATCGTTCATCAGGTGGTCCGGGTGGAAGGCTAGGAGCACTAGGGGGACGTCGGCATCGAGGGACGCTAGGTACTCGGAGATCCTCCTAACTTCCTCCGCGTCAACGTACTCAGGAACTAGGAGGACGCTAACGGTGAGTAACGGGATCTCAGGGCGCTCCTTACCCATCCTAGCCACTAGCGCGGTGTTAATCATTAACCGCTTAACAGCCTTCTCCCCGTTAACGCCCGTCAAAGCCTCATACACGGACGGTGTCCAAGCTTTCCAGTCCACCTTAACTATCCCGCCACTAACTAGGGAGAGCCTAGCCATGGCCCTCATCAACCCCGGGTGCTCGACACCGTTAGTCTCCCAACACACCCTCTTAACGAGCCCCTCCTCACGAGCCCTACGCACAACCTCGCTGGAAACCCTCAGCGCGAAAGGCGCGTGAGGCCCCGGGTCGCCGCCGAAGTAGCAGATACACGTCACGCGAGGGCTCATCGCAACCTCAACTAACTCACTCCAGCCCCTAACCCACGGCACCCTACCTCCCCTCGCTACCGCCTCACCAGCCATCACCTTGTGCTGCCAGTTCTGACAGAACACGCAGTCCAGCCCGCAACCAGCGAAGAAGACAGCTAGGTTCACGTACCCCTCCTCAAGCCCCGGCCTCACAGCGAACTCAGGGAACCCAGCCCCCGTAACTGCGGGACAGAAGTGCGCGGCAACACAATTAGTTGGGTGCGGGTCGAAATACCACTCAACAACCGCCCCACCATGACCCGCAACAGGGACTAACCTACCGCCCCGGAACACCCAAGCACCACAGAACCCGCTAGCACCCTCCTCACGCGGCACTAAGCACTCATTAACACACAACCCACACCTAAACCCGCCCTCAGACCTAGGTGGCTCGGCAGGTAAGCCAACCTCAGCCCTGAACCCCTCCCTAACACCGAGTGACTTAACCACCCTAAGCGACTCCGAGGGCCGGCACCTCAAGCACTCAGCACACACCCCGATAACCCCGCTAACGTTAGGTGAGAACCTACCGCAGACCCCGCACCTCACCAAACGCCCCGCACCAAGTAAGTTAGCTGAATCAGATGAAATAAAGCCGGTATCAAGCTCCGCGCTACGGACATGAATTGCCCTTGTCAAGCAAAGCGCGGGCCGCGTTGACGTCGGTTAAAAACAAGCCATTATGGGATCGTGCCGTGTTGCTTCAGGGCCTAGCGGCTTTCGCTATGGCCTCGCCCAGCGGCACGGCAGGCGCTACCCTGTACTTCGCGTAGAGGTTCGGCATAACCTTAACGAACGTCAGTAACACTTCAAGCACCTTCTCCTCGCTCTCGGCCTCCACCAGCGTGACTCCCCAGAACGGGATGCTTGGGACTATGTATGATTGGAGGATCCTCACGCCTTCCGGAGGGTAGCCGGTCTTCGTGGCAACGAGGGACGCTTCGGCAGCCTTCTTAACGTCGTACTCAGGGTTCAGCTCATAATATACTAGGAACTTCGTCCTTAACTCACCTCCCTAACAAGTCCGCTACGCCCCTATTATCGTCGAGCGACGCGACGTACGTACGTTAGGTGTGTTCGCCAGCAACCAAAGTGGTTTTGCGTTTCATCCGTAACTGGCGATGAGTGTTTGGGGTGCCGTAGCTTTTTCTGTGGGGTTAACCCATTACTTGTAAACAAATTTATTTGGTTCCCGAACCTCTTAAGTCGGTGGTAGTTGAATGAGGCACCACTACGTCCCTGCATTACTGGCTTTGCTGGTTGTCGCGTTGGGCGTGTTAAATAACGTCACTTACTACGTGAACGCCGCCCAACCCTCAGGGAACACCAACGCGTACGGCGAGGTGCCTTACTGTGTGGGGATCGTTAAGTACCCTAACTGGGGGTTACCCGACGTCACCTACCCGGGAGGTGAGGTAAGCATTCACTTATGGGGTGGTGTTGGGGTGAAGGGCGTTGTCCTCGAGAACGGCACGCTTAGAGCTAAGCTGAAGCTCATTAAGAGCGGCGAAGGCGTTGTCGAGGCTGAACTACCAGAAGGCGTGGGGCCCGGGATGTATGACTTAATACTGAACACCACTGAGGGCGTTTGCGGCATCCACAACGCTGTCTGGGTACCGGGAGAGAGGTTCAACTCACCGAACAGTGCCTTAGTACTGATGCACGTGACCGACAACCACTTCAACGTCATGAACCCCGGCGAGAGGCCTGCGGCAGACTACGTGTTATCAGCGGTGCTCCTAGCCTTAAGCATGCCCAACGTCACGGCGGTGGTGAACACTGGTGACTTAGCGAACACGGGCAACGTTAACCAGTACCTCAAGGCGATCGAGGTGTTCAGCCTCCTTAACAAGCCCGTACTATCGATACCCGGCAACCACGACCACGTGGTCGGGATCAAGAACTACGAGCTGTACGTAGGTCCTAGGAACTGGAGCTTAAGGCTAGGGAGGTTCCTCTTCGTGGGCATGGACACGGGGTACGACGGGTACCCAACGACGGCAGAAGCTACGTGGGCGTATAAGGTACTAACAGGAAGTAACGCCACTGCCGAAATACTGATGTTCCATCACCCGCTCTTCGCGTACGTGTACGGGAACACGCCCCACGACTTCAACGTAAGCAGTTGGCAGGACCTAGAGAAGGTGCTGCTCTCCAAGAAGCCAGGGAGCAAGTACCCGTACCTCTTCACCAGCTGGGTTCAGAACAAGGAAGCCTTCGAAACCATGCTCAAGGCGATATACGGGTCGCGCACCGTGTTAGTGCTTGCGGGACACATACACCTAGACAGCTACGCCACGATAGAGAGGCCCAACCACGTCAAGACGTGGTTCATCGTGACGACCGCGTTAGGAGGGCCTGTCAGGGATCAGGACTACCACGGGTTCCGCATAATTAAGGTGTACGGGAACGGAACGGTTCAGGTCTACGGCGAGGGCAAGCCGTGGGACAGGCACGCATCCTACAGCGTCGAGGGTGTTGAAGCCTTCCTTAAGGTAAGCGCGGCGGCCTCAGCCGAAACCCTAACCATAGTTGACCCGAAGATAGCGGCGATGCTCCCCCACGTAGTGCTGGCGGTCCCCATACCGAAGGGCTTCGAAGGCAAGTACAAGGTATACGCCCCCAACGCGGACAGGGTCTGGAGTAGGTGCACGCCAGCCTTCTGCGCGACGTACGCGGAATTCAAGGACGTGAAGCTGGGGAAGACCTATAGGCTAGTGGCGTACGTGAAGCCCGACGAGGCACCCCCGACGATAATCGTGAGGAACGCCCCGCAGGAGGTGCTGGTCGGTAAGCCAGTAAACATAGCTTACGGGGTTAAGGACGATGCGTGGGGAGTGCAGGGAACCAACGCCGTGGTAATCATTAATGGCGAGAAGAAGACCGTCAAGCCAATGCTTTACGGCGGCTCATACACGATATCCTTCCTAGCGCCGAAGACACCGGGTAAGGTAACCGTGGTGATAACCGCCACGGACTTCTCAGGCAAGGTAACAAGTAAAACCATAGTCATCAACGTAGTGAAGAGCACACCCACATCCCCGCCACCACCAACAAGCACAACGAGCACCAGCACAACAACAACCGCGACAACCTCAACAACCACCACAACACAGCAAACAAGCACGACCACGCAGACAAGCACATCAACAACCACGCCACCAACAACCACGCAAAGCACCGCAACCCCAACCAAGTCAACACGCACGCAAAGCAGTACCCCCTCAAGCACAACCCAGCAACCAGGGTCAGTGCCAATACCGCTGATTGTTGGGGGCGTCATAGCCGTCATAGTGGTGGCGGCAGCCCTATACCTTGTGCTCAGTAAGGTCAAGCGATGAGGTCCTTAACCCACGCCGTTTTTATTAAGGGATTCACCACTTTTACTCCGCGGGCCGCAGGAATGCCCGGCACGCGTTGCGAGGCATTCACATCAAGTAAGTACTGGTTTAAGGTCGTCGCCTCGGGCTTCGTGAGGGGCGGTGACTTAAGCATCCTCAGCGACGCTTGGGTAGTTGGTTTAGGAACGGGCTTCACCACCTTCCCCAAGATACTAAGTGAGGTTGGGTCCGTGGAGGACGTGACGGGCGGTGCGCACGTGTTCCGAACGTATAACGTGTCCTTAAGCGGGAGGAAGGTCACGGTCGTTGTCTCGGCAGGCGGTAGCGGGTATGCTGAGGTGATCGTCGCCATGGCTAGTGAGCGGGGCGTGAAGGCTCTAATAGGTGTTGGGTTATGCGGCGCCTTAAGCGATGAGCTAAGCATCGGCGATGTAGTCATCCCTACAGGATCTGTTAGGGAGGACTGCCTCACCGACAGGTACGTGCCGCCGGGGTACCCCGCAACACCTGATTACGGTCTCCTGAAGGAGCTAGAGGAGAGCCTAAGGAGGTATGGCCTCAACCCCATACCCGGAACCATCGTGACCACCGCGTCTACCTTCACCGAGAGTAGGGAGTGGGCTGAAAACCACAGGAGGAGGGGCGTGCTCTGTGTGGAGTGCGAAGCCTCCGTAATCTTCACGCTAGCGCGCCTATGCAGGATACCCTCAGCCATAGCGTTAGTGGTGAGCGACTCCGTGATTAAGGAGGAGGAAGCATTCACGGGAGGGGAGGCCCGCGCACGGATGAGGAGAACCCTAGAGCTGGTCACGCGCGCGGCGCTTGACGCTTCCGCCAGCTTTGCCGAACTAAGCCATTAAGGCGGCGTCAGTAACTCCCGGAGAAGGCTCGGCGCAGCACCCGCCGTTAATTATTACCTCCGCGGAACCTGTATTAACGGGTGCGTAATTGCCCGCGGTCAACTGGAGGAGGTTAGACAGGAAATTCGTCCTCGGCCTTAACTACTGGCCCAGAAAGGCCGGGCCGAGAATGTGGTTCAGGTGGGACACCGCGTCAATCGCCGAGGATCTAAGGATCATTAAGTCCTTGGGTGTTAGGGCGGTCAGGTTCTTCTTACTCCTCCAAGACATCGTTAACCCGCATGCCGAGCCCCACTCAGAGATCGTGGGTAGGGTAGCTGAGTTCCTCAAGCTACTGAAGGAGTACGGGCTGGAAGGATTCGCCACGGTACTCGTGGGGCACATGAGCGGGAGGAACTGGGGCATACCCTTCCAGCCGAGGGAAGGTGTGTATACGCCTTCGTTCTTGAGGAGACTCGAGAGGTTCCTAGAAGCACTACTGAGCAACATAGGTGGCGAGTACCTAGAGCAGGTTAAGGCGTGGGTGCTCTCAAACGAACTAATGCTTTACGCGAAACCCCGCAGTACGGAGGAGTACTTAGGCTTTGTGAGCGCGGCGGTGAGGGCCATAAAGTCCCTCGACCCCGGGAAGCCCGTGGGCTTAGGGGACGTGGCGGGCCCGGGTACTGAGGCCCCTAACGCGGCACGCATATGCGACTACTGCGGGTACCACCTGTACTACTACGACGCCGACCCCGTGAGGCACGGGCTCGCGTACGCGTTCGCCACGGACCTCTACAGCATGGGCGGCAACGCCCCCGTGATCGCGGAGGAGGTGGGCTTCAGCAGCGCTCAGTTCAGCGACGGCGAGATAAGCAGGTTCCTTAGATCCGTGCTGGTCAGCATCCTAGCTAACGGTGCTTCAGGCGCCTTCATATGGTGCTTCAGTGACTTCGACCTAGACCATGAGGCGCCCTACCTGTGGAAGCCCTTCGAACTCCGCTTCGGCGTAGTCGATGCCCAGGGACGGCCGAAGGAGCAGGGCAGGGTGATTAAGGAGTTCTCAAAGCTACTGGAGGAGCTTGAGGGTCGTGGAATATACCCCGAATTCGAGCCTCTGAAGGACCCGGTAACCATAGTGTACCCGGCCTTCACGTATGACGAAGTAATTGAGTTCGTGGGGTACGGCACCCAATTAGCGAGGGGCCCGGCACTCGAGGCATACACCGTGCTGAAGACCATGGGCATCAACCCGCTGGTACTGCCGGAGCACATGATTAGCGAGGCAACCCCGAAACCGGGGCTAGTGATGGTGCCGTCAACACCGACGCTCCTCTCAACAACGTGGAGGGTGCTCGAGAGGCTTGCTAGGGACGGTAGCACGCTGTATTATAGCTTCGTAAAGCACGCCCAGCACCCGCACGACTCCCCAACCCACCTCTGGCGTGAGTTATTCGGGGTGATCCCGGACGTGCCCGCAGGCTCGCCAGGAGCGCCCCCGCCAAGCAAGTTGCTAATCACTTACAGGAGGACGTACGAGTCACTCAGCGTACCTCAGGGAAAGGGGGACGTGCTGGGCTACCTATTCAAGCCAGTAGAGGCCAGCGTCATCGGCTTAGACTACCTCGGCAAGCCCCAAATATTCCTGCGGGAAATCGGTGAGGGTCACGCGGTACTCGCATCCGTCCCCCTCGAAGCACTGGCGTACGACGCCTTAAGGGCGGACACGTACAGAGGCGAGTTACTGAAAGCCTACGAAGTGCTGGTCAGGGTTGCGGGCATTAAACCACGCGTGATTCAGCGTTCCGAGGGCGAGGGGCTGGAGACCGTCGCGTGGGGAGGCGGCGGGGACGAGGTAGCGTTATTCATCATAAACCACTCACATAGGCACGTGGAATCAAGCCTAGAACTCGCGGGTGGTGAGGTAAGGTCCTTCGATGTCGTCGGGGCTCTAGGTAATGCACGTGCCCGCCCAGAGGGTACGGGTGTGTGGGTTAGCGTGGATGGTAAATCCTCCATAGTGCTCCTTGCTCGGCTTGACTAGCTACCACGTTAATCGAGCTGTTCTAAATTTTTGAACAGGCCGTTCGTTCTTAAGCAACGAACGATTACATATATTTTTATTGAATACATTTATCTAGAATGCTTTCAAGTCAAATATGTGGTGTGCGACATGGTCACGCGTGCTAAGGCACTTACGGCGGGACTGATAGTGGTTGGGATAGCACTAATGCTCTTCAGCGTAGGGCTAATGGGCAGTAATGGTGTGGTTGAGGCGGCGAAGGAACTCACGATAAGCACGGTTAAGCTGGAGTCACTATACCACAACGCAAGCACAGGTAACCTAGACCTGAAGGTCACAGCAACAATAAAGAACCCGTCCAACGCCGACGTGAGGCTAGGGAACACGAAGTACTTCATGAGCGTCAACGGTGTTGAAGCCTCAAACGTCAATGGCCCGGACGCGATGGTAATACCTGCCCGGACCTCAAAGACCGTGACCATCACCGCCACGCTGAACCCCAACGATAACGCAACGAGGGAGATGCTCAGGAACCTCTTCATAATTAAGGAAGCGACGATAGGGGTGGGCATGGTTGCCCAAGCACCCGTCGCGTGGTTCGGCGTCCTCCAATACGGCAGAGCCACGGTCGAGTTAAGCGGGAACACGACGCAGGAGATAGGCCCCATACTGGCGTCCCTAATCAGCGGTGGCCACATGATGGTTGCTGGCAGTAAGAACGCCTTCGACGTGGTAAGCACCGCCTGGTACGTTAACGACCATGAGGTAACTGAGGCTCAGCAGGGAGCTGAGGTTACGCTGAAGTTCAGAATCAGGGCTAACTCCGACCTAAACGGGTTTAAGGCGATGGCATGCATCGTGAGGGACAAAGCCCACGCGTTCGACATCATAGACACGTGTAAGGGGTACGTGCTAAACATGAGGAAAGGTGAGGAGAAGGAACTCTCGCTGTCGTTCGAGGTGAGGGACGTAAGCACCAACTGCCGCGGCTTCTACCTATCCGCTGGCAAGGAAGGAATGGGTGAGATCGGGGAGAGCACCATTGTTGAGGAGTACTACGCGATGCCTAACAAGTACCCGCCAAGGCTTAAGGTCAAGCCCGTGGACATGTTCCTAGTGGTTACTGGGGCGGGGTGGTACGTTAACGGCCAGGAAGTCACTAAGGTAAAGAAGAACACGAACGTGGAAGCCAGAGTGTACTTGAGGGCGGTCGCCAATTCACACGATGTGAAAGTAGAGGTCTGCGTTAGGGCCGACTACAAGTACGTGCTCGACAAGAACGTCGCGTGCAGGACAGTGAGGGTGAGCCTCGATAAGGGGCAAACAACTACGGTGTCCTTAACCTTCAAGGCGGAGAAGCACTTCCTGCTCAGAGGGTACTTCATAAAGGTGAAGATCTCGCAGTGGAGCTCATCAACCTGGGAGATGGGCAACCACTACCCGCCGAGGCTTAAGGTCAGCTAAGACTAGGTGCTAGCGCAAAGCGAGCGAGTTTTTCCCCACTTACGCATCCCCGAGCAGGCATGCATGCGCCTAGCGTGAGGTCAGCGCACCCGATTACGGGATGGGCTAGGGGCTCGATGAACAGTTTATAACCATTTACTCAGGAAGGACTCTTAGTGAGCGGCATGCTTGACTTAATAATTAAGGGCGGGGTCATCATCGACGGTTCCGGCGCGCCCCCATTCAAGGCCGACGTAGGGATCAGCGGGAACACCATAGCTAAGGTCGGGGACCTAAGCGGGGAGCGTTGCGAGGAGGTAATCGATGCACGCGACCTGGTGGTGGCGCCGGGTTTCATAGACCCGCACAACCACAGCGACCTAAGCATATTTGCGGACCCCGCCGCCAGGAACTACGTTGCTCAAGGCGTGACGACGTTAGTTGTGGGGAACTGCGGGTCATCCCCCGCACCGGTAACCGACGTGAATAGGGAGGCGATCCACGAGCTGCTGTGGGGTGAGGCCTCCAAGTCAGTCCCGATTAAGTGGTCGTCCTTTAGCGAGTACCTCGCGGAGCTCGAGGGGTTGAGGAAGTCGGTGAATGTCGTTGCGTTGGTTGGGCACGGAACCGTGAGGGCAGCTGTGATGGGTTGCGAGGCCAGGGAAGCGACGGATCGTGAGGTGCGGGAGATGGAGGCCCTCGCCACCGAGGCGATGGAGGCTGGCGCGGCCGGGATGTCCCTGGGTCTGATGTATGTTCCTGGAATGTATGCTGGGAGGGAGGAACTGATTAGGCTCGCTAAGGTCGTGGGTAAGTACGGCGGCGTCCTAGCCACCCACATGAGGAACGAGGGCGCGGGCCTCATAGAGTCGGTGATTGAGGTGATCAGCATAGCTAGGGAGGCGGGGGCAGCGTTAGAGATATCGCACCTGAAGGCCGCGGGGAGAAGTAACTGGGGCTTAGCTAGGAAAGCGCTAACCCTAATAGAGTACTACGCATGGAGGGGCATGGACGTAAGCGCCGACGCATACCCGTACGACGCGTCATCAACGTTCCTCTCAGCCCTCCTCCCAGGATGGGTCAGGGCTGGAGGTGCTGAGGCCCTCCTACGCAGGCTCAAGGAACCCGACACGATCGAGCGCCTAAGGAAGGAGTTGAAGGCCGGATTAATGGGTGAGAGGTTCATCAAGTGGGGGGACGTGATAATATCGTCCTCGCCATCCATGAGAGAACTCGAGGGCTTAAGCCTGATTGACGCGGCACGCGAGTTAGGCGTAGACCCCCTCTCAGCCGCGGTGGAGGTGCTCACGGCGGATAAGGGCTTGACGGAGGTCATCATCAAGGCGATGGATCCTGAGGAAGTCGCTGAAGTCATAGCGCACCCGCTGGTGGCTGTGGGGAGCGACGGCCTAGTGATCCCGGAACCTAAGGGGAAGCCCCACCCAAGATCCTACGGCACGTTCCCAAGGGTGCTGGGTAGGTTGGTTAGGGAGCGCAAGGTGATGAGCCTACCTGAGGCGGTGAGGAAGATGACGTCATTGCCTGCGAGGAAGTTCGGGCTCCTTGACAGGGGCCTCATAAGGCCGGGAATGAAGGCAGACGTAGTCGTGTTTGACCCAATAGTAATTAACGACACCGCAACCTACGAGGAACCCGTGAGGAAGCCGGAGGGCGTAGTGCACGTCGTAGTTAACGGTGAGCCGGTACTCGTGAACGGCGAGCACACCAGTAGGAAGCCAGGGATGTTAGTGAGGCGTGATTAAGCAGTTGCTTACCACGTCACCGCTGACCTCACCACCTGTCAATAACGCTCACGTGAATGACCTCACGCCCCTCTGGCCTTCTCGGGGTTCCCAACTGCTCAAGGTACTTAATCATGAATACTTCATCGCTCTCAACACGCTCCGCCCCAGCGCGTTTCAAGGCGTTCAGCGCCGGGTGGTCATCAGGTAAGTCAACCGTCATGCTGGACAGCCCCTTACCCAGTACCCTCTCCGCAACACGTCTTAACGCGCTAACACAACTCACGTCGTCAATACACGGTAGTTCCTTAAGGTAAGCGTCCTCCCTGCCCTTCATGCCTCTTAAGTCACTCTCCCTCCACGTAGTTAACGCGTAGTAAGCTACGACGTTACCTGAACGTGACTCACATACCTCTATGTCCTCAGGGTTGCTGTGGAACCACGTGTAGTGGGGGTTCCGCTTAAGCACCCTACCCCAGTACTTATCGGACCTCCTAACAACGTAGGCATGAGTTCTCGAGAACTCCTCATACAATTCGCTCAGCGGTTTTGGGTCCCTCGGCACGTACCAGCTCAGCGACTCACTACCCTCACCAACGCCTAGCAACGTCCTTAAGCACTCCTCGCCACATGAGAGCTTCGCAGGCTTCCATACCCCCTCGAACCCCAGCTTAAGGTAGATCCTGTGGGCAACGCTTCCCGCACCTGCGAAGAGCGCAGTAGCACTTAAACCAAGCACTTCCTTAACGTGGTTTAACATGTAACTCAGGAGTAGCTTAGCTAGACCGCGGCCCCTGAACTGCGGCGAGGTGCCCACGTTAGCGATGCCGGCAACCCTAAGTGTCTCTCCACTTCCCAGCGTGAGGTCCCTAATGACTACCTGGACGGCGCTCGCGGGCTCCTCGCCCACGTAGGCTATGTAGGCCTTCCCCTCACCCACGCCCTCATCCTCCTCAGCGATTAAGCGCATGCGCTCAGGCGTCATGCCCGCGTAGCGGAAGGAGTTGAATGCGGAATTAATCACCGCCACTAAGTCCTCGGAGCAATCGGTACTTAGCGGCGAGCACACCCTCACTTCAACCATCGCTCCCAAGCACCCTCATGAGATCCTCACTGCTGACCCCTAATTACGGTGAGGGCCTTTACTTAGGGGCTGGGTTAGTAAGTTACTAAATCTAATTACAGCAATTCTTTATTTTTCAAGTAAATTACGTTTCCCGGCGCCCGGGCCAGCCGGGCTTCCCAACGATTTGGGGGAGTAAGCGTTGACGTTGCTTGAGGTCAAGGACCTGCACGTGCATTACAGGACGCTGAAGGGGGTAGTCAGGGCTGTTGAGGGAGTCACCTTCGAGTTAGGGAGGGGTGAGGCTTTAGGAATAGGTGGTGAGTCCGGGTGCGGTAAGTCGACCCTTGCTTTCGCGCTCATGAAGCTGGTCCCTCCTCCCGGCAGGATCGTTAAGGGTAAGGTCATCCTAGACGGGAAGGACTTGACGGGGCTACCGGAGGACACCCTTAGGAAGGAAGTGCGGTGGAAGGAAGTAAGCATGGTTTTCCAGGGAGCGATGAACGCGTTATGCCCGGTCTTCACCATAGGTGATCAGCTTGCTGGACCGCTAATGTATCATCAGGGGATGAGCAGGAAGGAAGCGTTGGAGAGAGCCGCTAGGGCCCTAGAGATGGTTGGGCTGCATCCCGACATGCTGAGGAGGTACCCTCACGAGTTGTCGGGGGGTCAGAAGCAGAGGGTGGTGATAGCTATGGCGATACTGCTGAATCCTAAGCTAATAATAGCTGACGAGCCCACCACTGCCCTCGACGTGATCGTGCAGGCGCAGATAATGAACCTATTCAAGAAACTTAAGAAGGAGCTGTCATCATCCCTTGTCTTCATAACGCACGACCTCAGCCTCATAGCCGACATAGCGGATAAGGTAGCGATAATGTACGGGGGTAAGTTAGTGGAGTTCGGGCCAGCGGAGGAGGTCTTCATAGAGCCGAAGCACCCCTACACTCACTTACTCCTGTCAAGCATACCTAGGATAGACAGGAGGACTAAGCTAACGTGGATCCCCGGGACCCCGCCCGATCTAAGGAACCCGCCGCCTGGGTGTAGGTTCTGGCCCAGGTGCCCGCACGCCATGGACATATGTAAGAGGGAGGAACCACCCATAGTGGAGTTAGGGCGGGGTCATAGGGTGCTCTGCCACCTATACGCTTGAGGTGATGCACGTGCCCACCCCAGGCAAGGAATTGCTGGTAGTGGAGAACCTGAAGAAGTGGTTCCCCGTCAGAAGGTCGCTAGCTGACGTCCTAGCCGGGAGGGAAAGGAGGTACGTGAGGGCAGTTGACGGCATCTCGTTCACCGTGGTGTGCGGCGAGGTATTCTGCTTGGTGGGCGAGTCGGGTTGCGGGAAGACGACGACGGGCAAGCTCATCGTGAGGGCCTTAAGACCCACCTCAGGCAGGATGCTGTACAGGGTTAGCGAGGAAGCTATTAACGAGTTGAGGGCCCTCCACGTGCGCTTGGAGGACAACTCATTCATCGATTTAGCAGGTCGCTTCAGAGGTAAGGCAGATAAGTTGCTAAGGCGTGAAGTGCAGATGATCCTTCAGGACCCGTACGGGTCGCTCAACCCAAGGCAAACCATACGCGACGTGCTTGAAGAGCCCCTAATAATCCACGGCGTCGGGAGATCCAGGGACGAGCGCCTCGAACTAGTTGTGAAGGCGCTTGAGGACGTCAAGCTAACTCCGCCTGAGGAGTTCCTCGACAGGTACCCGCACCAGCTCTCGGGAGGGCAGAGGCAGAGAGTCAACATAGCTAGGGCCCTCCTCCTCAAGCCCAAGTTAATAGTTGCTGACGAGCCCGTCTCGATGCTCGACGTCTCCATAAGGGCTGAGATCCTCCAGCTCATGCTGGAACTCAGGGACGTTAAGAACCTGACGTACGTCTTCATAACGCATGACTTAGCCGTAGCTAACAACATCTGCGACAGGATAGCCGTGATGTACCTGGGCAAGATAGTTGAGTTAGGCCCCGCTACCGAAGTAATACGTAATCCCCTGCACCCCTACACGAAGGCATTAATAGCTGCGATACCGGAGCCGGATCCACGGAAAGGTAGGGCAATAAGGGAGGTACCCATCAAGGGTGAGGTCCCGAACGCCGTGAACGTGCCTCCTGGGTGCAGGCTTCACCCGAGGTGCCCTTACGCTGAGGAGCGCTGCAGGCGTGAGGAGCCGGAGCTTAAGGACGTGGGCGGCGGGCACCTAGTTGCGTGCCATCTATATTAAGGTACTGTAAAGTAAGCACGCCTCATGCGCGAGTCACTCACCCCTAACCGCTCCCGCGTTACTGCCCCGACACGGACTTCTTCTCGAGCATACGTATGAACCGCGACACCGTTATGTCGATTATGTCCTCCGCTATGGTGGCTATGAGGTCTAACTCGTTAAGTATTCCCTGCATGCTTAGCGGTGCTTCCTTCCTCATGCTCATGACCTTCCTCCTAAGCTCCCTCCTCATCTCGAGGATTCTCGACGCCGCCTTCAGGTTGACGCGCCTGTACGCGTAGAGCGTGTCGAAGATTATTTTGCTAGATAGCCTGAAGAGTTCGAGCAACGCGTCCCTTATGGGCTCCATTTCTACCCCTTGGAGTATCCGCACGCTCCTGTCTAGGGCGTCACCCACATGCTCTATCGAGCGTATGAGCATCGCTATGTCAAGCAACTCCCTAGCATAGCTAACGTCCTTCTCAAGCAGTTTAGTCATTATGGTCCTCTTAGCCAGCCTGAGCCCCAGGAAGAAGAGCCTATCTAACTCGTCATCGCCTCTAAGCACTTCCTCGCCGTACCTCGTGTCCCCTGTCTCGATGAGCCTCTCAACGTACGAGTACATGCCCTCCAGAACCTTAATCATCCTGTTAATGACTTCATCGAAGCTAACGACGCTCTCTGATATCGCGATCTTAATCACGACCTCGTTACCCTCACCCTCCACCACCACAACACCGGGTAGCTTGGAGGAAACATCGCTAAGGGCTGGTGTAGGCCCCTCAAGCTCCAGTGAAATCACGTCGTGTCCCTCCGTGTAGCACCCGGAAACACACCTATCCACTAGAACCCCGCAGTCACTGGCCTTCAGCCTAACCACGGGCTCGACAGGCTTACTGGCCTCAAACTTTCTGGGCCTTATGCAGATATAGCCGGACTTATCGAAGAGAACATCAACAGTGTCTCCGGGGGAAATCCCTAGGAGGTCCACCCACTTCTTAGGGAGGGTGACGGCGTATGACTTCTCACCCACCCTGATTACCTTTCTTGTCTCCAGCCAGGACAAGGTAGGCACCACATATACTTAAGGATAAGTAAGTAATATGCTTATTCCTTAATCTCATGAAAGTAACGTGTAAGTTACATGGTGATCGAAGAATAATAAAGTTAGTAGTTAGGTGCTTCGGTAACGTATACTGTTAGTAACTTACTTTCCTTACATATAATGTAATACCAGAGCGTCTTTATCGAGACCTCACCCCCTACTTAGGTGGGGGTAAATATTATGCGTAGGTACCTCCCACCGATTCTAGCGTTGGTGTTGGTAGCATTAACCGTAGCCGCGCCCTTGGCAATGACGGTCAACGCCCAGGGAGTTGAGGTGGTTCTCGCCACACCAGCGTGGAAGACGCTGAACCCGCTAACCTACAGGACCGTGTATGACGACATTGTGCTGGGGAAGATATACGACACCCTAGTCAGGAAGTGGGTTGACGGAGTAACTATTAAGCCTGAGATAGCGGCTAGCTGGGAGTTCAAGCACGAAGGCAACAACAAGGTGCTGATATTCCACCTAAGGAAGGACGTGGTGTGGCATGATGGTCAGCCACTCACCGCTGATGACGTGGTCTACACCATTAACTTAGTGAGGAGCAAGCCTCAGGTCTACATAGCGCCCAGCAAGTACGTTTATGAGGGCCTCCTCAACGTGACGGAGCCCGACAAGTACACGGTTGAGCTGACGTATGACGCGACGAAGGCCGCGGCGGACAGGTTCCTGCTCGAGGCCTTCACGACGCTCTACATAGTGCCGAAGCATATCTGGGAGAAGCTACCGGACACCACGGCCTCCCTGAGCAAGCCTGAGGACATGGTTGGTTGCGGTCCCTTCAAGGTTGTTGAGGTTAAGCCAGGGCAGTACGTGAAGCTAGTGGCTTTCGATAAGTTCTTCAGGGGCAAGCCGGAGGTTGACTCACTCCTCATTAAGGTGGTCAGCGACAGGAACACCTTCGCGATGATGGTTAACACTGGTGAGGTTGACGCAGGGTACTTCTACTTCTTCGGCAAGCTCCTTGAGTCCCTGCAGAAGACCGTTGCTAACAACCCCAACATTAAGATCTACAGGTGCCCGTCAACGTCAATACACATGCTAGTCCTGAACATTCACAAGCCGTTCTTCCAGAACGTGGAGTTCAGGAAGGCGATAGCGTACGCCATCAACGTCACTGCCATAGTGACTAAGTACTACGGCAAGGACGGGGCGATACTGGGCACGATGGGCTTCCTAGGGCCAAGGTTCGGCAACTACTCATACTACGTGCCTAAGGAGGAGGTCTACCCGTACAACCCCGACCTAGCTAAGAAGATACTCGACAAGCTGGGGTATAAGGACGTCAACGGCGATGGCTGGAGGGAGACGCCGGACGGCAAGCCACTAGTGCTCGACCTAATAACTAGGGCGCCGGGTGACTCCTTCTTCAGGGACGCCATAGCTGACGAGATAGCTAACTACTTAGCTAAGGTAGGGATTAAGGTGCAGGTAGAGAAGCTGGCCAGCTCCGTCTACTGGTCAAGATGGGGCAAGATGTCCTATGACATGGCTATCGTGGGTTACGTGCCTCACAGCCCGCTAGCCCTCAGCTGGTTCACCACCGGCGACCCCGGCAACGTCGTCAAGTACAGCAACCCAGTGTATGACGCCCTAGTAAGTAAGTTCGTCACTAGCGGCGACCCGAAGTACGCGTGGGAGGCTGAGAAGATACTGATAAAGGAGTGCTTCCTCATAGGCCTCTACCACCCGATAGTCGCCACGCCGTACAGGGTCGACAAGTTCAAGGACTGGATAGCGAGCCCCGTAGGCTTGACCGCGGGCTTCTGGTCCGTGCTGGGATCTAAGCTAGTGCTAGGCAAGGAGGGCCCTGTAGAGTTCAGCGCGCAGGCACTAATTAAGAACTGCCGCCTACCCACTAAGGAAGAGTTAGTGAAGCTCAACCCGGACCTAGCCGGCACGACACCCACCGTAACGACCGTGACGAAGACCTCCGCAACAACCATAGTTAAGTCCGGCACCACCACGGTCTACAAGACCGCCACCGTAACCGAGACGAAGAAGGAGGTCAGCACCACGACAGTCACTACGACCGTCGCTGGCGGTACTAACACAGGCCTCATCGCCGGAGCGATAATAGTGGGCATAATAATAGGTCTGATAATAGGTTTCGCAGCTTTCAGGAGGAAGTGAGGGCGCGGTAATCCTCCCAAACGATTAATTTTTCTTCTGCTTTGCTTTGACACGAGGCAATCAATGCAGCCGTAGGTCAAAGCGTAGCCCTCCCACCATCAGCAGGCGGTGAGCAACATGAGCAGTAGTAGGGGTATGCTGGGGTACGTCCTCGCTAAGCTACTGCACAGGCTAGCCACACTTGTCTTCATAATGGCGCTCATCTACATATTAATGCGCCTCGCCCCCGGAACCCCTTTCGACCAGTACTTAGCTATGGGTAAGTTAACTAGGGAACAGTACGAGTACCTCCTCATGAAGTGGGGTTACAAGGACAACATACTCGTGGGTCTAGGTAAGGTTATTTACGGGATGTTTACCCTCTCCCTATTCAAGATGAACTCACCCGTGTGGAACCAACCCATCCTTGAGCTAGTCACTACTAGGCTAATCAATACGTTGGGCCTCATAATCTCAGCCTACCTCCTCGGCTCCATGCTCGGCATGCTTCTGGGGCTGTACACCGCGAGGAAGCACGGCACCAGTGGTGAGGCAGTGATTCTCTGGGGAGCCCTTGTCTACAGGTCCTTACCGGTCTTCTGGTTGGGTATGATATTCCTGTACTTCCTCTCCTACATAGGCGGGTTCTTCCCCTTCACCGCCACCTCAGAGATAAGTCCCTCCAATATCTTCCACTACGTTGTTGACTGGTTCTGGCATAGCATACTCCCCCTAATATGTCTCTCGAAGCTCGCCGCGGTCGGTTACCTCTTCACAATAAGGAACATGATCATGGACGAGATGTCCAACGACTACGTAACCACGTTGAGGGCCGTGGGGTACAGCGAGCACGTCATCCTCGAGAGGTACGTGATGAGGCACATAATGCCTCCCGTCATCACCATGATGGCGATAGATATAGGCTTCCTCTTCGGCGGTGCCGTAGTTACTGAGACCGTATTCAACTACCCCGGTATGGGGCGCTTGATCTACGATGCGATATGGAGTAAGGACTACCCGGTCGTTCTGGCAGCGTTCTACATAGTCGCGTTAGCCGTGATTATTTCCGTCACCATAGCTGAGATAATGTACGCGTACCTAGACCCGAGGATAAGGGCTACGAGGTGATGCGTGATGGTTGACAAAGTGCGTGGTGTGGTTGCTGGGCACTCGAGGGTTAGTGGGCGGGGCCTCGCTCACGCCCTCTCAAGGCTTGAGGACCCGCTGTACTACGTCCTCCACCATCGCATGGGGGTCGTTGGCGTCGCCATACTGACCTTCATCGCGATAATGGCGTTATTCCCGCAGCTCTTCACGCCCTACGCACCCACGCAGATATTCGAGCAGAACTTCGCGCCCCCATCCTCCCAGCACCTCTGCGGCACTGACTATGAAGGGAAGGACGTGTGGACCCAGATAATATACGGGGCTAGGGCATCCCTGCTCGTGGGATTCATAGCCACAATACTCACCATAGCTATAGGCGGCTTCATAGGAGTGCTCTCAGGGTACTACGGAGGCGTCCTTGATAACCTCTTAATGTTCTTCAGCGACTCACTCATGCTCCTACCCTCACTCCTCCTACTGATAGTGTTCGCGACCATGTTCAGGAACGGTTTCATAGTCGCTAAGCTCACGGGCGTGGGGAGATGGACCCTCTGGGACACCGCCATAGTGATCGCGTTAATCGCGTGGCCATCGACCGCCAGGATGGTTAGGGCGCAGGTAATGCAGCTTAAGAACAGACCGTACGTGGAGGCAATAAGGATAATCGGGGCCGGGCCCTGGAGGATAATGTTCAAGCACATACTACCCCAGACAACCCCACTACTCCTCTCAAGGATAACCGTGCTGACACCGGGCTTCATGGTAACCGCAGCCTCCCTCTCCTTCCTTGGTCTAGGGGATCCCAACACCCCGGACTGGGGATACGTGATGTACACTGCCTACAAGAACATGTTCACGGTAGTCACGGAGAATAACTGGTTATGGATAGTGCTCCCCGGGTTACTCCTAGCGATTACCGTGATGGGGTTCATATGTGTTGGTGAGGCAATAGACGATTACCTGAACCCGAAGCGCAGGAGGTGAGCTCACATGGCGGAGGAGGTTAAGCAGGCGCGGCACCGCATAACTGGGAAGGCAGTGGTAGCGCTACACGTCATCACCGCAGCAGCCATCGCGGCCGCGGCAGTAACTACGGGGGGAGCGACCCTTCAGGGGGCAGCGTTCATGGTGTTCGCGGCGCTACTGAACTGCGCGGCTGCCGTAGCCAGCGCTAAGAGGGCGTACGGAACAGCCGCTATCGTGGCAGGGATGCAGCTAATATCATCACCCTTAGCGATCCTCACCAGCCCCTACTACGTCATTATTTCGTTGCTGTTGCTGGCCTCAACGTCGCTTTCAGCCTACCTAGCAATAACTGAGGGAAGTTCGGAGGCGATGGGGAGGTACGTAAGGCTCGGTGCGGCAGCGTACCTGGTGGGTGTGGGGATAGCGTTGGCGGTGGCGGCATTGACGTGTCAGCCGTCGCCGGACCTGTTCAGGGTTGCTGCCTCCATGGCTGAACGCAGGTTAATTACGTGGCGCGTGCTGGGAGTTCTGGCTGGCTTAGCCCACATGCTCGCGGCCCGCTACGTGCTTAAGGGTAGGCTAATCCATTACCTCCTGTGCATCGGGATGTTCGTGTCCCCCATTTTCCTTCTAGCTCAGGCCCTCCAAGCACCGCCTGCCGTGGTGTGGGCTCAGGTAGTGGTGGTGCTCGAGGCATATGCCCTAGGGTTCAACGCGGCTAGGGGGGCCGTCTAGGATGGGAACCGCACCACGCTTCGTTGTAGGGGTGGACTGTGGTGCCACAAGCACTAAGGCAACAGCCTTCGAAGTACTTGGCGATGGATCGCTAAAGCCCCTAGCAAGGGTCGTCTGCGGCCCCTCGAACCCCGCCTCCACGGATAGGGCTGTCGGGCAGGCTAACATAATGGAGTGCTTAAGGAAGCTCGCGGAGGAGACTGGCTTAAGACGCTTCGACCTAGTTGCGTTCTCAGCGGCTGGGACGGGACACGGAGCGTGGAGGAACTACTACGTGGAGGCGGTGCTTAACACGGGATTAGCTGATAAGGTGATGGTCTTCGAGGACTACCTAGTAGCGCATTACGCGTGCTTCGAAGGGGGGCCAGGGATAGTTGCGATATCGGGGACCGGTAGCTCAGCCTATGGGGTCGGTAGGGGCGGGACGGAAGTGAAGGTCGGTGGGTGGGGCCACCTAATAGATGACGGCGGGAGCGCATGGCACGCGGGCAAGGAGGGCATTAAGGCCGCCCTCAAGTATCTGGATGGCCGGGGACAGTACACGTCACTGTTAGGCAGGTTGGTGCATTACCTAGGACTACGTGACTTAGGGGACGTAATAACTAAGGTGTACGGGGATAAAGCGCCCAAGACGCTAATAGCGGGATTCGCTAGGTACGTGGTTGAGGAGGCCATTAAAGGAGATGATGTTGCTGTCAACATTATTGAGGAGGAAGCCCGTGAAATAGCGGAACTCCTCCTCGCAGCAAGGAAAATGCTTAACGATAATGAACTACCGCTGTGTGTTGTTGGGGGCTTCTATGAGGGTGCGGGGGAGTTGCTACAACCGCACTTGCTCAAGGAGTTAGGAAATCATGGAATTAGTAAGGACTCCCTCGTAGAGGCTTCACTAAGCATGGAGGAGGCGGCGGTTAAGCTATCGCTGAGCAAAATCTTGGTGTCAAGCGCAGTTAGCCCGTAGCCAATCAATATAATGCCATGGGAATCCTTGCGTGGGTATTGGGGCAAGGTCAAGATAGCACCCCGTCAGCATGGCTCCACGTGCTTAACGGAGGAGTTATTTTCACCGCGCCTAAACTGTCTCGGTGAGCTAGTTGAGTAATGATCAGCACCGCAAACTCCACTTACTCGGCCATAGCCACTTAGATGTTGCTTGGCTCTGGCCCACCAGTGAAGCGAGGGAAGTCTTCGTTAAGACTGTTGCGAACGTTCTTAAGCTCATGAGTAAGTACCCTGGCTTCACATTCGCTCAGAGCACGGCCCTCTACTACGACTGGTTAAGGTCGCTTAAGCCGGAACTCCTGGAGGAGGTTAAGCGCAGGGTTCGTGAGGGGAGGTGGGAGGTCGTTGGCGGGTCGTGGGTTGAGAGTGACTGCATACTCCCGTCCGGTGAGGGCCTAGTTAGGCAGTTCCTGTACGGTAAGAGGTTCCTTAAGCGTGTGTTGGGTGTTGACGTGAGGGTGGCTTGGTTCCCCGACAGCTTCGGCTTCCCTGCTTCACTCCCCCAAATACTTCGGGGATGCGGGATCAAGTACTTCGTCACGCAGAAGCTTAATTGGAACGACACCGTCATGTTCCCCTACAACCTATTCAAGTGGTTGTCCCCTGACGGCTCCGAGGTCCTCGCCTACCAGACCGTGGGTGGGTACTGGGGCAACCCGGGTGAGGTGTGGAAGGTCGCCACGTACTTCCTAGCCCTACACGCAAGGCACGGTATCGGGGACCTACTCCTCATATACGGTTACGGCGACCACGGATGCGGCCCCAAGGAAGAGGAGGTTGCCGCGGCCGAAGCCCTCGTGAGGGAAGTACCGCCCGAACTTAAGGCCTTAGGGGTTAGTGAGGCTAGGCACTCACGTGCTGAGGACTACTTAAGGATGGTGGAGGAAGCGCACGGCGACCGCATACCTAAGTACGTTGGTGAACTCTACCTCCAATTCCACCGCGGAACCTACACCTCGCAAGCAAGGATTAAGGAACTCGTAAAGGAGTGCGAACATTTACTGGAGACCCTCGAGAAGCTACTCACGCTAAGGTACCTAGCCTCAGGGAAGCCGTATGATAGGCGGGAGGTCGAGTCCCTCTGGAGGGAGGTCCTCACAGCCCACTTCCACGACGTGCTCGCCGGCTCACTATCGAAAACGCCCTACACGGAGTTCCTGAATAGGCTCTCGAAGCTACGGAAGAACCTCCACGCTAGGGTACGCGCGCTAATAGCGGAACTCCTTAACGTGCCTAACGCTGAGGACGGTAAGGGAAGCTTAGCGGTGTTCAACCCGTTGCCGAGGGAGGTACGTACCTACGTTGAGTTGCCGGGCCGCGGACTAGTTAGGGTGAGGGCGCCACCGCTAGCGCTGGTTGCCGCGGAGCCCGAGGAGGTTGAGGCGGGCGCGGAAGTGGTTGATGGTGGGGATCACCTGATCCTGAGGAACGGGTTGGTGGAGGTTAGGGTGAGTAAGGAGACGGGTGAGGTGAGGTCCCTGAAGCTCCTAGCTAATGGTCAAGGCAAGGAGTTCTTGGGAGGCCGAGGCGTGGGGTTCGAGGTGTATGACGACACACCACGCCTCGGCAGGGCGACCGCCGGAACCATCGAGAAGTTCGTTGACTACGCCTTCGACTGCTGGGAACTCTACCACCTCCAGAGGCTGGACGGGGTCAAGTACCGGAGGCTAACGAAGCCCGTCAAGGTGGAGGTCACGGAGCGAGGACCTTCAAGGGCGTCCGTGATGATCGAGTACGCGTACAGGGATGAGGGCGGCGAGGCCAGGTTAAGGCACCACATACGCGTGTACGCCGGGGAACCGTGGGTCGAGGGCGTCGTCGAAATTGAGTGGGCACTCACCCATCGCCTGCTGAAGCTCGTGGCCGACCTAAGCATGTGGGCAGAAAACATCGTCGTCGGGCAACCCTACGGCCACGCAGTAAGGAGGAACCCAGCATCACCGTACTCCACCCTCTACGACAGGGCGATGTGGGAGGCATGGTTCAACGGCTGGATCGACTACAGCAACGGGAAAGCCGGACTAGCGCTGATCTGCGGCACCCGCTTCGGGTATGACGTCATGGGTAAGACCCTCAGGCTAACCCTACTGCGGGGACCGAGATTCCCTCCCGAAGGCGCTATCGGCGTCCCGTGGACTCCCGAACTCCTTAAGGCACAAGACCCGGTCGAGTCAGGGCGCTACCGAATAACCTACTACCTCTACCCACATGAAGGCGACTGGGTCGCGGGTAAGGTACCTACGAAGGCCGAGGAACTACTGAATAGACCGTACGTCACGGTGGTGCGGGAACCCAAGGTCAGGGAGGTTACCCCCATAACGATTGAGGCTGGTGACGTTGAGGTTCCGGTGCTGAAGGTCTGCGAGGATCGGGACGACTGCGTGGTGTTGAGGGCCTTCAACCCGTACGGCCGTAGCGGCGTCGTGAGCGTGGGTCTAAGGGGTGCTGACGTGGTTAAGGCTGAGGAAACCAACATGCTTGAGGAGAGCTTGAGCGAGGTACCCGTGAGTAACAACGGTAACCTCACCTTAAAGGTGAGGCCATTTAAGGTCGCCACATTTAAACTCACGGTCAAACATGACGGGACGCGATCAGTGTGAGGCTGGTTTTTCCCGGTAGCTTGAAGTAAGGTTCCCTTAACTCCGTCGCGCGCCTGAACGCATCCTTCAGGCCCTCAGCATCCCTCCTCAGTATGGCGTCCCTAGCGTCAACGGTTAGGTCGGGCCTGTATATGCATGTCTGTAGCTTGCCGTCGGGGGTCATCCTTAGCCTAGTGCATCTAGCGCAGAGGTAGGGGTTCCCGAAACCCTTAATGACGTATACCCTGATGCCGGAGGGCATTAAGTAGGTGGGCCTGTTCTGGAACTCGGCGAACCATACCTTACTGGCTCTCTCCCTCAGGTACTCCTCCACGGGACTTAACCCTACATGCAGCTCCCTGTAGACATCGGGTGGGGTGCCGACAGGTATTAACTCAATCACGTTCAGATCAGCCCCTATTCTCGAGGCGTAATCCACGATGTCCTTAAACTCATCAACGTTTAGGGAGAGCACCAAGTAATTGAGCTTCACCTTGAGCCCAGCGTCAACCGCTGCCTTAATACCCTTCAAAACATCATTTAGGGAACCCCCGCCAGTTATCCTCCTGAAAACATCCTCTCTCAACGAGTGTAGGGATACGTTAACCCTACTTAACCCGGCCTCGGCGAGTGCAGATGCAAACTCCCTTAACCTTGAGGCATTGGTGACTAAGCTAACATCCTTAACATGCTGGGATATTGCTGAGACGATGTCCGCAACATCGTCCCTGACTAAGGGCTCACCACCAGTTAGCTTGAAACCAACGATACCCAGGGATGAAGCCACCTCCGCCACAAAGCCGAAGTCACCCGCGCTCAGCTCGTCCTTAACCTGCGAGGCGGGTATCCCCTCCCTATGGCAGAAGATGCACGCGTGGTTACACCTTAGCGTTATGCTTACCCTCAACCTATTCACTGGCCTACCGAACCTATCCACCAGCAAGCTAGGCGATATCTTCACTCACCCCTTCAGCCACTAAGCATAAGTAGGGCACAGTAAAATAAGTGTATTTTATTGGAGTTGGTCAACGTTAAACAGAGACGATATACTTGTGAAGAATTCCCTTCAACGCCGGTGCGTGAAAGTCTACGAATGGCGCCCCACGCATTGTCGTTGGACCCGCTAACCTTAATTAATCGTTATCAGTTATTTGATAACGATTCAAGGGTGCCTCAAATGAGTGATGCGGGCCACGGTGACAGAAGCTACGTACGTTGTAACGTGTGCGAGTTTCGATGCTCGATACCTGAGGGCGGTGCGGGTCGATGTAGAATGATAACGAATAGGGGCGGGAACCTAGAGGAGGTCTTCCATCAGTACTTCACCTTCACATTCCCCGTAAACTCTGAGGCGGTTCCGCTCCTCCATTTCTACCCTAACCATCCGTTCCTGG
Source organism: uncultured Desulfurococcaceae archaeon (assembly GCA_964399035.1). Classification (GTDB taxonomy): domain Archaea; phylum Thermoproteota; class Thermoprotei_A; order Sulfolobales; family NBVN01; genus WAOL01. Next base: position 37,984 of record CAYNPH010000037.1, read on the forward strand.
CAGTAGGGTCTATCGGATGTAACTTCACATGTGTGGGGTGCATATCCCGCACCCTAACCCAGCGCATTAAGCTGGCAACTAAGTTACTTCGAAGGAGGAGCTTGAGAGATATCATAAAAGAGGCGGTGGGCCTCGGGTGCGTGGGTGTGGCGTTCATCCTGAGCGAACCAACCGTAACTTACTGGACGTTCCTGAGGCTAGCTAAGCTAGCGAAGAGGGAGGGCTTACTTGTCGGGTGCTCCTCAAACCTCTACCTAACTGCGGATGCCCTATCAAGACTCGCACCCTATCTAGACTTTGCGGTTGCGGGCATCAAGGGTTTCTCGCCAGGAATTTATGCTAGGCTCAGCGGTGGCGCGGAACCAGCGCCAGTATTCAGGAACATCGAGTTCCTGGTGAGGGAGGGAATCCATGTTGAGGTCACGATCACCTACTACAGGGGTCTTGAGGATGAAGTCCTTCACGCGGCCAAGGCGATCGCCAGCATATCACCTGAGATTCCCTTTCACATAATGGTGTTTACAGCTCCCTCAGAGGAGTACCTTGGGCTGGAGCCAGATGTTGGCGTTGCCGAGCGGTTGTGTGATACGATCAGGAGGGAGTACCTTAAGTACGCGTACCTGTTCAACATTCCTGGAACTAAGTACCTGAATACAGTGGTGGGTGGCGAGGAAGTCATTAAGCGCGAGTTCTTCGGCCCATGCTCAGCTAAGGTAACTTACTTCACACGTAACGCGGAAAGGGTGGCTGGCATTAAGGGGCACATAGCCCGTGAGTGCCCAATCAACGCCGAGTCCTTCATGCTGGGCTACAGGGTCACAGGTGCCTTAGAACTTATTGACTCAGTACTGCGGTTCCTAGGAGTTACCGATGAGACCGTGAGGTACGAAGCTCTTGGGAATGCAATCGAGCAGGGCTTCACAGACACGATACGTAGCACCCTAAACAACTCACCGAGCCCGCAGGAGCTACGCGGCTTAATGCAGGCAATAGCTAAGCTAGCTGGGCTGAGCCTAAGTAACCACCCTAAGGTGCTCTTCATCGACAAGGTAACGGAAACCATAGAACGATTAAGGGCGAGGATAGTGAAGCCCCGGAAAACCTATCTATGCTTAGGCCACCCGCTCTACGCGAAGAGGAAAGGATCATACCAGCTGGAATTACTTAAGTTCATAGGGTCTGAATGCATCAATTACTCGCTAAGTAGCTCCAGCACCATAGGGCAGAACGCCGGCGCGGAGGAACTGAAGCGCCTATCCCCTGAAGTGATATTCATAGACGCGCACTTCCCCTACAGCGTTGAGGACTTCATGAGGCTCTCCGAAGAGATAGGTCTGGACTTGAACGCGATTAAGCATCACAGAGTATATAAGGTGCCTCCCGCTTACAGAGGTTTCCATTACTGGTTACTTCAGGCTCTTTTCATGGCGTCCAAAACGTATTCAGATACGTATCCGTCTTCCTTAGTTAATAACGCTGAGAAATGCTTACTTCAAGGTAATTGCCGCTTGATTATGACTGGTTAAGTAAATCTTAAATACGTTATCCGTTATCCGATAACGGTGATTAAGAGTGGTTGTTGAGTGTTTTGTCGAGCGTGGAATCCGTACGCATTGGCTGAATGCGGTTCCCTTGTTTGTGGTCAGCAAGAGTATATATTTAGGTGTACCTATTACCATAATGAGGTGCACTAAATGAGCAGAAAAGCGTTAAGCAAAGCAATTTCCGTAGCGATAATAGTAGCAATAGTTATCTGCATCATCGCTGGTAGTGCGTACTACCTACACATAAGTAAACGCGCAAACTTCACCACAACTACAAGCGTAGCGGCAACATCAGCCACTACCAGCACGAGAACGTCGACAACAACCAGGCAAGGGGGAGCAGCCACCACACAATATGTTGTGGTGGTCGACGCCAGAGGTAAGAAGGTGAAGATACCTGAGCCCGTTACGAGGGTGATTGCATTATACGGTATGGCGCCGCCCTTCCTTTACCTGCTCGGCGTAGGGAATAAGTTCTATGGGGGCTGGTCATGGGGTGAAGATTTCTATAAGCTCGTTGACCCAGAATTCAATAAGAAGATAGGGTTTGGAAGGTCAATGAACGTTGAGGAGATCGTTAAGGTAAGACCACAATTAGTTATAGCTGCTACATGGAGAAGATTCTCTAAGATGGTATCCCAGCTAGAGAGCTTAGGGATACCAGTAGTGTGTATTAAGATCGAAAACATTAACGAAATTTACAGTACCATATCAATGTTCGGTAAGATCTTTCACAAGGAGAAGTACGCGAACACCATAATCAACTACTATAAGTCCATAGTTAATGAAGTAGAGTCTAAGGTGAAAAGTGTCTCAACGAAACCCAAGGTACTGATACTGTACTACAGTGGAAGGCACCACAGCCTAAGGACGTTCGGCGGCGACATGTTCCAAAGCAAACTAGTCGAGCTTGCTGGCGGAGTGAACGTCGCCGGAAACCTATCAGGGAAGAAGGGGGTTAACGTAGAGCAGGTAGCTAAGTGGAACCCAGACATAATACTGATAATACAGTACGGCGTCCCGGCAAGCAAGACCCTCCAGCTAATCAGGAACGACCCAGCGTGGCAGGCAATTAAGGCGGTTAAGGATGGGAAGGTATACGTAGTTCCTTACGACGGCGAGAACTGGATTGACCCGTGTCCGAAGTGGGCCCTCGGCCTGCTGTGGCTCGGCAAGGTTCTTCACCCACAGCAGTTTAAGGACGTTAACCTTACTGAGGTCGCGGCGCACTTCTACAAGGAGTTCTTCAACCTGAGCTTAAGTGAGGTGCACATAACTGGTAACCTAACGGTGAGCACTGCTAAGGGGTAGCACGATGGATAAGGCGATCCTAAAGCTCACGGTGTTTTTCATATTCCTGTTTATTACCTCACTCAGTGTTGGTAGGCTCCTCTTTCCCCCATGGCATGCCAACGCGCTCGACAGGACGATAATTACGTACGTGCGCCTGCCGAGGGTTGCGGCGGCCTCACTCACAGGCGCCGCGCTAGGCTTAGCGGGGGTGGCGCTACAGAACATCTTCAGGAATTACTTGGCAGGGCCCGGAATACTCGGCGTCACGAGCGGCTCGGCGTTCGGCGCCGTGCTCGCCATACTTCTCCTGCCCCCGAACCCAGCCGCGGTTCAGTTAACTGCATTCGTGTTCGGCCTGATGGCGATGCTCCTCGCATACTACTTAGCTAGGCTTGCGGGTGGAGGGATACTGGCGCTGATACTGGCAGGCATAGTTACCTCGGCGCTGTTCTCGGCGTGCGTCGGCATGGTTAAGTACATGGCGGATCCCTACAATAAGTTGCCGGCCATGGTTTACTGGTTGCTGGGTAGCTTCGCGGGAACTAAGTGGAGTGACCTCGCCCCAGCAGTACCGCCCTTACTCATCGGTGTGGTGACGCTCCTCTTACTTAGGTGGGTTCTTAACGTGCTTTCACTAGGGGATGATGAGGCGGTGGCGTTAGGCGTGAACGTGGGTTTATTCAGGGCCTTAACAATAGTGGCCGCGACCCTGGCGACCTCCGCCTCCACCTCCCTAGCAGGCATGATAGCTTGGGTTGGGGTAGTGAGTCCCCACATCGCTAGGCTACTTGTAGGGTATGATAACAGGAGGTTAGTGCCGGCATCCGCGTTAGTCGGTGCCACGCTACTGCTCTTCTGCGACGACCTAGCCAGGACCCTGTCCGCGGCCGAGCTACCGTTGAGTGTTATGACTAACTTCGTCGGCGCCCCCATACTCTTCGCCATACTCGTTAGGAGGAGGGCGTGCCTTGCTGGAAGTTAAGGACCTGTGGTTCAGGTACGGTGCCCCGGCCAATAAGGGGTACGTGTTGAGAGGCGTTTCACTAAGGGTCGATTGCTGCGTCGCTTGCCTACTAGGCCCTAACGGCGCCGGGAAGACCACGCTCATGAAGTGCGTTGTGGGTATCCTAAAGCCGGAGCGAGGGTGTGTGATGCTTGAAGGTCAGAGCATCACGGACATGGACTGCAGGTCAAGAGCCAGGTTAGTTTCCTACGTACCGCAGGAATTCACAGTTAAGTTCCCCTACACTGCATTCGAGGTCGTGTTGATGGGTAGGAACCCCTACGTAAACACCCTGCAGGGCCCGCGGGCTGAGGACGAGGCTAAGGCGCGTGAGGCCCTCAAGGCCCTAGGTGTGGAGCACTTAGCGGAGAAACCCTTCACGTCACTCAGCGGCGGGGAGAAGAGGTTAATCCTCATAGCTAGGGCACTCGCACAGGATGCTAAGCTACTAGTCCTAGATGAGCCAACATCGTTCCTCGACTACAGGAATAAGATAGTGGCGTTGGAAACCTTAAGGAGGGTGTCTCGACGCTTCAGTAAACCAGCCCTCATATCGCTCCACGACCCAAACCTAGCGCTACTATTCTGCGATGAGGTCTTCCTAATGAAGGACGGGGAAATAGTCGCTAAGGGCAAGCCCGAGGAAGTCGTGACGAGGAACAACATAAGGCGCGTTTACGGCATTAAGGTGAGGGAACTACGCGTTAACGGTTGCAAACTAATAGCCCCGGAGAACGCCCTATTCGGTGCGACGTAGTCTAACCCCGTCTTACCGAGGTTAAGGCAACGATCTCCTCACGCCCACTAAAAGTGTCAGGAGGTAATTAGCGACGGTTCACACCCATAACTATAAAAATATCACTACGGCAGGACCTTACCTTATCAACCAGTTGTAGTAGCACTTTCTGTGAGCTACGTTCCTTGCGAAGCTCTCCTCAACGTAGTTGATTACTGCCTCAATGTACCTTAATCCCTTAGCTGGCGATGCTTTGAGGGGATTTCCGGCAACCCCGTAGCGGCGTGGGTCCCCGCACTCCCGGTAGAATTCTAGGTTCTTAACGAGGGTACTGTCTATAGCCATTATCATGCTTGTCTCCCACTCACCAGCGTGCTTGTCTGAGTCGGTATCCACTAGTTGCAGGTCCTTAAGTATTCGCGATACGTGGAAAACATTTATTATGGTGCCCCAGCCCCGGCAGAGGTTGTCGCAGACCTCAACGACAACTTCCTTCATTTCAGGGCCACCGTGCCCCATAATCACTATGAATTCCTTCTGGCCAAATGATATGAAGTGCTCGAGGATAGACCTTAAGTACTCCTTAAGTACTCTGGACGGTACGTGCACGTTCCCGGGCCTTACGGGTACGGTGACCGTGTAGGTGATGGGTGGGAGGGAGACCCACTTATTCCTCTCCGCTAGCTTATCAGCTATGAAGCTGGCGATGATCGTGTCGGTGCTCACGGGGAGGTGTAGGCCGTGTCCTTCCGTGGAACCCACGGGGAGCACTAGGGGCCCTCCGCCCTTGCCTATGTACTCCTTAAGCTCCACCCACGTTAGGTTGCGGGGATACATGCGGGGCGAACCCGCTAATATCTACGCGTATGGAAGTATTAACGACTCCGCCCAAACATTAAGACCCTTCTTCAGCGTGTGGAAAGACCCTCCCTCAGGTCACCCGCTTCAGAGGCACCCTAAGTAACTCCCTATACGCGCATGCCTGCGCCTGAGTAACCTCGTCAACAGCTTCAGCAAGCTCGCTTAAGCTACCCACGCCCGCCGTGACGGCCACGTACCCTTCCTCCGTTAAGTCAAGCCTAGCGTAGTGCCTGCTACACCTCCTCACCGCCTCAGCCATTACGTTTAATAGTGCTACGTCACCCAAGCTATTGCTGAATATTCCTAACGCTTCACCCTCAACATGCGCACCGTAATCCTCAACGTAGATGGTCACAGCGGATCTGTAGGGGTACACATCCATAAGCTTGCACGCCGTGACCACCCTAACACCGTCATCTAAGGGGGTCGCCACCAAGTACCCCCTAGACCCAAGCATGCCTACAACATCCTTCAAGCCCTCATCAATGACGTGCTCCTTAACCCTAACCCCGCACTGCTCCCTGAACTCCCCAGCCAACCCAGGAACCCTCTGCACGGGGTCAACGATCACGCCAACCCTAGCCACGGGAGTGTATGCATGCGTAACCCCGTAGAACAGGCATAGGGATCTCTCAGGAGGCCAGTAGTACGCGAAACCCTTAGCCACACGGGCGTCGAGTTCCTCGTTGCTTAACTCGAGCTTAATGGGTGTGGAGAGGTATACCTCCTGCTTCCACGCAACCGCAACCGACTCAAAAGGTAATGCGGGCTTAAACCTGTTAACTAAGCCCTCATCAACGGCCACGACAACCGAGTAAGGCTCTTCAAGGGACTCAACCTCAATAAGCATGATAACCCCTATATCATAGCACACCTTAGGGTTTAATGACTTTAATCCAAACTAAGCTAAGCCTAGAGCGCCTTGAGAGGGCCCTCCCTAATCCTATAATAAATATTAAGCAAACATACTGGGAACTAAGGGCTCGGCACCGCTAATCCTTTGGGAAGAAAATGGGTTTGTTCCCGTGGTTTACACGCCTAGCACTTCCTTGATTAGGGCTGCCCTCACGAACATTCCGTTTCTTGCTTGCTCGAAGTACCTTGCCTGCGGCAACTCATCCACGCTGGGGTCGAGTTCCCATACCCTTGGTAGTGGGTGCATTATGACTGGTATGTGCTTGAATTTCTTGAGGTAGGCTGCGTCTATCTTGTAGCTTCCTTTGAGCCTCTCATACTCTGCTGGGTCCTTGAAGCGCTCCTTCTGTAGCCTCGTGACGTAGAGGACGTCTAGCTTCTCGATGACCTCTGAGAGGTCATTGACTAGGTGGTACTCGACCTTGCCTTCAATGTTCTTGAGCACTTCCTCCCTTATCTGGAGGGCCTGCGGGGCTATGTAGTATATCGTTACGTCCTTGAACTTCGAGAGCGCGTATGATAGGCTGCTTGGCGTCCTGCCGTACTTTAGGTCACCCATTATGCCCACGGTTAACCCGTCTATTCTCCCGAACTCCCTCCACATGGTGTAGACGTCTAGGAGAGCTTGGGTTGGGTGCTCGTGCGGGCCGTCGCCAGCGTTGATTATCGGCGCCCTAATCATTGGGGCTATCTGCTCTGGGAAGCCTGGCTTGCTCTGCCTCAGGACTATTACGTCGGGGTCGTACCCGTCAATTATTCTAAGGGTGTCGACGTCAGTCTCTCCTTTAGCGAGGCTTGACCTGCTCACGTCGAAGTCAATTACCCTACCACCGAGCTTAACCATGGCGAACGTGAAGCTCAGCTTCGTCCTGGTGCTGGGTTCTAGGAACACCGTAGCCATTATCTTGCCCCTAGCGTAGTCGAGAATACCTTTCTCCCTGATCTCCTCGCGGAGCCTCTCAGCTAGGTTGAATAGCCTGAGTAGGTCCTCGCGAGTGAATTGAAGTGCGGATATTATGTCGTGACCTTTTAACGTGCCCACTGCCTCACACCTCCTGATCGGGTTCAGCTCCTCTTTTGGAAGGGACCCGAATACAGGTTTTGTCTTGAAAAATAAATTTTACCTGATTCACGCTTTACCGCCACTAATCTTTTCCGCCGCACGCTTAATTGCCTTAATGATGTTCACGTAGCCCGTACACCTGCAGAGATTACCCCTCACGTACTCCCTAATCATCTCCTCACTCGGATTCCTTATCTCCTCGAGGAGCCTCTTAGCAACCAGTATGAAGCCCGGCGTGCAGTAACCACACTGAATCGCCCCCTCCTCTATGAAGGCCTCCTGCACAGGGTGCAGCTTACCGTCCTTAGCCAAGCCCTCAACGGTGGTTACCTCCCTACCATCTACCTCGACGGCCAGCGTAAGGCATGAGAGCACGGGCTCACCGTCCAGTAGCACGGTGCAGGCACCGCACTCACCTATGCCGCACCCGTACTTGGGGCTGAGCACGCCTAGCCTGTCCCTTAACACGTTTATCAGTAACTCGTTGTCCTTAACCTCAATGCTTACGGGGCGCCCGTTCAGCTTGAAGTTAATTAACCTCGTGCCCACCGCGATCACCTCCCGAGCCTCTCCATAGCCTTCTTCAGTGCGTCAACAAGGATGACGCCTGAGACCTCCCTCCTGTACTCAGCGGTTGATCGTATGTCCGTTATTGGCTTCACCTCCGTCCTCACTATCTTGGCTGCCTCCCACATGACGTCCTCCGTGAGTTCCTTGCCCTTCAGGAACTCCTCGGTCTTGTACGCCCTTATCGGTGTTGGGGCTACCGACCCTAACGCCACCTTAACGTCCTCCACGACACCGTCACTCATTCTTAGTGCGACAGCTATGTTTACCTTCGCCAGGTCCATCGCGACCCTAGCTATCTTTATGAACGCCGAGCCCGTGGGCTTAACGGGCTTAGGTATCCTCACCTCAACTAGGAGTTCGTTGCGTGCCATCACGGTCTTGCCGGGGCCGGTGAAGAACTCCGTTATCGGGACTACCCTCCTGCCGTTGGGGCCAGCGATAACTACCTCCGCCTCGAAGACCAGTAGCGGTGGAGCGGTGTCCGCTGCTGGAGACGCGTTACATAAGTTACCGCCTATGGTTCCCATGTTCCTTATCTGCACTCCAGCCATTGACCTAACGGCCTCGTAAAGCGCCGTGAATAATTCCTTAATGATGCTGGACTTCTCTAGGGCCCTTAGCTTCGTTGCTGCCCCTATGGCTACGTGGTCCCCGCGGTCCTCGACGTAGTTGAGTTCCTTGATCCTGTTTATGCTGATTAGGTACTTGGGTCTGAGCACGCCCTGCTTCATCCTCACTAGGAGGTCCGTGCCTCCCGCCAGCACCTTGGCTTCCTCGCCGTACTTGCTGAGCAGTTCGATTGCTTCCTCAATGGTTCTCGGTGCTAGGTACTTGAACTCGGGGAGTATGTGTGTGTTGGCTTTGTTCGGGTCTAGCTTGGGTCCGGGTGACTTGAGCACCTTACTCACCCCCTTCCTTCTCCTTAAGGGCTTTGAGGATCTTTTCAGGTGTTATGGGTAGTTCGTAGAACCTCACCCCTAACGCGTTGTAGATGGCGTTGGCGACGGCGCCGGCGACAGGGTTCAGCGCTGACTCTCCTAAGCCCTTAGCGCCGTAAGGCCCTGTGGGCTCGTAGGTCGAGGCGAATATCACCTGGAAGTTCTCTAGGCTCGGCATGTCCTGAGCCGTCAGTATCTTGTAGTCAGTTATGTACCCCCTACACGCTAACTCGCCTGTTCTGGGGTCGTAGGGCGTGTCCTCAAGTACGGTCATGCCCCAGCCCTGCGCGAAGCCGCCGTGCAGCTGCCCGGCAGCTAGGTCCGGGTTTACGACGGTGCCTACGTCGGCACCCGCAACGACCCTCACGGGCCTGACTCTGCCCGTCCACGTGTCGACCTCGACCTCAACGAAGTATACGGTGTACGCTGGCGGTGAGTTGGTTGCTCTGTAGGAAACGACCGCCGCTATCGAGCCCCAGTTCCTCTGCCACGCCTCCCTAGCGACCTCACCCACCGTTATCTTCTTGTCCGGCATCCCCTCAACGTAGATAACTCCCTGCCCTAACTTCTCGTCAGGCTTGATGGTGAGTGCCTCCGGGTTGACCACGTCACCTAATAGCCTGACCGCGTACTCCAGTAACTTCTTCTTAACTATCTGTGCTGCGCGCCTCGCGGCCTCACCGCCCACGTAAGTGCCTCTCGAGGCGTGGGTGCAGACGTCGTAGACTGTTGTCTTCGTGTCTGCCCACACGATGTTGACTTTGTCGAGCGGTACGCCCAGTTCCTCGGCGATTATCTTTGCGTGGGCCTCTAAGGTACCGCCTCCATGGTCCTGTAGCGCCGTTATGTAGTCGACGCTGCCGTCCTCATTCACCTTCAGAATGCAGCCTGTGTAGTCGATGACCTCGCCGGAGATCTTACCGCCGGCACCCGAGGTGTGGAAGCCCCTGCCCATACCTATGCCGCGCCTATACCTGCCCTTCTGTTCGCCGGGCTTCGGCCTCTTACTCCACCCTATGAGTTCCGCGCCCTTCCTCATTAACTCAGGTACGCCATCACTCTTCACTATGGACTTAACGGTGGGTCCTTGACCCCAGAACAAGTCGCCCCTACCGACGTAGTTCTTGAGCCTGAACTCGATGGGGTCGATACCTAGGGCCTCAGCCAGCTCGTCAATTATGGTTTCCACTGCCCACGTTATCTGCGGGTTGCCGTACCCTCTGAAGGCACAGGACGGCACCTTATTCGTGTATACCGCCACTCCCCTATACCTAATATTCTTCCACTTGTATAGGGAGACAAACCAGCCTAGCAGGCACCCTAGCAACGGGTACGCCTGGATCTGATGCCCGCCTATGTCCATCACGTTCTCCAGCTCGCCAGCAATGATCGTGCCGTCCTTCTTGGCCGCGACCTTGAGCCTGAAGTACATCTGGTACGCGCAGTGGTCCATCATGTCCTCTTCACGGGTCAGCGCTATCTTGACGGGCCTCCCCGCCTTCAGGGCGAGCGCTACCGCCACTAACGTCACTAGGTTGGTCTGAATGCTTGAGCCGAAGGACCCGCCTATGGGTAGCTTAACGACGTTTATCTTGCTCTCAGGTATGTCGAAGACCTGCGAAATCAATATCCTAGTGTTATGGATTGTTTGGGTGGTTGTCCATACGGTCACCCCTCCGTCGGGCTCCGGCCTAGCCACGGCTACCTTGGGCTCTAACTGCATGTGGTACCTCCTGTTAGTCCTGAATTCCCTCTCAATCACGACGTCGGCTTCCCTGAAGGCTTTCTCGATGTCGCCTTCGTCGTAGTTCAGCGTGCACGCTACGTTATTCTTAACCTCAACCTCCTTACTACCAAATAATATTCTATCATGTATTTTGGGAGCGCCCTCCTTACGGGCCTCGAAGGGATCTAGGACGTGCGGGAGAACCTCCCACTCAACCTTAATAGCTTCTAACGCCTTCTGCGCTAGCTCCTCGGTCTCGGCCGCGACGGCCGCCACGTACTCACCGACGTATTTGGGGTGGTCGGTGAGGACTTCCCAGTCCTTGTAGTTCACCCTGTCCACGCTGACGAGCCTAATGTTGAACTTCTTCTTTGGGACGTCCTTGAACGTTATTACGACAGCCCCGAGCTTCTCTGCCTCGCTGGTGTCTATGCTCTTGACGCGGGCGTGTGGGTAAGGACTCTTCAGGATCCTCCCGTAAAGCATTCCCGGCAGGTTAATGTCGTACGCGTACAGCGCCTTCCCAGTTACCTTAGCCACGCCGTCCTTCCTAGGGGTCTTCTTACCTATGTACCTAAGCTCCGTAACCTCAGAAGAACAGCTGGGCAATGATACCACACTAAAACATTTTTTGAGAGAGCAAAAAACCTTTTACCTTAAATGAGGGCATCAACGTGTGATTAATTCGTTGACTCACGCGTAATAAGCTCCGATAACCTTGTTTCGGGGTTTAAAAAGAAAACTAAGACTAATCAAACTTAACCTCACCCTCACGGGCCCTCGGCCCGTAGTCTGGGGCGAGGCCTAGGTCCCCTTCACCCTTCTTAGTAGCCAGTAGGTAGAGCCTTCCCTCAATGACGGTGGTGCCCAGCAGTACGTAGCCCTCCTTACCCAGTTCATTAACTACGTGTTGAATCCTAACCGGGGCGAAGGGATACTCGTACACCGCGACGTCCTCCGGCCGCACGCCCCGCTCCTCGGCTAGGGAGTTCACCTCCTCAATTAAGGCCTCCCTCAAGGCTTGATTGTTGAGTTCCTCAATGGTAACGCGCTTCATTCTTGGCGCCGTCCCTAATTAGGGATTAGGGGTTAAAGGCTGTTGGTTTAACTTTGTTCAAACAAGTCAGGGTTTTACATCCTCTGGTTTGTAATTACTAATAATTACACTGATTACGCGGGTGTTTAGGTACTAAATAGTCTATAATGTGTTGTTAAATATTTTATGATTGCTAAAAACTTATTTTGGAGAAGCTTTAAACTAACTCGTGTATGATAGCGCCAGGTGAAGCGATATGGTCTTAATAGAAGACCCATACACCTTAATTAGCAAGTGGTTGCATGCCAAGGAATTCCTGATCGTCGGCAAGGGGATTGCCAGGGCTGACGCGCTTGATAAGGCCTTAGGAACGGCTAAGTTCGTAGAGGACTACTTCCAGGAAGGGATGTTATTCGTTAAGCAGGTTCTGAGCACGGAGCCCCACGCCAAGATACTTAGGGTTAGGGATGAGGAAGCCCTCAAGGTTCCTAAGGTGGTTAAGGTATTCACAGCGAAGGACATCCCCGGCGAGAACCAGGTAGGGTACGCCCTACCCGACCAGCCCCTCATAGCTGAGGGTAAGGTCAGGTACCACGGCGAGCTCGTTGCTCTGGTGGCTGCCGAGGACATTGACGCGGCATTACGTGCAGCTGAACTCGTTAAGGTCGACTACGATCCCCTGCCCTACGTCCTAGACCCGCTTGAGGCGCTTGAGCGTAAGGATGTCTTAGTGCATGAGGAGGTTGGGAGTAACATAGCTTTCAGGACAAAGGTTCGCAAGGGCAACATTGAGGAGGGCTTCAGCAAAGCGGACGTGATCGTGGAGAACGAGTACAGGACGCATCACCAGGACCACGTGTACCTGGAGACTGAGGGCGCGCTGGCGATCCCGGGCTTAGACGGTAGGTTAACCGTGGTGACGGCGGCCCAGTACCCGCACCTAGCTCAGTCAATAATAGCTAGGGTGCTCGGCGTACCGGCATCCAACATTAAGGTGGTCGTGCCCTTCATGGGCGGGGGCTTCGGAGGCAAGGACGATGAAGGCCCGCTGACGGCGGCTAAGGCTGCCCTAGTAGCTCACCTAACGGGCAGGCCTGCCTTCATACTCTACACGCGTGAGGAGTCCTTAAGAATGCACCCGAAGAGGGAGGCAACGATAATCAAGTACAAGTCCGGAGCAACTGAGGACGGTAAGCTCACAGCCATAGACGTCAAGATAATCCACGACACTGGCGCGTACGCGAACAGAGGCCCATTCATCCTATGGAGGGCCACCGTACACGCGTCAGGGCCTTACGAGGTTCCGCACGCTAGGGTGGAGGGCTACTGTGTGTACACGAACAAGGTGTATCAGGGATCCTTCAGAGGCTTCGGCAACCCGTCAGTGCAGTTCGCTGCCGAGATGCAGATGAATGAGCTGGCTAAGAAGCTCGGGATGGATCCGGTGGAGTTCAGGCTCAAGAACATGTTGAGGCCAGGCTCAAGAACGATAACTAACCAGCTGCTCGAGGAGTCCGTGGGTATCGCGGAAGCTGTCGAGAAGCTTGCTGAGAAGGTCAACTGGGCTAAGAGGAAGGCTGAGTGTGAGTCGTTCAAGGGCAGGTACAGGCGCGGCATAGGGATAGGTGTGGCGTGGCACGGAATAAGCACCAGCAGGGGGGTGCCTGACTGGTCGAACGCGTACGTGAAGATAGACAAGGACGGCTCAGTAACGATGTTCACGGGCATAGTGGAGATGGGTCAGGGATCACCGAACTCATCACACAGGCAGATAGTGGCTGAGATACTCGGCGCGCCACTAGAGAAGGTCAAGGTAGTGTTCGGCACGAGCGACGCGCCGGACGCGGGAGCGACGCACGCGTCAAGAGGTACGAGCATAGGCGCGATAGGCGTGCTCGTGGCTGCCGCGAAAGTTAGGGAGAGGCTGAACAAGCTGGCCGCCGAGCTACTGGGCTGCAAGCCGGAGGACGTCGAGATCAAGGGAGGCGTGGTGAGGGCTAAGGGCGTTGAGGGCAAGGAGCTGAGCTGGGACGAGCTAATCAAGCAGGCATACGCACGCGGCGTCGACCTATCAGCGACGGGCTACTTCTTCCTGCCCAAGGGCAAATTCAATGACGAGTTAGGGCAGGGGCAGGCGTACCCAGCCTTCAGCTACGTCGCCATGATCGCTGAGGTCGAGGTCGACACGTGGACAGGTAAGGTACGGGTGCTTAGGATCTGGCCCGCACTAGCTGCTGGCAGGATAATTAACCCGCAGCAGGTTGAGGGTCAGATAGAGGGTGCGGCGGTTCAGGGAATGGGTTACGTGCTGATGGAGCAGTTCGTGTTCGACGAGAAGGGCAGGATACTGAACGCGGACATGACCGACTACGTGGTACCCACGGCGCTCGACATACCGGAGATAGAGAAGCCGGTGTACGTCGAGGACCTATTCAAGTACGGGCCCTTCGGCGCTAAGGGCGTCGGCGAGATGGCGCTGATACCGGCGCCCGCAGCGATAGCCGGTGCAGTATCGCATGCGCTAGGGAAGCCAATAACTAAGCTACCCCTAACACCGGAGGCGGTTTACTTCGAATTAAGGAAAGGAGGTAGCACGTGAGCGGGGTGGTGAGGGATGTTCTACAGGATACCCGAGATAAACTACTTCCGCGCCTCAACACTGGAGGAAGCACTGGAGCTAATCAGCAAGCTAGAAAGCGTTAAGGTATTGGCTGGAGGCTCAGACCTACTGATAGACCTGAAGATCAGGAGGTACGAGGTGAAGAACGTAGTAGACATTTCAGGTATCAAGGAACTCAACTACGTCGAGGACCGCGGGGACCACGTAGTCATAGGGGCAGCAACGAAGCTACAGGAAATCGTCGAGTCACCCATCATAGCGGCCAAGGCCCCCGTGCTCGCGGAGGCCGTGAACGAGATGGCGTCATGGCAGGTAAGGAACGTCGCCACCATAGGCGGTAACATATGTAACGCGTCACCAGCCGCGGACACCGCACCACCACTACTGGTGCTGAACGCTAGGCTACGCCTAGTTAGCCTGGGGGGTGAGCGCGAGGTACCGATAACGGAGTTCTTCCTAGGACCCAGGAAGACCGTGCTAAGGAAGGGTGAGTTACTGAAGGAGATAGTGGTGCCCTACGAGCGCGGTGCCGGAGCGTCATTCATTAAGTTAGGGAGGAGAAACGCCTTCACGCTATCGGTGGTGGCGGTAGCTACCCTAGTCAAGGTGAGGAACGGAATCTTCGACGACGTTAGGGTAGCGCTAAACTCCGTAGCACCTAAGCCCGTAAGGGCGGCGAGTGTGGAGAAGTTCCTGAAGAGCAGGGAGATAAGCATGAGCGCTATCGAGGAGGGCGCTAAGCGCGTACTACAGGACATATCACCGATTAGCGACGTGCGCGCATCCGCCGAGTACAGGAAGGAGATGTCGGTGGTGCTAACAAAGGAATCCCTCCTAAGATCCCTCGAGAGAGCGGGGGTTAAGCTGTAAGGAGGTGGTGAGTGGTGAAGGTCTCATTCATACTTAACGGGGAACCCGTAACCGTGGATGTTAAGCCCAACGAAATACTCCTAGACACCCTAAGGCTAAAGCTAAACATAAAGAGCGTTAAGAGGGGCTGTGAACGCGCCGAGTGCGGTGCGTGCACGGTGCTCGTGGACGGGAAGCCAACGTACTCCTGCAACCTACTGACAGCGCAGGTCGAGGGCAAGGAAGTAACGACGCTAGAGGGCTTAAGGGATGACCCCATCGTGAAGGAGCTAACGAGTAAGTTCGTGGAGCACGGCGCCATCCAGTGCGGCTTCTGCACGCCTGGATTCATAATAACGGCGTACGCGCTGCTGAAGTCAGGCAAGGAACTAACGCCAGAGAACGTGAAGAAGATGCTTGAGGGCAACATCTGCAGGTGCACGGGCTACAAGAAGATCATTGAGGCAGTCACGGCGGCTGCTGAGGCGCTTAAGAAGTAATGAATTTTTATTACGTCACCGCGTTTAACTCAAAATATTTTTAATCTCACCTCACAACTCCCTCAAGGTGATGAGTGAGTCATGGCCGGAGGCAACATATTAATTCGCGGCGGAACCCTGATACTCCCTCATCACGAACCATTCAAGGCGGACATTAAGATCCTGGATGGGAAGGTTGTCGCCATAGGCGCGTCACTCAGTAAGGAAGGTGTTGATGAAGTCATAGATGCTACGGGAATGTACGTGCTCCCAGGCGTGGTGGACGAGCACGTACACATGCGTGAACCAGGGCTAACGTACAAGGACGACTTCACCCACGGGACCTCCGGCGCGGCCGTCGCCGGCGTAACCACCGTGCTCGAGATGCCCAACACTAAGCCGCCCGTGGAGAGCGCCTCCATACTGAGGCAGAAAGCTGAGTTACTGAGTAGTAAGGCGTACGTGGACTTCGGCCTCTATGGAGTCATACATAATGCGAACGTCCATGAGTTCGAGGACATCGTAGCGGAAGGGGCCGTCGGGTTTAAGGTGTTCTTAGGCCCCACCACCGGGAACATACCGCCCCCGGACGATGGTTCACTCTACGAAGCCCTAACCAAGTCAGCCAAGCTGGGTGTGCCGCTAGCGTTCCACGCGGAGAATGCCGACCTGGTGAAGTACTTCACCGAGAAGGTCAAGGCGTCCGGCAGGGACGACCCAGCAGCGCACGAGGCCGCAAGGCCCCCGATATGTGAGGAGGAGTCGATAAACAAGCTAATACTCCTATCCAGGAGAACCGGCGGGAGGGTACACATAGTCCACATGGCGGCTAAGGAAGGTGTCGAGCTACTTAGGGTTGCGAGGGCTAGAGGCCTGAACGTTACGGGTGAAACCTGCCCCCATTACCTACTACTGAACTCCAACGATTACCTCAAGTACGGGACAGCGATCAAGGTGAACCCACCGATAAGGGGTAAGGAACACCAGGAAGCACTATGGAAGGCCGTGCTAGACGGAACCATAAGCACCCTAGGCTCGGATCACGCCCCACACGCAGAACACGAGAAACGCGGTAACGTGTGGGAATGCGCGGCTGGCTTCACAGGCGTGCAAACGTTCCTCCCGCTAATGATCCACCAGGCCCTAACAGGCAAGCTACCCCTGCAGAAGATACCTGAGTTAATGAGTGAAGCGCCAGCAAAGCTCTTCGGGATATGGCCCAGGAAGGGAGCCCTAATGGTGGGGTCGGACGGGGACGTAGTGATAGTTGACCCGAACGGGGAAACAGCAATCACTAGGGAGTGGCTGAGGGCTAAGTACCCGATAAGCCCCTTCATCGGGTGGAGACTTAAGGGAGCAATCAAGTACACCATACTACGCGGAACGATCATAGCTAAAGACTACGAGCTAGTCGTAGATAAGCCCATCGGTGAGTGGGTCAAGCCCCTGAGGAAGCCCTAACGTTAATCATGGTTATTTACAAAGGCCAGAAAGTTATACACGTCAAACTTACTCTAAATAATTTTTGTCAACTTAAGCATAATTATAAATAAAATTCAAAAAGTAGTAATTAAGTAATGACATCCCACCTAAAACCCATGAATTCTTATCATCCATCACCGAGAACCCGATATAAATGCTTTACCTATTAATGTAATCAATTACGGCTTCATTCTCGTGCCCACCTAAAAATAAATTGACGTGATTAACGAAAAATCAGAAAAATTTATTTCTTTCAACAAGACACACTTACCCGTGGTGTTGCCTTGAGATTAGTCTCAAGAAAAGCCATATCAAAAACTGCATCTGCGGCCATAATTGTAATAATAATAATTGCTATAATAGCGGGAGGGCTGGCTTGGTGGCAGACCCAACAGAAACCACAAACCACTACCTCAAGCCCCACTACCTCCACTACTCAAACCTCCAGCACTTCTGCCACGGCAACTAAGCCCAAGATCAGCGTGATTAAGATCGGCTTAATAGAGCCACTCACCGGAAGGCACGCGGTCTTCGGCATCGAGGCTAAGGAAGCCGCAGAGCTAATTGTGAACGTAATTAACAATGAGTTAGGAGGGATTAAGTCCCTCGGCGGCGCCAAGATCCAGCTAGTGGTTCAGGACGCTGGCGAGACCCCCGACGATGCTAGGCTTGCCGCCGAGAAGCTAATCACTCAGGAGCACCCAGTGATAGTTATCGGTGCCTACATTAGTAGGCTAACCGCAGCTGTTGCTGAGGTCACCGAGAAGAACCACGTGATCCTCTTCATGGACGGCCTCGTCGACTCACTAACGCAGCAGGGCTGGAAGTACGTCTTCAGGGTAGCCCCCAAGGCAAGCGCCCACGGTAAGTCCGCCGTCGACTTCATACTGGACATGGCTAAGAAGAAGGGCCTTAAGGTCAAGACAGCTGTCGTGCTGAACGAGGACTCCATCTTCGGCACCTACACCGCTGAGGGCGCCGTGCTCGAACTAACCAAGAACGGCGTTAGGGTGTTAGACCACATAACGTACCCCTACACGATAACGGACTTCAGCTCAATAATCAACAAGATCAAGGCAGATAATCCCGACATCATAATATCCGTGCCGTACTTCCATGACGGCGTGCTCTTCGCCAAAGCCATCCAAGCCGCTAACATCCACCCGATGTTCATAGCTGGTGCAGGAGCCTGTGGCTACACCGACCCAGACTCCATTAAGGCGGCTGGTAAGGCAGTGCTTTACTACACCAACACCTACAGCTACAACCCGTACAGGCAGACCGAGTGGAATAAGAAGATCGTGAAGATGTTCGAGGACAAGTACCACAAGCTACCCACCGAGGCTGCCGGCATTATCTTCTACTCAATGATGACTATTTACGAGGCCCTCGAGAAGGCTGGCCAGATGTACCCGAATGACCCGCTTAACCCAGATAACCTAAGGAAGGTTCTACTATCCCTAGACCTAACTGACAATAATAGCATAGCCGCCCAGCTATACCCGACAGGCCACATTAAGTTCGCCCCCAACGGCGACAACATCTACGCCGGCACAGCCGTCCTGCAGGTGCAGATGATAAACGGTAAGGAGACCCCAGTCCTAGTGTGGCCTGAGCCACAGCCAGGTGTGGAGCCAGTCTTCCCGAGACCCGACTGGCAGGGCTCAAGCGGTGGGTAGGCTAACCTTAAAATATTTTTGTTTTTGAACTGTAAAGTCAATAAAAATTGCTTGAATCCCGCCGTGTGCGGGCTGAATAACTACGTTCGCACGTAACCCGTGTGCGGTAAACGATGTGCGGCGTGACCCACGCGAAGGTAAGGGTGATGGGTGGGTAAGAAATGATCGACCCGATAATAGTGGTGGCAAACATAATAGATGGAATACTAATGGGCCTGCTCTACGCTCTTGTGGCCCTTGGTTTATCACTGATATTCGGCTTAATGGACATAATTAACTTCGCCCACGGGGACTTCGTCATGATTAGCGCGTACTTAGCGTGGATATTAGCGATGAACTTCATGGTTGACCCCTCAGTAACAGCATTCGTAACGGTTCCGCTGTTCTTCGTTATCGGCCTAGCGATCTACAAGGTAATAATAGAGCCAATACTCGGTGCCGAGCCCCTAATCCAGATAGCGGTGACGGTGGGTCTGGGCTTCGTGCTCCAGAACATAGCCCTAGCGGTGTTCCATGCCGAGCCCAGGTCGTACCCGGCACCAGCGCTTAACTTCGGCATTAACATAGGCCCAATAACGCTTGTCGCGGCCAAGCTCGTGGCCGCCGCAGTCAGCCTAGTGTCTCTGTTCCTGATACACTACATGCTGACTAAGACGAAGTTCGGCCTAGCGATCAGGGCGACCTCAGCGAACAGGATGGTGGCCCCACTCATGGGCATTAACGTCGGTAAGGTGTACGCGGTGGTCTTCGGCCTCGGCATAGCGCTCACAGCTCTCGGCGCGGCCCTCTACATGACGTGGGGTCAGGTCGACCCGTACCTGGGTGCGTCCTTCAGCTTACTGTCATGGGTCATAGTAGCTATGGGTGGGTTAGGCGGCGTCATAGGGGTACTGGCATCTGGTCTAATAGTTGGTGTTCTCGAGGCGCTTGGAAGCACCTTCATAACGCCGAGCGCTAGGATGGCCGTAGTGTACTTGGCGTTCTTCCTGCTGCTGTGGTTCAGGCCGAGAGGGCTCTTCGCTAGGAGGTGAGGGCGATGATGGGTGCCGAGTTCAAGAAGTACTTCATAACACTGGCAGTACTCACCGTGGTGCTGGCGTTAGTCCCCTTCGCCCTAGGCTTTAATCAGTACTACATACTGCTCGCCGCGACCTCACTGATATTCGCGGTGTTCGTGGTCGCGTGGAACATCATAGGCGGGTACGCTGGCCAGCTGGACCTAGCGCCGATAGCGTACGTGGGCATAGGCGGTATAGTGGCTGCGCAGCTCCTCAAGTACTACGGGATAACGCCCTGGGTAGGGATGTTCATCGGTGCTGGGGCGTCAATGCTGCTCGCGGCCGCGATAGGGTACCCGACGTTCAGGTTCGGGATTAAGGAAGTGTGGTACGCGTTGCTGACCGCCTCCCTAGTGGTGATACTCAACAACATAGCGCACCTGCCCCAGTTCCTGGGATCCCTCGACCACTACTTACCGGCTAAGACCGGGTGGTACTACCTGATATTCACTGACTACCAGAACCTCTACTACGTGATACTGGCGGTGCTAGTTGCGACAATAGCGATTAACCTGAAGATCAGCAACTCGAAGACAGGGTATTACTTAAGGGCTATTAGGGAGGACGAGCTGGCTGCCGAGGCCCTAGGGATTGACGTGAGGAAGTACAAGCTAAAGGCGCTAATGACGTACGCAGGCATAATGGGGTTCACGGGGTACCTCTACATAGTGTTGCAGGGCACGTACTCTTACCACACTTTCGACTCACCGACCTCATTAACGATAGCGATCATGGGCATCATAGGTGGTTTAGGGTCGGTGGCCGGTGCGTTCACGTCAGCGATATTCCTGAAGACCGTGGAGGAGTACTTAAGGAGCACGATAGGGGCGATGATTCCCGGCCTCTACCTACTGATCTACGGGATCCTACTCATAGTGGTCGGCATATTCAAGCCCGAAGGCATCGCCGCCCTCTTCAACTGGGTGAAGAAGAAAATCGGGTTTGACAGGAGGGGTGCTTAGCCATGCCCGACGCAATACTTCAGGTAAGGAACGTTGTTAAGAGGTTCGGAGGGATAATCGCGGTAAACAACATTAGCTTCGACGTGCGTGAAGGCGAGATCATGGGGCTCATAGGCCCTAACGGCGCCGGTAAGACGACCCTCTTCAACTGCATAACCGGTATATACACGCCTGAGGAAGGCAAGGTATACTTCATGGGTGAGGACATAACAGGGTTACCGCCCCACAAAATAGCGCTTAAGGGCATAGCTAGGACATGGCAGAAGACAAGGCCCTTCAAGAAAATGACCGTGCTGGAGGCAGTCACGGTGGGCGCGCTACTAAGAACAAGTAACGTCGACAAAGCCATGAGGAAGGCCGAGGAAGTCCTTAAATTCATCGGGTTCCCTGAAGAGAAGATAAACGCCTTAGGCAAGGACATAACCCTCATGGATCACAAGATGGTTGACCTAGCGAGGGCCATAGCGACAGAGCCCAAACTACTCCTGCTGGACGAGGTCGCCGCCGGCCTAAGGCCCCACGAGATGGATAGGCTTGCGGAGGTTCTGAGGAAGATAAACTCTGAGAAAGGAATAACGATGATAGTGGTGGAGCACGTGATGAGGTTCGTGATGGGGCTGAGCGAAAGGATCGTGGTGATGCATGAAGGACAGAAGATTGCTGAGGGCCGCCCGGAGGAAATAGCGAACAACCCGAAGGTAATTGAAGCCTACCTAGGCACGAAGCCCGTGTGAGGGAGGTGGTCACACGTGAGCGCATCCATGCTCGAGCTGAAAGGGATTCACGCAGGCTACGGGGAGTTCCGCGTGCTCCACGACGTCAACATGCGTGTGGAGAAGGGCGAGATAGTCGCGTTGATAGGGCCCAACGGTGCGGGCAAGACGACAACGCTCAGAACCGTGCTCGGAATGACGACCCTCTACGAGGGTAAGGTGCTCTTCAAGGGCGAAGACATAACTAAGGTACCGACACACAAGAGGGTTGAGAAAGGCATAGCGATGGTGCCGGAAGGCAGGGGAATATTCACACCACTAACGGTGTATGAGAACCTCCTCGCCGGCGCCTACACGAAGAGGGCCGAGGAGAAGCTGCAGGACTCCCTAGAATTCGTCTTCACCCTCTTCCCAAAGCTAAAGGAAAGGAGGAACCAAATAGCGGGGACGCTGTCCGGCGGCGAGGCCCAGATGCTCGCCATAGCAAGGGCACTCATGTCGAGACCGGAGCTACTACTCCTCGACGAGCCGAGCTTGGGCCTAGCTCCTAAGATCGTGCTTGAGGTATTCGACGTTATCAGGAAGCTAAGGGAGGAGGGAGTAACGATACTTATAGTGGAGCAGCACGTGAAGAACTCCCTAGAGACCGCCGACAGGGCGTACGTGATGGAGACGGGCAGGATAGTGCTTGAGGGCGAGGCCAGGTCACTACTCAAGGATGAGAGGCTGAAGAAGGCATACCTAGTGATATAGTGGCGGAAGGCCCTTCCCCTTAACCCCCGAAGAATTTTCTTGCAGGTAAGCTACCCTTCCCTCACTCCCCGTGAAGCTTCGCCGTGTTCCTCAGTAACTCGGTAGCCTCGGAAAGCATGGACGCTACCCCCTCAACCTCCTCAGCCTTAATGCCTAACCCGTCAATACTGACCTTACCGAGTAACGCAACCCCCTCCAGCGCCGTTATTGCTGGCTCTATGAAGCCCCTTAAAACGCCGGCGTACACGTGCGGGTAATCCCTCTCCAGCACCTCCTTAACGAACTTAACCTTCCTTAACGCCTTCCTAGCCGAGTCGATCGCCGACTTAACGTACATGTTCGCCATCGAGTCGCTCGAAAGCGGGAAGCCCGTTAACGCGGTCTGAATGAGTAACCTATCAACGACGCCCTTACGCGACTCCCTAAGCACGTTCTCCGCAACACGCAACTTCATAGCGGACAACCTAGCATTCCTCACAGCGTCCTCCAACTCACCCGCTAAATCACCTAAACCGCGCCTACCGAAGAACCTGCCGAGCCACGGGCTCAAAGCCCCTAACCATATGGAGTCACTCCTTCAAAGGTAATAACGCTACTCCGAAACCACCCGGAATCCCTTGGCACGCAGTTACTGAGGACTAAAGCTCGCTTGCCACCCTAGGGCAGAGCGGGTCCGGTGAGTGCGGATTCCTCCTCAACATATAGGATCGGGCGAAGCACCCGCCCCTGCACTCGCTGGCGACAGGGCATGAAGCGCAGGGCTCCACGCGAGGAGGTCTCGACACGGACTTAATTACCGGGTGACTCATTAGCTTCGCCCACGCACCCCTAACGCCGTCCTTAACTACGTTCGCTACCTCCACGTTCATCACGTCGCAAAGCACTACCCTGCCGGAGGGCGTGACGTCCATAACTCCCCAGTCCCTGCAGTTCGCCGTCCTAAGCCACGGCGACTTACTGACCACTCTTAGGAAGGGTGTGCACCACACGTCAACGACCACGCCAAGCTCCTCCGCAACCCTCTCAACAGCCTTCAACGCGGCAACGTAGTGCCTGCTACTGACGTAGGAATGTATCCTTAAAGCCGTTCCCGCGGGCATTGCCGGGATAATGGACACTGACTCGGCCCCTAACTCCAGCGCCTTCTCGATAGCCTCACCAACGTACCTCCAGTTAAGCTCAGACACCGACACGTTAACGTGGAAGGGGACGCCGTGATCCCTCAGCAGGTTAATCCCATTTAATACTGCGTCCCAAGACCCCCTCCCCCTGATTAACTCGTGTACGTCCCTTGACGGGCCCTCTATACTTGTGAATACTTTCACTCCTAACCTGCTTAGCTGTGATGCTAGGTCGTTATTTAGGAGCGTGGCGTTCGTGAACACGCTTGCCTCCATACCCAGCTCAACTATTTCGTTAAGGATCCTCACTAAGTCTCCCCTCAGCAACGGCTCACCCCCAGTCAGGTGGATGTGCTCAACCTCGGCGTCCGCGGCGTCCCTGATGATGTCCAGCACCTTCTCAGTCGGTAACTCCCGCTCGTGCATGTAGGGGGTGGCGTAACAGTGTTTGCACGCCAGGTTGCACCTGGCTGAGATAATCCATATTATCGTCTCCAATCCTTCATCGCTCACTCGTCACCACCTGATGCCGTAATAGATGCGGTGTTGGGGAGCATTAAGCATTCCGCGGTGGCGCTACTTGGCTCCAGCGTTTCGAGGGGTGCGGGCACACGATTTAATCGCGTTAAGGTACTCCTCGTCCCTTAAGATGGTTTCCTGCTCCTTAACAACGTAATCAATCACTTGCTTACTCTCGCTTAACAGCACCGACGTCACCTTTCTTGAGACCTCCCTAACCCTGCCTAGGTTCTGTGGGAGAGGTATGCCGGCCCTACCCACGGATACTTTAGCCAGCAACCACGCACCTATCAGCGACGCGTTTACCGACGCAAGGGCATCCTCGATATTCGGTCCGCTAACCCAGTACAGCTCCCTAACGAAGCCGTATGCGAGCGCCTTAGGTCCCTTAACCCTAATCTTAGAGAGTAGCTCGTCCCCCCTACTCACGACCTCATTAAGCAATTCACCTTCCCTTACCCCACCGAGCCCCGTCCTAGCCGCTAGCCTCAGGAACCCTGTGCGGGCAATCACCCCTAGATCCTCATGCACTAGGAGGACGGAGAGCATGTAGGATGATGCTAGCACTGTCTTAACTAATCTCTCGTAGGCCTCCTCCACATTGCGGGGGACGTACGGCCTCGTATCGCCGCCCCTGAGGAGAGCTGCCACTAGCTCCGGTTTGAGGGGGTCCGTGGCTAGGGCCTCACCCTCACTGGCGAGGAGGGGTACGCTCAGCACGCCATGCTTGATTGCGTCATCGGGTGGGTGATCAAGGCTAACCACCCTTACCTCATTGCTTAGTAGGTCTGTTGAGATCAGGTGTTTAACCACTCTGTAGCTCGACCAGCATGTTGGGTGTACGTACAGCACGTACCTGCTCAACGCGCTAACCCCGCTAGCCTTGCAATTAGCCTTAATCTAATTTTCTTGGATGATGAATTCCTTTTAAATCCATTTACAAAAAATAGATTCAGTCACGAGCTGATGCGTCGCACCTCAAGCACTGGGAGGTTCCCCGACGTATCAGCCCAGCACAGCGTAGCGTGTCCCGGGTGTTACGCATGGGTACTGAAGCAAGTGATGGCGGCAAGCTTAAGAGGGTCCTTAACCTACGTGACCTGCTGGTTTTCGCTATAATGACAATGGTACCCATAGCCCCGATGGGCGTTTACGGCATCGTCGCCTCAGTGAGCCACGGGTACGTGCCGCTAACCTACATCGTGGCCGCCGCGGCGATGTTTTTCACTGCGTGGTCCTACGGGCAGTTCGCTTTCAGGATCCCTGAGGCTGGCTCGGCCTACGCGTACGTGAGGGAGACCTTAGGACCGCATGCTGGCTTCATAACGGGGTGGGTCATCCTCCTTGACTACATACTCATACCCTCACTAGTGATACTCGTTGCCGCACTATGGTTGCAGGCGGTGAGCGGGGTTCCGATGTTCGTGTGGGCCCTCGCCTTCATAGCCTTCGCGACCGTGGCGAACATACTGGGGGTTGAGATGACGATGAAGGCGTCTATGGCGCTCTTCATTTTTGAGGCGGGCGTGCTGGCGGCGTTCGTCGCGGCCGCCGTGCTCAAGATAATCACTGACCCGAACCTGCACTTCAGCCTAGCACCTTTCTACAACCCCGCAACGTTCTCGGTGGGCTACGTCGTGGCCGGGGCGTCCATAGCTGTGCTGAGCTTCCTGGGGTTCGACATCATGACAACGCTTGCCGAGGAGACGAAAGAGGCTAGGAGGGTCGTCAGTAAGGCGGTGGTTCTAGTGGTGCCCATAATAACTTCCTTCTTCGTGGTTCAGACGTACTTAGCCGCCGTGGTTCACCCGAGCTACACGTTCAAAGACACGGACGTGGCATTCTACTACATAGCCCGGGAAGTGGGTGGGAGGTGGCTACAGTTACTCACCATGGCTGGGACGGTGCTGGCGGCAGGCATAGGCGACACGCTCGCGGCCCAGGCAGGGATCTCCAGAGTGCTCTTCAGCATGGGGAGGCAGGGGCAGTTACCCAGAATCTTCTCGAAACTGCACCCAAGGTTCAGAACACCCTACGTCTCGACGCTGGTCGTCGCCGCCATAACGGCGCCGATCGTGTACGTACTAACACTACGTGACCTCTCCTCAATAGTGAACTTCGGTGCCCTAACGGCATTCCTGCTGATGCAGTTCTCGCTGGCGTACAGGTTCGTTAGGGTTGAGGGCAGGCCGCTACTCGCCTTCCTGCCGGCCATAGGCTTCGCGATAACTGGGGCGGTGTGGTACGGGCTCGATTCGAGCGCTAAGGAACTGGGCTTCATCTGGATAGCGTTAGGGGTGGCGTACCTAGCCTACATGACGAGGGGCTTCAAAACGGAAGCTAAGCTATCTATCCCGGAGGTGTGAGGACCTATCACCTCGCTTACCTAACCGCCACCAGTCCTCGACACCACGTAAGCTAAGAGGGCTGAGGTGAGGACGTAAAGTTCCACAGGCTTCTTAAGGATCTCTAGGCCGTCAAGAACCTTACCCTCCCTAACCACGTACTCCCTGCTTAACCTCCCGTGAACTAAGTGGTTCCTTAAGTCCCTCAACCTAATGGGGCGCTCGGCAACGTACCTAGTTAACGAGTCCTCACCACCCCTTAACTCCTCCAGAACACGCGAAATCACCGCCACGCCATCACCATTACCTCCCTCCCTAGCCTCCCTCAGGGCGGCCTTCAGCTCCCCACGCAACTGCCTTAACTCCCTACGAACCCCTACCGAATCCCCCGACATGACGCCTAAGTAAGCCCTCAGCACACGCGCTTCAAAGGACTTCGCAACCCTACCGCTCGGGTCAGCAGACCTTAAAGCGTCGTGAACCTCCTTCCTCACATCCATGATCCTCAGCTTACGTAACTCCTCAACTACGCGTGGCCCCACCTTAAGGGCCCTAACGCCCCTTAAGGCAGGAGCCACGATCTTCAAACCCTCGCTAAACGCCTCACCGACCTCAACGCTCATTAAGGCCCTCCCCTCAGCACCTAAGGTCTCAACATAGTTGAACAGGTTGATGAGTGAGGAGGGGTACCTGAGCCTATAGTAGTCAGCGGTGCTTGACCTGAGGAAGCCAGCATCCTCGACACGGGCTAAGTAATCATGTACGGCATCAAGCACTAAACCGTGATTCAGGAACACGCTCACCGCGAAGGAGAGCGCGAGCGACGCGTAGAGGTAGGAGAACGCTATCCCCAACCCTAGGTAGGGCCTCTCCCCCGGCTTGAAGTTAGGTATTAACACGACCACGATCGCTAAGGTGAAGGCAAAGAACGTCAGGAACTGGGTGAAGAGGGGTTCATCGCCTCCCCGCCCCGCCTCCGTCGACGCTATTACGCTCAGCACCCTATGAAACAGTAGCGAGTCATACGTGAGGAACAACGCAGCTAAGAGAATCGAGAGACCTATGATTAAGGCGGGCTCCAAAGCAAGCTCGCCCGCGTGGGGAATCACGGAGACGTAGAGCAGCATGCTTAGGGCCAAGCTAACCACGCACGCCAACCTGAGAACCCACTTAACGCTGGAGTACCTTAACCTAAGCGTACGTGCGGCCGCCCCAGCACTGACGGACCACATGATCCCCGTCACGAAGGCAAGCAACGCGTACAGCACCCAAGCAGGCATGAGGGGCACGGACCTAACCCTAAGTAGCGTGACCCCGCTTACAACGCTCGCTAGGAGGTACGTGGAGACCAAGCCAACGAACGCGTGCTTCTCCCCGCCGAGGAGGAACTGGGCAAGCATGAACGCGGCCACGACGGCGACGACGTAGGCAACCACGTGACTCTCAAGGAGGTAAACATACACGCCGAGCGCCAAGAGAGCCGGCACGTAGAGGAGAAGGAATAACACGTGCCTCCCCACACGTGCGGAACCCCTAACCACCCAAGCCACCCCGAGGACGCGTTAGTGGCCTCAACCCCCAGCAACCACGTACTTGGGAGTAATTAATAAAGCAACGCATGGGTAGGGCACCCCGTGCTGAAGCCTCAAAGAGAGGTGCGGCCACCCTTGGGGAGATCCCTCACGTGAACGTCGAGTTGTGGGTAAGGTATCTCGATCCCTGCTTTGCCGTACTCCACGTACACACCCTTAATTATGTCCGTCTTGACGGTGCCGTAATCTTCCTTCCTAACCCAAGCCCTTATCTGGAGGTTTACACTCGAGTCTCCCAGTTGCGTGACGACGACCGCTGGCTCCGGTTCCTTAAGTACCTTGGGGTGGTTGCGTAGAATGCTCATGGTGATGTTGACCGCCTTATCGAGGTCGGTGCCGTACGCCACGCCTATGTCGAGCGTGACCCTCCTTAAGGGCTCCCTAGAGTAGTTCACTATGGGTGAACCCCAGATCTTCTTGTTAGGGATGGTTATCACGACGTTGTCGAACGTCTTAAGCGTGGTGGACATAACCCCTATCCCGTCGATGAGGCCGGAGTAGCCCGCCACCTCCACATAGTCGCCCTTGTTGAAGGGCCTTATGACGGCTAACCAAATGCCTGCCGCCATGTTCGCCCACGTGTCCTGAAGCCCGAACCCCAGTATTAGGCCGATGATCGCTGAGAGACCTAAGCCTAAGGTGCTCGTGTCAACACCTATTATTGGGAGGGCTGAAATCACCACAACCACGTAGCCCAAGCCCCGAACAACGCTTGTCAGCAACCCCGTTATGAGTGGTGGGGCCCCCGCCTTCTCCAGAGGCTTCCTGACGATGCGGGAGATAACCCTAACCACTAGGATACCGACCACCAGCACTGCTAGGAACAGCACTAGCTGGTATAGGCTGAATCCAACCACGGGCAACGGCGCCATGAACATGCTTAACGGTGACTCCATGCTCCCTCACCACGTAACGCGGGCTATGTTGTTACGTGTTAAGAGTATTTAAGTACAACACGTGAAGTGTTCCCCGACGCGTTCTAAGGAGTTGTTATTAGCTTTATTAATCCCTATAAGGAGGGCTAGGGGTGATGGTGCGGTGAGTGTAGCGGGCGCACTGAGGACGCTGACTGACATGGCCTCCACAGCAACCACCACGCGGACGACCGCCTCGGTCAGCGGAGGTAAGGCGGTGAACGCGACCATCATGGAGGAGGCCTTCAGGAAGGCGGTAGCGGACTTTGTCTCCATGATGCCCTACATATTCATAGCCCTAGCAATAATCGCGATTTACGTAGGCATAGCCGTAATACTGACCAAGCTCGTAAGGAAGCTGCTCACAGCACTGAAGGTGGACGAGCTGCTCAAACCGCTATTCAAGGAAGCCTACTTCAGCCTAACAAACCTCATAATAGCGCTAATCAACGTAGGCATAGCCCTCCTAGCACTATACTCCATAGTCCTCACCCTATTCCCAGGGCAGGTACACACGCTCAACACGGTCCTAAACTACACGGCCAGGGTAGTCAGCGTAGTCTTCCTCATAGTCTTCGTGTTCCTCGCATTCAACGCCATAATACTCAGGATAAGGATGGAAGCAAAACTAAGGGGCTTCATATTCCTTCTCTCATTCTTCATAACCATAGTCCTAATACTCGACATAACAAGCATATCCGACCAAGTAAAGACAGCCCTTGCATGGGGCATAAGCGTCGGCATAGGCCTATCAATAGGGGTATTCGCCGCCTGGTACTTCTTCCACGACTACCTACGCGGAAGAGAATAACGTGTAAGGGAAAAACTCATAGTTTGGTTATTGTTACTTACTTGAGACGCGGGTGATTAGGATGTGTAGGTTAGTTGCTTTCGCTGCTACGGCTGATGGGTTGCCCGAGCTCGCGGCGCTTGTTAAGGCGTTGGTTAGGTCCGCCGCGCATGACCCGCTTCTTGAGGCGTTGGGTGTTAAGCATCCTAGCCATGGGGATGGGTGGGGGCTCGCGATAGCCGTGCTTAAGGGTGGTGCTTGGCGCTTCCACTACATGAAGTTCAGGAACCCGATATTCAGGGATTCCGAGGGCGTGCGTGGTTTGCTGAGGATCCTTTCCGACTCTGAGGGCGAGGTCTTCATGGGCGTTATACACGCTAGGAAGGCTTCTAAGGGTGAGGCGGTGACGTGGGTTGATGCGCACCCGCACCACGCCATAGTTCGTGACGGTACCGAGATCTACGTGGCGCATAACGGCAGGGTTAATAAGGAGGCATTGGGCGGCCCTCTGAGGCGGTCTGACACGGTCTCGCTAGCGCTTTACTTGGCTAGGAACCCGCCGGTGAGTGAGGGGTTGAGGAAGGTCATAAAGTCTGGTTACGTTGAAAGCGCGTTGAGCTTAGGCATACTCATAGCTGGTTTAGGCGGGGCCGTTAGGGTTGCCTCGCTGAACTACGTGTCGCCTAAGGTGAGTAGTGAGGCTAGGAGGGAGTACTACGCCGTTAAGTTGCTGAGTGGGGGGAGGTACTTCGTGGCCACCGCCTCCTCCACGACCGCCTCAGTATTTGAGGAGCAGGTCGGGATTAAGGCTAGGGAGTTGAGGAACGGTGAGTTAGTGTTCATGGAGGCGGGGCCTGAGGGAGTGAGTTACTCTAGGGAAAACCTTGTTGAGGGCTAATTTTAGTCGGGGTATATCTTCCTTAAAGCATCCTCAGTAGCCTTAATCGTTGCCGGGGCGGTTGGCGCCGGGGTCAGGAACGGGTGGGTACCTATCTGTAGGTTCATGTACTGCGCGGCAGTGAAGCCTGCCTCGATGGCGAAGCCTATGAGGTTAATCATCTCGCCGATCGTGAAGCCGCCTGCTAGCTGACCGCCTAGGAAGAACCCTCCGTGCCTAGCGAATATTAGCTTAGCCCGGACCTCGTGGGCGTCGGGTAGGGCCCCGGGGTGCTTGTCCAGCACCTTGCTAGTGCCTACGACGTAGTCGAAGCTCTCCTGCTTAGCTATCCTCTCCGTTAGGCCTGCCGCGCCTAAGGCTAAGTCACCTACCTTGGTGGCGAATATGCCTACGGTGCCGCGCATCAGCCTGAACGCCGTTATCTTGTATAGGTTCGCCCCAGCTATCCTCGCCTCGGCGGTAGCTACTGACGCGAGCATCACTGACTTAGGCTTCCTCGTGAAGAAGTCCCTTTTCTCGGCGCAGTCACCTACGGCGAAGACATCAGGGTGCGAGGCCCTAAGGTACTCATCCACCTCAACGCCGTACCTACTCACCTTGAGACCCGCCCTCTCCGCCAGCTCGGTGTTGGGCTTAGCGCCCGTGGCGAGTATGACTACGTCACTCTTGATCCTCTCACCGCTCTCGAGCACGACCGCCTCCACCGCGTCCTTGCCCTCTATCCTCACGACCTTAGTCCCGGTTCTGAGTTCAACGCCTAACTCCCTTAACTTAGCCTCCGCCAGCTCACAGAACTCGTCGTCGAAGGACAGCGCCAGCACATGGGGAAGTAGCTCAACTAACGTCACCTTATAGCCAGCACTCGCTAGGTCGTCAGCGAACTCAACACCTATGAACCCGCCCCCTATGATTGTTATCCGCTCGCTCCCCTTGATCGCCTCAAGCATTGCCTTAAGGTGCTCCGGGTCCTTACGTACGGGGAATACGTTCCTTAGCTCAACGCCCTTAATCGGGGGTACGGAGGGCTTGGAGCCTGTGGCGAGGACTAACTTATCGAAGAGTATTTCCTCACCGCTACGTAGCCTCGCCTTCTTGGACTTGAGGTCAACGTCCGTGACCTCATCAACCACGATGTTGACGCCCTTCTTCTTAAGTCCCTCATCACTGATCTTATCCTTCTCAACACTCTTCAGAGTCCCGAAGATGTAGGGTATCCCGCAGGGAACGACGACGTACTTCTCCCTCCTGACAATCGTTACCTCCTTGTCAGGGTACCTCTGCTTAGCGGTTAAGGCAGTCACTATTCCGGAGGGGCCTCCCCCGATCACGAGTACGTCCGTTTTCAAATGTAGAACCCTGTAAATGTTGGTTCTGGGGTAATATCTATTAGTTAAACACAGGCACGCACGCCGCCCAAGGCGCATGGGGCGGGACGGTAAGAGGCTTGCTTACCTCGTTAGTATGACTAAGTAGTAGAGTGTCTTGTAGATTATGAAGAGTATCGCCAGCACCGCAACCAGCGCGGCAGTCTTCAATGCCGCCTTAACGCTGCTCTCAGCCGCCATCATGACGTAGTTGTAGCTAACCACGCTGGAGTGATACAGTATCCTGGCGTATAGGCGGACGTGGGACGGGGGTATAACTGCTAACTCCCTAAGCGTTGTTAGCCCTATGGCTAACGCGCCCACGGAGAAGGCGGCGGCCGCGGCGAACACCAGCGCGGTGTTGAACACTAGGGCGTACCCAGCTAAGCTAGCCACCGTGAGTGAGAGGGCGTAGGCGCTGGTTAGAAGCGTTGCCGCCCTTATCACGCCGAGGTGCTCGACCACGCGCGAGTACGCGAAGCTCGTGAAGAGGTTAGCACCCACTAGGGAGAACCCGTAGAGCACGGCGATACCTACCTGCGCTAGCGGGTAGGGGGTGAGGTAAACGAGTATCGGGACCGACGCCAGCAGCAGGAACGCGTACCTGTAGGTCCTGAAGCTCCTCTCAGCCCAGAACCAGCTCGCGAATATGTTAGCTAGGGTCTGCATGAACCCGATCATGGCCGCTAGGTAGTCGGGGGCGCCGAGATCCCTCATGACGTGCGGCACCCACGCGATGCTGAGTAGGCTGGTTGAGGAGAGCACCATCACGAAGAGTATGTACGTGTTGCTCGCCTCAGCCTCAACCTCCTCCTCACCCCTAACCACGGCCTCCTCGGCCCTCACAACGATGCTCCTTATCGGGGCCGCACCCACGAGGAGTAGCGACACTAAGCTAACGGCGAAGGCCGCGATGTATAGGGTCACGTACTTCCATACGCCCTCACCGAAGGCCAGCACGGTCACCGTTAAGCCCTGGCCAAGCACCGCGGCCGCGCTCGACAGCATGACCCTGTAAGCCATTAACCTCCTGTACCTGCGTTCCTCGAACCCCTTGAGGAATGTTGCCGACATGTAGATCCCCGTGGGTATTGTGGAGGCGAACGCCAACCCATACACTAAGGCGGTAGGTACTGCGGGGCCGGCCACCCACGGGATGGAGAACCACAGCGCCCTCTCCACGGCCATGGCTGCGAGCATCCTTCCCTTAAGCGCCGCACCCCTCCTACCCACGTGCCTGTAGAGCGCGACGGCAGCAACTAACCCTAAGGTCCCTGCGAAGGCGTTCAGCAGGAGTAGGTTCCTTAAGTCGTAACCCATGTAAACCAAGAATACGGGCGTCACGCCCCTAGACACCGCCACGTAGAACCCGCCGAAGAACCCCTCCAGAGCTAGTAACGTGAAGGCTAGGTCGGCAGGCCTCCTCCTAGCGGCGATCCTCCTCGCGATCCCGACCCTCGGCAACATCTTCGGTATTGACCACACATCACATCACCTCCGTCCCCAGCGTCACTGTATTCTCCGTACATACTCATCTCACAGCATGGAACCACCGGCCCTTATAAAGATTGCCCCGCCGGACGACCCTGTCTTTAAACTGAAAAATAACTCGTCGTGTGGATTCAGGTATTACTTGGGGCTTACTTATACTTAGTTTAAAGAGCTCCCCGAGAGCAAGTACTACATATTTAATGTAAGATGCGATATAAATCTCGGGGAGGATGTTTTGAAAGTTAGGAAGACCGTGGTGGGCGGGCACTACTACGTCAGGTCCACGAGCGAGGAACTCGTGAAGAAGGCAACGCTAGGGGGAGTCGTCCCGGAACTAATGAAGTACCTGCTCACTAAAGGCGTTGTTGACGCGGTAATCACCGTTAAGTCAGGCCCAACACCCCTAGGCGGGAAGCCAGTATTCATAACTAAGCCCGAGGAAGTTGATGAGGTGGTCGGTTCCGTAAGCTACGCCCCCATAAACCTAGCTAAGCTACTCAGGGACTACGTGAGGCCCGGCGAGAAGGTCGCGGTGACGGTGAAGCCCTGCGAAGAAAGGGCTGTGAAGTACCTCGTGGACACGGGGAAGCTAAGGAGGGAGAACGTGTTCCTGATAGGGCTTAACTGCGGAGGTCTCTTCAACCCCTTCCTCCTTACCGAAGCCCTCAGGAAGAGGGAGGTCAACGTCGGTGAAGTGAAGGACATTAAGTTCGAGAAGGACCACCTTGAGGTCGTGCTTAAGGACGGCTCAGTCCTTAAGGTCAGGTACATGAAGGACGCCGTCAGCAAGGGCTACAGGCCAGCATGCCTAAGGTGCTTGAACCACGTCCCCACGTACTCTGACGTAGCGTGCGGTTACTGGGGTCTCCTACCCGGCTACGAGGGCTACACCTACACGATACCGCTGACAGCCTGGGGTGCTGAGGTACTGAATAGGATGATCGATGAGGGCCTGCTGGAGGCGGTGGAGGTTCCGCAGGAAGGTAAGGCATTAAGGAAGGAGGTCGTGTCCTTCATTAACTTCGTGGCTGAGATCTCGCGTGAGGCGCAGTTCGAGGAACTCGATAAGTCCAACATCGAGGAGATCCTGTCTAAGTGCATCATGTGTTTAGAGTGCTGGCACGCCTGCCCGATAAGGAGTGAGAAGGAGGTTCTTGTCTGGAGGGAGGAGACCTCGCCAGTGATTTGGCAGATAAGCGCGGTCACGTACATGTACGATAAATGCATCGAGTGCGGGTCCTGTGAGGACGTGTGTCCCGTTAACATACCCTTCGCCCTCCTAGTCCAGAGGGTCAGGGCGTTGAGGGATAGGTTGGGGGTGTGAGGAATGAGTGACGCGGCCCGTGCCGAGGGCGGTAAGGTCAAGTTAATTCAAGGTGTGTGCCCTTTCTGCGGGGCTGGCTGTGGCTTCTACCTCGTAGTTCGGGACGGGCAGATACTCGGTATTGAGAGGATCTTCGACCACCCTGTGAGTGCTGGCGTGCTGTGTCCTAAGGGTATTTACTCATGGAGAATCGTGAACCACCCTGACAGGCTCAGGAAGCCCCTCCTGAGGACCGAGTCCGGCTTCAAGGAGATTGAATGGGGTGAGGCCATAAGGATACTTACGGAGAGGTTCAAGGAGGTTAAGGCTGCAGGCGACCCGAACAGGATGTACTTCCTTTCCTCAGCTAGGTGCACTAACGAGGAGAATTACCTAATGCAGAAGCTCGCTAGGGCGGTGGCGGGCACGAACAACGTGGATCACTGTGCGCGCCTGTGCCACTCACCCACCGTGGCGGCGTTAAAGAACGCGTTAGGATCCGCGGCCATGACTAACCCCATAAATGACGTCGTGAACGCTAAGACCTTATTCATCATAGGGTACAACCCGGCCGAAACGCACCCGGCGATAACTAGGCTCATATCGGAGGCCCGGCAAAGGCACGCCGTGGCCGCTAGGGTAGCGATAGCTAGGTTCGGCTTCAGGAGAAGCGGCTTCAAAATGATCGTCGCTGACCCAAGGAAAACAATGACTGCCCTAGAGGCGGACATACACCTTAGGCACAGGCCCGG
Organism: uncultured Desulfurococcaceae archaeon; assembly: GCA_964399035.1. Lineage (GTDB taxonomy): Archaea > Thermoproteota > Thermoprotei_A > Sulfolobales > NBVN01 > WAOL01. Next base: position 73,353 of record CAYNPH010000037.1, read on the forward strand.
CACGGACGCGTGGCTCCTCAACGCCATGATTAAGATCATAATAGACCAAGGACTAATCGACAGGGAATTCATAGAGTCCAGGACTAGGGGGTTCGAGGACCTCGTTAAGTCTTTAGAGGGCTTCGACCTGGAGAAGGCGGCGCGCATAACGGGGGTACCGTTAAGGGACATTGAGGAGGCAGCGGTAACGTACGCTACGAACAAGCCATCAACAATATACTACGGCATGGGCATAACGCAGCACGTCAACGGCACCGAGCTAGTGCACGCGATAGCGAACCTAGCCCTAATAACCGGGAACATAGGGAAGCCCGGTGCCGGGATATGCCCTGCCAGGGGGCAGGCCAACGTGCAGGGAGCCTGCGACATGGGTGCCCTACCAGACGTCTTCCCCGGGTACGCGAGCGTCGAGGACACCGAAGCCATAGCCAAGTTCGAGAGGGCTTGGGGAGTCCTCCTCCCAAGGGAGAGAGGGATGTTCTCCCCAGTAATGTGGGAGCGCGCCCTGGAGGGTAAGATAGATTTCCTCTACATAATGGGTGAGAACCCGGTGCTAGCCGAGCCAAGCACCGACGCAATAGTCAAGGCGATGGAGAGGATTGACTTCGTCGTGGTCCAGGACATCTTCATGACGGAGACAGCCGAGCATGCTGACCTAGTACTCCCCGCGGCATCGTGGTTCGAGAAAACAGGAACCGTAACCAACACGGAGAGGAGGGTGCAGCTAATATATAAGGTGGCGGAGCCCCCCGGAGACGCTAAGCCAGACCTAGACATACTGATTAAGGTCATGAAGGAGCTAGGGCTCAACGCACCCTACGCGGGGCCGGAGGATGTCTTCAACGAGATACGCTCCCTAGTCCCAACCTACAGGGGAATAACGTACGAAAGGATAAGGAGGTCAAGGTACGGCATCCAATGGCCCTGCCCCAGCGAGGACCACCCCGGAACACCGATACTTCACGTAAACCGCTTCCCAACGAAGGACGGGAGGGCGTGGATAAGGCCTGTCCCGCCGAGAACCACGGTGGAGCCCAGCGAGGAGTACCCCTTAATACTCACGACAGGGAGGTCAATGACGCACTACAACACAGGCACGATGACCAGGAGGATAATGGAGCTAACGCTGAAGCAGAGGTCATCCCTACTCCACATATCCCCGGAGGACGCCGCAAAGTACGATGTGAGGGACGGCGAGAAAGTACTCCTGAAAACACCCTACAGCATACCGACACCCATACGTGTTAAGGTAACCCCGGAAGTACCGCCCGGCGTGGTATTCATACACAATCACTTCACCGACCCCCCAGTAAACACCTTCACGACGGGCAAGCGCTTAGACCCGGAGTCAGGGATACCGGAGTACAAGGCGACCCCAGCCAAAATAATTAAGTGGCCGGAGTGAGTTTTCCTAAATCATTAAAAACAAGCTCCCTGTTAGGGGGTACAGCCCTTCGTCGACGTGCACCAACACCCACCTCCCTCGGGGCAGGTCGCCGTGGGGTTAGGTGCGGTAGGCGAGTACCTGGTGAACTCACCCATCCCTAAAGTATTGACCCTCAAGGTAATCCCATGTATCAGCACAGTCCCCTCCCACCTTATGAAGGCCCTGCCCCAAGAGAAGCCTGAGTCGCCACGCCACCAGGTTCCGGCGCCCGTGGGCCACCTGCTCGGCCAGTAAATTACTGCCTTTCCCGTTAAGTTCAGGTACCCTCCCTTGAACCACGCCACCAGCGTGAAGGTGCTTGGTTGTAAGCCACCATTATCTCTTAATGTGAAGTTAGTTGTTGCTGCACTGAAGTTCAGTGAGGGTACGTTGATCCTTATTTGATGCTCCGGGCTCGCAGGCGGGTTGGCGGGTGATGGGTTGGAGGTGTTAGTGATCATTATCGTTAAGCTTCCTTGACGTATCACCATGCAGGAGAACGCCAGCGGCGCCCCGCCAGCGTTCCCTACCTCACTACCTTGAATCGGGAATGCCCTGTGGGACGCCCTATCAACTATGAGGTACCCGGTAACGCGGATCGTGCGCCCACCCACGCTTATGGTCGCGTTCATGGGGCCGACGTCCCAGAACCCGGCCCAGAGGTCGAAGCCTTTAGCCTTCGGGTACGCGCCGTGCACTAGGAAGGTCTTACCCCACTCACCTAGCCACATGGGTATCCCCTCACCCCTAGCAACTACCCTCAGTATGGTTCTCCCTCCTCTCTCAGCGATCACATGTACCCAGGTTCTGTTGGCTGGGTAGTACTTCAGCGTCTCAACATACCTCCCGGATAGGTCGTACTCGTACACCTCAACGTAGTTGGACCCGTTCCTGTAGTAGAGGGGGCCAGCGAACACTATGTTTGGCACGAACCACTTCCCACCGACGTATATCTTAGGCTTAAACGGGTTTTCCTCAGGCTTCATAGGTAGCCTCCCTTGGTAGAGCACGAGCCTTCCCTCGGAATCCCTACCAATAGCTCCCAGTATGAAGCAACTTAACTTCCATGAGCCGTAGTCGTTGCGGGGGTACTCAAGGTACCCTTCCTTAGTGAGGACGAAGACCGTGTTTAAAGGAACGAAGTCCCAGGAGGTGGGTACCCGCTCAACGCTAGTGACGTTAGGAACTACCTCGTACCTTATGGCGGGGTTACGTGCTTCAGGTAGTAGCGGTGGGTTCCTCAAGTAGTCCTCCGCCGCCCTAATCATTTCTAGTGCGGCGTCCCTCCTCCCACTCATCCACAGGTACTTAGCTGAGAGGAGGTAGTACTCCGCCTTGAGGACGTCGTACCCCTTCTCCCTTAGCTCCGCTATCCTAGACCGCAGTTGCTTGAGGGTTTCCGTGTAGTTGTTGCTGGGCGGGGTCGTGGTGACCGTTACCGTGGTTGTGGTGGTGACAGTGGATGTTACTGTGGTTGGGTTCATTAGCACGTAGGCTGACACGCCCACCGCTACCGCGGCTACGATTATTAGGGCAGCAACCACGGCTTGCACCGCACTACGCAATGTCTCACCAGTTACTTACGCGTGTTCGTTCTCCTTTTAAAACACGTAAATACGGGTAGCAACAGAGGTGGAAACGCGTTTCACCATCCTTTACAAATGTTTCGAACATTGCCAGTAACGCTTAGCCCCCGTAAATAGTTAAATGCTCGATGCGAAGTTCAAGAGGTGGTTGGCTTGGCGGGTACCTTAGTGATGGTGTCGTTCGACGTGTGGAATACCTTGCTGAGGCTCGACGTGATATACGCATCAATAGCTGGTGCCGCCGCCAAGAGGCTAGGCATTAAGGGGCAGGAAGCGCTGGAAGCAGTGATTAACGCGTACGCCGAGGCCAAGAGGGCTAGGCGCAAGGGCTTAATACCTAAGGGTAAGGACATAGTCAGCGTTTCTAGGGAGATCTTGGCGAAGTCCCTGAGAACCGACGTGAGTGTTATTGATGAAGTGATTAGCGAGGCGTTCAGCAACGTCAGCCCCGAGGCCCTCGTCGCCAAGGGTGCTTTAGAGGCCGTAAAGTACGTTAAGGATGAGGGTCTCCTAGCCGTCACGATAGGTAACGTGCTCTTCTGGCACAGCGATAAGACCGTGGAGGCACTGAATAAGGTCGGTATAGGGCGGTTACTCGACGCTCAAGTATACGCCGATAAGGTAGGCACCCCCAAGCCGGACAGGAGAATATTTCACGAGGCCCTAAGGAAGTTCGGGATCGAGCCCGAGGAAGCGCTCCACGTGGGCGACGGGGTCATCGAGGACTTCGGGGGAGCGCTGGCCGCGGGGATGAAGGCCGCCCTGATAACCCAGCAGGTGCAGGCGGTGCTGAATGTGGGGACGGACATATACTTTATTCCTTCAGTCGCTTACGTACCAAACATACTTAAGATACTCAAGGAAGGAATCCCCGTCCCCAAGCCGGAGGTCAAGGGAACGTGAGTAGCGAGAGCAAGGCGGAGGAGGGTAAGCGCGCCCTCTACCTAATATCCGTTGCCGGGGAGATACCGCTCAAGTCACGCCGCACCAGACCTAGGTTCTTCAAGGCCCTTGAGAAGGCGCTGGGGGACGCGCTGGGCAGGCGCGGCATCAAGGAATTCAGGATATGGCGTGACGGTGCACGCCTATTCCTTGAGGCGCCACCGGACGCCGGCACGGCCTCAGCTAAGGTATTCGGCGTCGGGAAGGTGTGTGAGGCGCTGGAACTAAGCTTTGATGGCCTAAACGACCTAGCCGCCAAGGTTGCGGAGGTTGTTAAGGGGGATGTGAGGGGCAGGAAGTTCGCGGTCCGCGTCAAGAGGGTTGGGGAACACGACTTCACATCCCTCGACGTGGCTAGGAAGGTGGGGGAACTCCTACTGCCGGAGTCGGGCGGGGTCGACCTAGAGAACCCTGAGGTTGAGGTGAAGGTAGAGGTAAGGGGTAAGGTAGCGTACGTCATCAGGGAATGCATTAAGGGGCCGGGCGGGCTACCCCCAGGCACTGAGGGCAGGGCCCTAGCACTTTTCTCCGGGGGTTTCGACTCGCCCGTCGCGGCATGGCTCGTCGCTAGGAGGGGGGCGGAGGTTCACTTCCTGCACTTCGTGCTGGGGTCGTCCCGAAGCGCTGAGGAGGCCTTTAAGGTCGCCTCGAAACTCGCTAGGGAGTGGCTCCACGGGTACTCACCCAGGTTCATCGTGGTTGACTTCAGGAGGGTTGCTGAGGCGATAGTCAGTAACGTCAGGCGCGACTATAGGCAGGTGGTGCTTAGGGCCCTCATGTATGAGGCCGCCTCACTACTGGCTCAGCGCATGGGTTTCGACGCCCTCGTAACGGGTGAGGCCATCGGGCAGGCATCGAGCCAAACGCTCAGGAACCTAGCGGCGATAGAGGCGGCGCTCGCAAGGAGAGGTTTCCGGACACTGATCCTCAGACCGTTGCTCGGCATGGATAAGGAGGAAATCATGGCGTGGGCCAGGAGGATAGGGACGTACGAACTCTCGGAGAAGGTCGCGGAGTACTGCGCCATAGCACCGTCAATGGTGACGACCCGCGCTAAAGTCAGTGAGTTACTTAACGAGTTAAGCAGGGTTGACGAGTCACTCGTTAAGTCCTCGGTAAAGGAGGCTAAGGTGCTTAACCTCCTCAAGGACACGCCGCTGGACGCAGTGCCGGAGGGCGGCGTCGAGATAGACTACGTCCCCGAAGGCGCTATCGTGGTGGACATGAGGAGCAGGAAGGAGTACGAGGAATGGCACTACCCGGGAGCCATACACATTAGGGACGCCGGCGACCTACGTAGGTTCAAGGGGAAGACCGTAGTCCTCTACTGCACGCACGGCAACGCCAGCTACTTAGTTGCGGAGATGCTAAGGAAGGAGGGTGTTAGGGCATTCAGCCTTAAGGGAGGAATTAAGGGTGCTAGGAAGGCGTGCGGCCTTAAACCATGAGTACGGGGGCCGGGGAGAGTCCTGCGAGGACGTTCTCGCGTAGTGGGAGCCTCCTCCCACCTAAGAGGGTGAAGCCCTTAGCGACGCGTTGCCCGCCACCCTTACCTATCACAAGTAGGTGCTCGCCCTCAACGCTCCTAACCACCCAGTCGAGCCTCTCGTACTCTTTCCCCCCAGGGACATGATCCACCAGAACCTCCTCAACCTTACCCGGGATCCTCGCAGCTTCGAGGATCTCGGAGCAGTACTTGCCTGAGTGGTAGCACAGTAACCTAACCCTCAGGGACGGGGTTGTGAGCCACTCAAGCACCTCCCTAACCCTATCACCGCTCACCTCCCCCCTACCCTCAACTAGGATTGACACGTTCCTCACCTCCTTTGGCGGCGGGGGCGAGGTTGACGTGTAAACGAATATGGGCGTCGGAGCACGCATTATGACTGCCTTAGTGACTGTGCCTACGATGTCCCTCGGCGGGGACTCCGTCACCGATGACGTTATCGCTATTAGGTCTATGGAGTACGTGACTGCGTACTTGAGGAGTTCCTCCTCAGGCCTCCCGTACAGTATCGCCTTCCTCACCGCTAGGACGCGGTGCTCCATGAGGGCCAGCTCCACCTCATGCACGGCTTCCTGAGCCATCCTCACGAAGGTGTTTCTGAGGAGCGGGGTTATCGGTAGCCTCGACCTATGCGTGGGGACCACGGAGACTAGGTGGTAAGTCATGTTGGGGTTCATCGTGGCTACGTACTTAGCCGCCCTAACGACTAAGTCGCTCCTAGCCGAGCATATGAGAACCTGCCTTAAGGGGGGCACCCATGTAAGTATGTGTGTTCACTCCTATATATGCAGAACGCAGTACCTGATGATTAGGTAGGCGGTGGAGACAGCGACAGTTACGGTCATCACGGGCATGCCGTACTTGAGGAATGACCTGAAGGATATGTGGTGCCCGTGCCTCTCAGCGATACCCGCGACGACGACGTTGGCGCTCGCACCGACCAGCGTGCCGTTACCGCCTAAGCACCCGCCTAGGCTTAAGGCCCAGTATAGGGGCGTCGACGACACTGAGGCGACGGTAGCGATCCTAGCTATCACGGGTATCATGGACATCACGAACGGTATGTTGTCGACGAAGGCGGACACTATGGCTGAAACCCAAACGATTATTATTAAGAGGGCCGCGTAGCCGCGGGCAACGGACATTATCGCCCCTGCTATGAAGTCCATCACGCCTAGGGCCTCAACGCCCCGTATAACTATGAACATCGCCATGAAGAACACCAGCGTGGACCAATCAACATCGGAAAGCACGTCCTCTATCCCCACCCTACCCCTAGCAAGCATTAAGAGGATCCCTATCCCAACGATCGGCGGTATCGCCGGAGGGTACTCAAACACGTCCTCAAGCCCGAAGAGGGCGAGCGTCACCGAGAGCGAGATCAACGCCTTGTAGAGGAGGGGCCTATCAACACTGGTTACCCACCCATTAACGCTCTCTGAGCTCGGCGAGTACCTCCTCAACCATCCACGCAGGAGGACGGTCATCACGCCTAGGAAGGCCAGGAAGCTCATCGTTACTGCCGGGGTTAAGTTGTAGATGAAGTCCTTGAACCCTAACCCGGCCTTAGAGCCTATGAGTATGTTGGGCGGGTCACCTATCAGCGTGGCCGTCCCGCCGATGTTGGAGGCGAAGACTATGGAGAGGAGTATTGGCCTCGGGTCTATCCTCAACCTCCTGGAGATCTCGAGTATTACTGGCGATATTAGGAGGACGGTCGTCACGTTATCTATGAATGCCGACACCGTGGCCGTTACGGCGGAGAGAACGGCTATTAGGGTGAATGGCTTGGCGTGAAGCCTCCTCAGAAGCGCTGATGAGGCGTGGCTGAATATCCCGGTCTTGCTGAGGATGCTCACGAACATCATCATGCACATGAGGAGGAGTATGGTGTTCATGTCTATCTCGTTAATCAGGTCGGTGAATCCCACGAACCTTAGCACTATGTCTAGAACAACCACGACGGCCGCCGTGAAGAGGGCGGCGACGGTCCTGTGGACTATCTCGAGGGTCAGCAGCGTGTATAGGAGGATGAGGACGCCGAAGCCTAGCGCCACGCTAGTAACGCTGTATTCCAACCACGTACCCCTCCAAACCGAAGGATAAGTTACGCTGTATTCCCGGGACAGGTAAAAGTTTGTGGGCGAACTTTAAAGAATTGCTACCTCCTCACGCGTTGGGGCGTCACGCGTTTTAACTCTCGGTGCAAATACGTATTGGCTGGAGGGGGTAGCGGTGCCTGGTGCTGAGGAGCTGGTGTATAGTGTGTTCCTGGCATTCGGCCTAGCCTTAACCGTGGGTAAGCTTGCTGAGGAAGCCCTGTCTAGGCTGGGGGCGCCTCCCGTTCTCGGCGACCTCCTCGCAGGGCTGGTTCTAGGCTCCACTCTACTCAACATTTACCCGACTAACGAGGTCGTCAAGACGCTCTCATGGTTCGGCATAAGCTTACTGCTGTTCTATGCCGGGTTAGAGACCAGGTACTCGGAGTTCATGCGTAGCCTCCCAATGTACGGCATCATAACCGTGGGTGAGGTGATAGCCGCATTCAGCATAGGGTACATGGTTGGGATAGCGTTCGGGTACAGCCCCGACAGGGCCTACTTCGTGGGCTCCATACTAGTCGCCACCAGCGTCTCCCTGTCGGTGAGGACCCTCATCGAGATAGGGAAGTTAACGAGTGTGGAGGGCAAGACCATACTGGGCATAGCGGTGCTGGATGACCTCGCAGCCCTCATCGTGATAGTTGCTGGTGCCTCCCTAGCTAAGCAGGGGGGCTTCAGCCCCGTAGGGCTGGTTAAGAGTGCTGGTCTAGCCCTCGTGGCTTGGTACGTCACCCTAGTGGCCCTCCATAAGGCAAGTAACTTCATCACCCGGAAGGCAAGGAGGTTGAGGGTGGAGGGCTCGCTCTTCGCGTTCGTGGTCGGCACGTTCGCCATACTGGCCTACGTCGTTAAGTACGTGGGTGTCTCCTACCTGGTCGTGGCGTACGCCTCCGGCCTAGCGTTCTCGGAGTCACGCGGGATCAAAAGAATCGCGGAGAACGTGCGCTCCATAGCGATGCCGTTCTCGGTGCTCTTCTTCATGACGACGGCCGCAGCGATAAACGTGCGTACGGCCCTGAACCCGCACTACGCCCTATTCTACGCCGCGATGATAGGGGCAGCCTTCGCCGGTAAGTTAATGGGTGGCGGATTAACTTCCTTCCTCATAGGGTACCCGGCCAGGGCCGCGTTAAGGATCGGTACGGGCTTATTCCCTAGGGCGGAATTCTGTATCGTGGCCGCCTACTTCGCCTACACCAGCGGCATCCTAGGCCCTGAAGCCTACCTAGCGGCGCTACTCATAACGATCGTAACGAACTTCGCGACCCCACCACTCCTAAAGACAGTATTCATGCGGGGTCCCGAAACGAGGGCGGTCAAGTTTAGATGGCAGAGAAGCTAGCGAGTTTAAGTAGCATTGGGTATGGGCAACAGCATTCAATGCCCAATCCTAGGGAACGAAGAGGGTGAGAACGTCCTCGCACTCGTTTAAGTTGTTCTTAACTATGACGGGAACCTCGTGAAGTCCCTCGCTGGCGAGCAGTTCCTTGACGCTACCCCTAGCGCTCGAAGGGCAGACAATGCATGCTGGTACGCCGTAGCGACTCATGTACTCGAGTAGCTCGTCGGCGTCGTTAATGATGAGGATGGGTGCCCCGATAGGGCATTCCTTGAAGCCCTCCACGAGCACCACGTCGATGTCGTCGGGTAGCGACCTTAGCGCGTCCTCCAACTCGAGCTCCTTCCTCATGACCTCGCACTTCATCATCATCTTGCCTGAGACCGCGACGGCCACGTCGGCACCTGACTTGAGGAACCTGCCGCTGTCCCCTAGGACACCTATCCCTGTGTGCGCGTGCTTGACGGTGGCGACGCGGAATCCCCTCATCTTCAACTCCCTTACCATGCATTCAAGCAGGGTTGTCTTACCGCGTTTCCTAACTACCGAAACCACCTTAATGATGGCTGGCATCCCCATCCCTTACCCTCAAGTATTGCTTAGATACGGTAAGTTAATTTTCTTCCCCGTACCTAACCTCATCGGTGCGTTGAAAGTGCCTGAGTCACGCGTGAGTAAGGACTCAATTCTTCAATCACTAATCAAGTACTGCTCGAAACCCTCACCACCGGGATTCGAGGATGAGGTGAGGGAACTAGTTATTGAGGATCTCAAGGAACTCAGCGACGAGGTCTGGGTTGACGCGTTAGGCAACGTCATAGCCGTTAAGAGGGGGCGCGGCGAAGGACGCGTCATGGTCGCAGCACACATGGACGAGATCGGGTTAATGATCAGGCACGTCACTAAGGAAGGATTCCTGAAATTCGCCCCCATAGGCGGGTGGGTCGACAGGATACTTCCAGGGCAGCGCGTGATCATCAAGACGCTGGACGGGCGCTTAATACGTGGGGTTATCGGGTGCAAGGCCCCGCACGTCATGAAGCCCGAGGAGGCGAAGCAAGTCATCCCCATAGGCGACCTCTTCATTGACGTCGGGGCATCGAGCCGTGAGGAGGCTGAGGGAATGGGGATCACGCCCGGCGCGGTCGCGGTCATTGAGAGGGACGTGGCTAGGTTAGGGAACCCGGACATCGTCACTGGTAGGGGCTTCGACGACAAGGTCGGGTTAGCCGTCATGATCGAAGCCCTAAGAACCCTCAACGAGCACGGGGTGGACGTGTACGCCGTAGCCACGGTTCAGGAGGAGGTCGGGCTTAAGGGGGCCAGGGTCGCCGCGTTCTCCATAACGCCGCACCTAGGCATAGCGCTGGACACTACCATAGCCTCAGACATGCCCGGCGTCGAAGAACACGACTACATAACCAGGATAGGGAAGGGGCCGGCGATCAAGGTGATGGACGGGAGGAAGGGCACGGGCCTAATAACGCACCCAGCGATAAGGGACCTCCTGATAGAGGTGGCGAAGCGTGAAGGCATACCCTACCAGCTGGAGGTGCTCACGGGAGGGACCACGGACGCATCGATAATACAGCTCACCAAGGACGGAGTCCCCGCAGGAACGATATCCGTCCCGACGAGGTACGTGCACTCACCCGTGGAGACCCTAAACCTCAATGACGCGGCCAACGCGGCGAAACTCCTTAAGGCGTTCCTAGAGACCGTCAGCGGCGACTGGATAGCGAGGAACCTTAAGCGCAGGGTAAAGTAAGGCGGAAGTTAGCGGGTCGCGGAACACGTCACTGCACCTAGGAGGTAAAAGCATTGAGCGGCCAGAGAGCGAGGGCCTTACTAATAGACTACGGCGGCGTGCTCTACGCCGAGTCCAAGGACTTCCGGGAGTCCCTCAGGACAGCGATCCTCAAGTACCTCCTGAGGATCGGGGTGAGTGACGCAAGCATGGAGAGCGTAGGCAACGCCATGAAGTCATGGTCCCTGGAGGGCCCGGTCGAGCAGGAAATAGGGTACGCAGCCGCACATGTACTAGCCGAGCACGGCGTCACGCCAAAACCAAGCGTGGTGAAGGGACTTGAGGCCATTATGAAGGCCCAAGTAATCCTAAACACGGAGCCATTGCCATGGGCGGAGCAACTACTCACGATAGCGGCGGACGCAGGACTACGGATAGCCCTTGTGTCGAACCACTGGTGCCACGAATGCGTCCTAGCAACCATGGAGAGGGACGGACTCCTAAAGTACTTCGACACCGTCATCACGAGCGACCTAGTCGGGTACTGCAAGCCGGACAAGCACATCTACGAAGCAGCCGTAAAGCTACTCAAGGTAGAGCCCCACGAAGCCGTCTTCGTAGATGACAACGAAGCCAACGTTCAGGGGGCGTTAAACGCGGGGTTCCTCGATGCCTACCGGTTTGCACGTGGGTCAAATGTTGCTAACGTAATGCTAGGGTTTAACAGGTTTCTTTTCAAGTATTTATAATAACTACCTGCGTGTTCACTCCTAATATTTCTAAACTAAGTAGTTTAAATATTATATTTCCGACATAGTGTGTCAAAGCAAAATACTTAAAAATATGAAGGAAACCATTAATTAATGAAGTAGTTAAGCGAGGTACTTCGCAAAATGCTAAGGCATTCAATAACACGGAAAGTAAGGATGCTCCCTGAGGATTTCATAAAGTCCTTAAAGCACCCGGAGAACTTCCTTGGCTTAAGCAAGTATGTGGAGTCCATCGTTCCTGTGGAGGAAGGGAAGTATGAGGTAGTGTTCAGGTGGGTTAAGTGGGGCATGACGAAGAGGTACTGGGTGAAGTTTAGGGTTATTAGCGAAGGCAATACGGTGGTTTACGAGGCGCTACCAGACTCAGAGAACTACATGAAGATGATATTCACCATAGTTAAGAACCCCGAGGAAAAATCAATTAACCTGAATGTTTACGCTGAGATGGAGGCCGGAACGCTCGCCAAGTTGCTTGGCAAGAAGGACTTTAGCGCCTTCGTAGAGGAGTTAGTTGACACGAGCATCAAGGAGATAATGCGTAGGATGCTTGAAAGCAAAGAGAAGCAGGTGAATTGCGAGGAATGCGCGTTCTATGAAATCACCAGACGGTACTGCTACGCTATAGAGAGGAGCGTGGAGGACCCTTCACGCCCCCCATGTGGCGGGAAGTTCTTCAAACCGGCGTGAGGATCTGGCAACTTGGTTTTTAGTTTGTGACCCCATCCCTACTTTAAGGTTACCTTTGAATCTCTACGTGGAAGTGTTTATTAACTACTCCAACAGCTTCACCGTTGAGGTGATTAGGCACGGCGGATGGTGGGGTGCTCCCAGCATACGCGAGTGTCGGGAAGCGTGTTAGGATGTCAAGGATACTTCCCGACGGTAAGGGCGTGGTGTTCGCCTTCGACCACGGCGTGGAGCATGGCCCTAAGGACTTCCCGCCCGAGAGGGTTAACCCGAGGGTCATAATAGAGAAGGTAGTTGAGGCAGGCGTTGACGCGATCATGATGCTCCCCGGCATAGCTAGGTTAACGCACGACATCTGGGGAGGTAAGGTTGCGGCGATAATTAAGGTTACGAGCAAAACCAACCTAAGGCCTAAGGAGGAGAGGTTGAGGCAGAGCGTCTTCGGGTACGTGGAGGACGCCATCGCACTAGGGGCTGACGCGGTCGCCGCAACAGTGTACTGGGGCAGTCAGTACGAGGACGAAATGCTGGAGAGGTGGTTCGCGGTCAGGTCGGCCGCCGAGGCTTACGGGCTCCCCTGCCTCCAGCTCGCGTACCCTAGGGGCCCCGCAATAAGCAACATGTACGACGTCGAGGTCGTTAGGTACGGTGCTAGGGCCGCTACCGAGTCAGGTGCTGACTTAATCAAGACGTACTTCACCGGGAGCAAGGAGACCTTCGCCGAAGTGGTTAGGGCTGCTTCGGGGGTGCCGGTACTGATGAGTGGCGGGCCCTCAAGGCCTAAGCCGATAGACTTCCTGAGGGACGTGCAGGCAGTGATGCTGGCGGGCGGTAAGGGAGTCGTGGTTGGCAGGAACGTGTTCCAGCACCGCGACCCCGTCGGGATGGCGAGGGCCATAATTAAGGTCGTGCACGAGGGCCTCGACCCCGAGGAGGCTGTGAAGGAGGTTAAGGGGTGACCTAGCAAGCCATGAGCACCCACGCAAGCAAGTACTTCGACGTAGTGACGGTCGGTCACGTGCTCATGGATCTGCGCTTCACGGTCTCGCACTTCGCGGGCCCCGACGAGGAGGCGGTCATTGAGGATCAGTCGCGCGGCGTCGGTGGCTCAGCGGCTAACGTAGCCATAGGTGTTAGGAGGTTGGGCGGGACCTCCGCCGTAATAGCTAAGGTGGGGCTCGACAGCTTCGGGAGGACGGCGGTAGACCACTTAATGCGTGAAGGGGTAGACATATCGGGCATAAGGATAGGGATAGGCCCCACGGGCTTCACGGTGGTCATAATAGACAGGGACGGGAGGATAGCGCTCTATGGCTTCAAGGGCGTGGCCGAGGATCTCAAGCCGGATGACGTGGACGTGAGGGTCATTGAGAGGGGCAGGTACGTGCACATAGCCAGCCTAAGGCCCGACACGTCCCTCAAGGTAGCCGCCCGCGCTAGGGAGCTAGGGAAGTACATATCGTGGGACCCCGGCAGGGTGCTGTGCAGGAAAGGGCTCCACGCCCTGAGGAGCTTGGTCAAGCTAGTAGATATAGTGTTCGTTAACGCGGAGGAGTGCTTAACCCTGACGAAGGCGTCGAGTGTTGAGGAGGGGGCATCGAAGATAAGGTCGCTGGGCCCCGAGGTAGTGATCGTGAAGATGGGTGCCGAAGGCGTTTACGTGGCCTCAGACGACATGAGCAGGAGGTTTAAGGCATACCACGTCCCCAGAGTTAAGGACGCCACGGGTGCCGGGGACGCGTTCGCCTCAGGACTACTCACCGCCCTCTCGAGGGGGTGGGGCCTCGAGGACGCTGTGAGGTACGGGTTAGCGGTCGCGGCAATAAAAGTGACTAGGTTAGGGTCAAACGCGATACCGTCTCATGAGGAGGTAATGAAGCTCCTTAAGAGCGAAGGGGTAGAGGGGTAATTGCCTGACTATATTTAAGGTAAAGCCTACTTCTTCGTCATGTTCTTCTCGCTTGACTCCATTTGCTTCTTAATGAGTATATTCACCATTATGTCAGCCATTATCTTGTCCTTGCAGGCCTCCCTCACTATGTCGCCGCACTTCTCCATGTCCTTAACACAGATATCCACGAACTTACTGCCGTACATCCTCAGGGAGTAGACGTCGAGGGTTAGGAGTAGTCCTGGGGCTACGCTCATTATGTGCTTCCTTAAAGCCTCCTTCAGCGTTTTGTCATTATTCCCTACCACCCCCTCTCACCCCCTCCTTACTCCTCATTAACTCGCGGACAACCCCCTCGAACTCCTGCCTTAGCTTCTCTACGGCGTACCTGAGCTCCGTGTCAAGTATCGTTACGGGGCGGAGGGCGTGCTCACCCTTAACTATGCGTAGGTTAAAGCACTCCCTCTCCTCATTAAGCGTGACCTCGAGGACAATGTCGCTTAACGTCATCATAGAGGAGGGCGGGTTAGGTATTGAGGGGGAGGTCCTGAATATGCGGAACGTTATCAGGCCTAGCTTAGAGTCGATCACGTGGTAGGCCGCCAGCATCTTGTTGACCTCCTCAAGCCCGTAGAGCTCCACGAGCCTCTCATACCCGCTAACCACCAGCACGTCAGCTAGCCTCGGATCCGAGACCGGGCTTCCCCAGTCCCGCGGTGTCTGCTCCTGCATGACGTCAGCTATTATTTCCGTGAGCTTGCCCTTGAGTACCTTACCTATGACGCCTTCCTCCGGCAGTTTATGCGCCTTCTCCTTACCGAAGTACACTATGCCTACCTTAACACCCTTCCTTAGGGACTCAAGCCCGATCTTCAGGACTAGGTACTTGTGGAACAGCCCTAGCCCCGTCGCAGGGTGCTTCACTATTATCGAGATCTGCGTGCCGGGCCTTAACTTAGGGCCGAGAAGCTTGATGGCGGGTTCCTCAGTAATAACTAACTCCTTCCTACGTGACCTCAGCTTCCTAGCGAATTCCTCACTCACAGCGTTTATGGCGTGTATGCCCTCGGAAGTTATGTAGAAGTATATCGGGAATGAAGGAACATGCTTCGTCCTGAACTTAAGGACGCGTAAGCTCCTAGGGAACACCGAGTCAGGGTCGAACTCAAGCCTAATCACCGCGTCAGCAAGGTACTCGAGGAGCGCGACGTCAGGGTCGTGCTTGACGAGCGTGTCGCACACCATGAGGACGGTGACGTTCTGCGCTGAAGCGATCTTGTAGACCACGGTGTGGAGCCAGGCCCTCTTCTTAGCGTAGGAGCCAAGGATCTTCATGAGGGGCGTCACGCTATCAATAACAACCATGTCGTACCCGTCAAGGATGTGCTTCATGATCTCCTCCGTAATTATCTCCACTAAGTACTCATCACTCAACGTAGGGCACTCGAT